>NZ_AP012332.1:0-333481 GCF_001042655.1 Gardnerella vaginalis ATCC 14018 = JCM 11026 | reverse complement strand
TTCTGACCATCATCACCAATAAGCACAAATCTCATACCTGGAAAATCATCCATAAGCTGCTGAGCAAACTCAAGCTTATGCTGAGGACCAGTCGGCACAAAAGTCTTAGGTCTAGGATCTAAATCTCTAAGAAGAAGCGGTCCAGATGGAAAACCTTCACGCAAAATGAAGTGTCGTATAGAAGCTTCCACATTCCAAGGAGAAGTTGAAAGATAGAAAAACGGGGCGTTAGGAACAAAATCACGAATCTTATTAAAGAAATGATTCATACCCTTAACAGCATGCCTGTGCTCTGGATTCATAATAAGCAGATTGTAAGCTGCTCTTAGCGGAGAAGGAGCCTGAGTGACCATAATAGTGTCATCAACGTCGGAAATTATTCCTAAAGTAGATTTTTCAGAAATAACAAACATGCTTGCATCAACAGGCTCACGATTATCTACTTTGTAAGACACTTTATGTTCACCAACATTAAGTGATCTTTCGGTAATCAAATCAAGATAACCAGAACAGTCTGAAACACAATATTCAGCACCACTGTTGAAACTAGCATCTGGCTTATCGTACACAGACGAATCACCAACTTGCGCAGATTCAACAGGAACACCATCAATGCTTAAAGAAACACGAATCCTAACAGCAGGGACAACAAGCATCGCATATATTCCGCGCTTCAAAACAGAATGATGCCCAGCTTTAGGAGCAAGAACCGTACGGCAAATCAGACGAGCATAATTATCAGTTCCATAACCAATATAAGGCTCAACGCTTGGGAACCAACCCAAACGGCGCATAATCTTACCGCTTACACGCATCCAAAATCCAACGCTTGATGTAACAAGTTTTCTGACCAATCGAATAAGAGGCGGCTTTTTATCTATACGCTCTTCATCCGAAGGAGCATCAAAAAGCGTGGCTGTAACTCGCACTTGAATAGGCGTACTGCTTATTCTTCTAGCTACAGCTGGAGAATCACATTCTTGCTTGGCTTGTTCGCCGCCTTTTGCAGCGTTATTGTCATCCAATTTAGCCAAATTGTTACTCGCTTTTATGAATTTTATAACTTTTATAAAGCCTATAACTCACTATTACAATGAATTATTGACGAACTGGACCATCTGGCTGCTCGCCAACCACTTGTACGATTGTTCCACGCGGGCAATTGTCGTACACCCACTTAGAATCCTGCTCGTACATATTAATGCAGCCGTGAGAACCATGCTTTGCTGGGTATCCTTGTGCTATACCAACATCATTCCACCTTGCTGTATGGAATGAAATTCCACCGTTAAAGTAGCTAACCCAAGTAATTCCAGGCAAATAGTATCTAGAACCGTCTCTATTAAATCCTTGCATAGCTTGAACGTCATAACGTAAGTAAATGTGGAATGTTCCATTTGGCGTCTCGTAATATCCATTGGAGCCCGTGCAAACTGGCATTGTTCGTATTAATTGATCATCTTTGTAAACGCTTACTGTCTGCGTGGTTTTATCAACCACAATACGCATTTCAACAATCTTCTTTTCAACAGCAAACTTTACTACATTTGTTGGAACCGTAATCTTTGCGTCTGTACCCTTTTCGATAGTATCCACAACCTTGTTTGCTACATCCTTTGAATAGCGAACCTCTACGCCATTAACACCTTTAAGAGTGGTCATTATGAACTGACCCTTCTTATTATAAGTGTCTTCCTGATCTATTTTCTGCTGGTTCAGATTCTTAGCAAGCTCTTTTGAAAGCCAAGTATTTACTGCTTCCCTATCTACAGTAAACGAAATCTGCTTTCTCTGTTCATCAGCATTAACCTTAATCCAAGAAGCGATTGCAGATTTAGGTATCGTAAAATCTTTTGAATCGCCATTACTTAAAGTGATTTTCTTAGTAAGAATATTATTAAGCTGATCCACAGTTTTCTTAGCAACATCACGCTTAATCGGTGCTTCAATTCTACGAGACTCAATAGTAACTTTTACTGTTTTACCAGGATTTTCAAGCGATTTTTTAACAGCCTCACGAACAGGCAATGTTATTACTGTACGACCTGGAACACCATCTTCCACCACATAAGATTCAGAACCAGAATCGTATTTTGCCGTATAAGGCATTGCACGATCTTTATCGTTAACAAATTTCTTGATGATATACGCATCCATATCCATGTCGTTTCGAGTTGCTTGCAAAGCGACAGTCTTCTGAACCCAAGGCATAAGCATTGTAAACGCGTTATCATGCTTAGATCGCATTATATTTTTAACCGTTGCGCTCTTATCTACTTTGACGTACAAGTCTTCAAAATTCGCGTTGATTGTTTTACCACGATCATCTTTAATTTCTATTTTGGTGCTATCAACAGCATTATCTACATTTTTAGAAACCGCTGCCAACTGAGCGCCAACAATTTGACTACTTCCAGCAAAATGTACACCAGGGGCAACACGATCATGGAAATACGCTTGTGTGCCAAGAAAAGCGCAGACTAAGAGTATAACAAATATGACCAAAGAATATAAAAGGACCAGTGCAGACTTGTTCGACTTATGGCGGTTCTTTAAAACAGCAGTCTGATTTATATTGTTATTGTCAATATTGTAATTATCTACACTGTTTACGTCTATATTATTAGCAATATTATCAATATTTTCAGACTCAAAAGCGTCTAGATTATTATGTTCTAACTCGGACATACTCTTAAACCCCTGCTCGATTAATGGCACAAAAATCGCATGTGGCAAGTTTAGCACTTGCTTAGCATATAACTCACATAAGGAATGTAAAACATATAAATAGAAATAATAGAAATAAATAATAGAAATGCGAGCCAAAAATAAAAAATATGCTCAATACGTGATGAAAATGTGAAAAGTAATCAAATATTCGCAAATATTCTAAAAATAATCACCATATATTAAAGATATGTGCAAGAATAATAAATATGCCAGATATGCCAATTCAAGCGACGATTGCGTTAATGGTGATTGTTTTTGCGCTAGTACTTGCACCATTCATCATTATGATAGTTACGCGCGCCTTGAAAAAGCATCATTTAGCAGAAAAACTCGCAGAGCGACACGGAGATAGTGTACATTACGCTTTCATACTAAACCCGTCTAAACCTCAAGCAGAACAATATAGACTTGACATTAAAGAATATTGCAAATCACACAATTTCACATACGAAATAATAGACACTCAATTAAATAAAGATGGGCGAGAATGCGCACTCGAAGCCTTAGAAAACGGGGCAAATGTTGTTGTGGCAGTTGGTGGAGATGGCACTGTTAGAACGGTTGCAAGCGCGGTTTCTAGCACGAACCACGCGATGGGAATAATTCCAATTGGCACAGGGAACTTGTTTGCGCGCAACATGGGCATTCCAGTAGATGATGTTCAAGCAGCACTAAGAGTTGCAACAAGCCACGGATCTAAAAAAGTTGACGTTGGGCGTGTTTTTATACTCGACAAGCCGTATGAAGACCATGGTCACGCATTTTTGATTATTGCAGGAATTGGATTCGACGCTCTTATGATAGACGACACTAATCCTGCGCTTAAAAAGAACATAAGCTGGCTTGCATACTTTGTTGCTGGCGTTAAACACTTATTTGCGCCAAAATATCGCGGAGACGTTACTTTTATTAGAGAAAACGGTACAAATCACACAGCAAGAGGAATATCATTCCGCACACTTATGGCTGGTAATTGTGGACAAATACCAATGCTTTCTTTAATGCCAGAAGCCGTTTACGATGATGGCATATTAGACTTCGAAATTATTGACACATCTGGCGGATTAATTGGATGGGCTAACCTATTTGGAGACGTTGTACACCAAACCGTTACAGGAAAAGCAAAGCAAAGTCCGCTTTCTACAAACTCTAAAATCGACCAATCGCAAGGTGTTGAAGCAGAAGTCAAGATAGAACGACCTGCTCCTGTGCAAGTTGATGGAGATATTTTAGGCTACACAAAACACTTGCGTTTTAGCGTAGACAAACAGGCTTTATGCGTGCGCATACCAGAGAGTTTACAATCTTCTTTGACTCAAAATAATGCTAACTTACGTTAAAATACCGTCGCCGTGGCAAAATAAAAAATTATGGTAGCAAAAAATGCGGGAATGCCCGCCACCCCAGAAGATCTAGTAGATGTCGACGCTTTGGTTGGCGCTTACTATGATGAAGTTCCAAATTCCAATATTCCAGAACAGCGCGTGATTTTCGGTACGTCCGGTCACCGTGGTTCTGCTTTAAAAACTTCGTTTAACGAAGCTCATATTGTGGCTATTACTCAAGCTATTGCTGAATATCGCAAGAAGGCTGGCGTAACTGGTCCTCTTTATATTGGTCGCGATACGCACGCTCTTTCTGAGCCTGCTCAAAAAACCGCTATCGAGGTTTTGGTTGCTAACGGAGTTCACGTTCGCGTGGATTCTCGCGGCGATTTCGTGCCAACTCCTGTTGTTTCTCAGGCTATTTTGACGCATAATCGCGCAGCCGACGGCACTCAACGCTTTAGCGGAGACGGCTTGGCAGATGGCATTGTCGTCACTCCATCGCACAATCCTCCAACCGACGGAGGTTTTAAGTACGACCCTGTAACAGGCGGCCCTGCCCCAGCAGACGTAACTAACGCAATCGCAGCTCGCGCAAACGAATTGCTCGACAACTACAAGTCCGTTAAGCGCGTGCCTTTCGAGGAAGCAATCAAGTCTGATTTGGTTGAAGGCTTCGATTACCGCGAGCACTACGTTAACGATTTGGCTAACGTAATCGATTTCGATGTGATTCGCTCTAGCGGCGTGCGTTTGGGAATTGACCCACTCGGCGGCGCAAGCGTAAACTACTGGCCACTTATGAACGAAAAGTACGGTTTAAACATTGGCGTTGTGCGTCCAGAAGTTGACCCAACTTGGCGATTCATGACTATTGACCACGATGGCAAGATTCGTATGGATCCAAGCTCCCCTTACGCAATGAAGGGCTTAGTTGATCAGCTTAACGCTGGCGCTTGGGATAAGTACGATTTGGTTGGAGGCACTGATCCAGATGCCGATCGCCATGGTATCGTGTGCCCGAATTGGGGCGTTATGAACCCTAACCACTACATTGCAGTGTGCGTGGAGTACTTGTTCGGCGGCGCTCGTCCGGATTGGCCAAAGAATACTGCTATCGGCAAGACGCTTGTGTCTTCTTCCTTGATTGACCGCGTAGCTGCTTCGATTAACGCTAAGCTTGTGGAAGTTCCTGTTGGCTTCAAGTGGTTCGTTGACCCACTCTTTAGCGGCGAAGTTGCTTTCGGCGGTGAGGAAAGCTCTGGCATGAGCTTCTTGCGCAAAGACGGACGCGTGTGGACCACCGATAAGGATGGTTTGATTCCTGATTTGCTCGCTGCAGAAATTACTGCAAAGACTGGTAAGAACCCAGCTCAGCTTCACCAAGATCAGGTTGCTCGCTTTGGAGAAAGCTGGTACAAGCGCGTAGATACTCCAACAACTCTTGAACAGAAGCAGAAGTTTGCGGCTCTAAGTGGCAACGATGTTGAAGCAACTAAGCTCGCTGGCGAAGATATTACCGCAAAGCTTACGGAAGCTCCTGGAAACGGCGCAAAGATTGGCGGCTTGAAGGTTACGACCAAGAACAATTGGTTCGCCGCTCGTCCATCTGGTACCGAGAATATTTACAAGGTTTATGCCGAGTCCTTCGTTTCTCCAGAGGCACTTGACAAGGTGCTTGAGGAAGCTACTGCTGTAGTAGACAAGGCTTTAGCGTAACGTAATAATCTTTCGTAAGTAAAGAATCTACTAATTGCGCTGGTTGCAATCTGCAACCGGCGCATTTTTGAAAGGTTTTGTGATGATTGTTGTTTCTACCGATGGTTCAGCACTTGGAAATCCAAATGGATCAATGGGTTGGGCTTGGGCAGACCACACTGATGAAGCAGGAAGCACGAACGAGCATCAACATGCAGGAAACGCGGATGCAGGCGGAGCCACAAATGGCACGAATCAAATCGGTGAGTTATGCGCAGTACTCGAAGCGTTGAGAGCACACCCTGGAAGCGAGGATCTTACAATCGAAACTGATTCGCAATACGCTATAAACTGCTCAACCACGTGGATTCACGGGTGGAAGAAGAACGGTTGGAAGAACTCCAAAAAAGAGCCTGTAAAAAACGCAGATTTGATTCGCGCAATCGATTCGGAGATTACTAAACGCGAAGGCTCCGTTAAGTTCGTCTGGGTTAAGGGACACGCTGGAAACGCTGGAAACGAAAAAGTTGATGAGCTGGCTAGAACTTATGCTGAAGATTGCCGCAGCAGATTGAAGGATGGATACCTGCCACTAGAAGGATGGAAATCGTTGATTTCTTCTACATATGCAGACGGTGTTGATGTACCAAAAGATGCAAAAATGCTGTTAGACGGCAAGATTTCTAATGCAGAATATCACATAGGAAGATGCGTTGGTAAGGATATTAATCCTGATTTTAAAGGCGATTTTCATCGTGAAACAAAACGTGAAACATCCGATGATGATGCCATTAAATACGCCGATAACAGCGTTGCTAACGATTCAACTACGCGTAACAGTAATACACAGGATGAATCGAAAGCATCCGACGAGTCGCGTAAAAATAAACAATCTCAAAATAAATCAGAACAAAAATATCAAGTAGTGCCAGGATTATGCGTATCTGGAACATTACAATTCACACCTGCTCCAAATACGAGCCAAAGCTTTAATGGTCAACCACGATACGTATTAGGAAACATACAAGTAAGCGGATATGTTCAGCCAGACGGCACTCTTAAACTAGATCCAACCGAGTTTTATATTCAAACAAAAGCTGCAAACCAAACAGAATAAAATCTGAACGCAGACTAATATGTAGTATGTATGAAATAAGTGGCGGTTGGTAAAAACGCTATAAACGCGCTGTTATTTTAGCCACGCCAACAAGAAAGATAAGAAAGTAGGCACAAATGGATAAAGCACAGCAAGATGCTCTTAAGAAGGCAGCTGGCATTGAGGCCGCAAAAATCGTACAAAATGGCATGATGGTTGGACTTGGAACCGGCTCTACTGTTCGTTTTCTTGTAGACGAACTCGGTCGCAGAGTAAAAGAAGAAGGCTTGAGCTTCACTGGTGTCACAACTTCTCGACGCACGCAAGAGCAGGCAGAGGGCTACGGCATTAAGATTCTTGACATTAACGATGTTGACCATATTGACGTTACTATTGATGGTTCAGATGAAGTCGATAAAAACTTTGACGGTATTAAGGGCGGCGGTGCAGCATTGCTCTGGGAGAAGATTGTTGCAATTAACTCCGACCGCATTGTGTGGATTGTGGACGCCAGCAAGGTAGTTGATACAATCGGCAAGTTCCCACTTCCTGTTGAGGTAATTCCATTCGGATCTGCACAAGTGATTCGCAAGTTTGAAAAGCGCGGATACAAGCCAGTTTTGCGTCTTGATGCAGATGGCAAGGAAGTGCGTACAGACGAAAATAACTTTGTTGTTGACTTGCACTTGGAGCGCATTGAGCACCCGCAAGAGCTTGCTAAGGATTTGATTGAGACTGTTGGCGTTGTAGAACACGGATTGTTCTTGAATATGGTTGACACTGTGATTGTTGGTGATCCAAACGGTCCGCGCACTCTTACAAACCCAAATAAGTAAACTGCATATCTAAATTTAACCAATCATTTCCCGAGAATGTACGTAAAATCCACTGTTTTACGTACATTTTCGGGAAATTTTTTACATTCTTCAATCATTGCAGTCTTCAATCGCAATAAAAAAAAAAGCGCTGGAAAAATCCAACGCTTTCAAAAGTGTTACGTGCCCAAACGGGCAGGCGCGCCAAACAGCTACTACTTACGCTGATGACGAGTCTTACGCAGCAGTTTGCGGTGCTTCTTCTTGCTCATCCGCTTGCGGCGCTTCTTGATGACAGAACCCATCTGAAGCCTCCATTCATATGTAAAGTGTGCAACTTGCCTAATGTTACACCGTTTTGACGACTTTGGAAAATTTTAAAACAAAATTTTACAAAAACACGTACAAAACAGCCTATATCACTACGAAAGTTACATTGGGAATTGCTTATAGAATCTTTCAACAGACTGTTTTAAACCAGTCACTTCAAATACAACAGTGTCATTTTGCCAGATGGCACTAGCTTTAGTCTTACTATTATCATCTACCTTCAAAACATAGCTTCCAGTAGCCTTACCAGCAACCTGAATCTTTCCAGAAGCAATATCACTTCCAGCTAATGCATCAGTCAAAAGCTCATATTGCTTATTTGCTAAATCACGACTACTCCATTGAGCAACAACGACTGAAACATCACTGCCAGATTCTCCCGTAGAATATCTAACAGTGTATTCTTCCAAAGGAGATGCGGAAGACCATTTAGCACTAGGAGAAGCATCAACACGCGCAAAATCAAGAACACTATCTGGCATAGATCTTAACAGTGCAGTAGATGTACTAGGCAAATCTTTAGACTTAATTGACGGAGTTTTTGCAGAAGACACCTGAGTTTTAGCAGACTGCGGTTGCTGGCGATTTAACGCCCAGCCAGGCCATATGAATGCGGAAACTATAGCTAAAACGACCACTATTACGGCAACTATAAGAACTTTTCGTAAGTTGTTATGAGAAGCAGATACAGATGAAGTCGAGTTAGAAGGATTATTCGCATAAGAATTCATATTTTTTACCCCACATAACACTGTTCAACATACTTGGATTATCTCACAAAAGTATGACGGTAAAATGTCTACAAATGCAGCTAGCGTCAAATCATGGCTGCAAAATCTACTACTTACTACTTATGCTCCGAATGCGGTTGGAGTGGTTCAAAATGGTATGGTCGCTGTCCAGAATGCGGCGAATGGGGAACATTAAACGAGTTTCACGAGTCTAAAGCTACAAGCGGAGTTTCACGAGCCTCCACAAGATCTAGAAATGCAAAAAATAACATTTCTACAATAACAAATCTTGATTCTAGCGTAGATGCTCAGCCAATCAGTGAAATTACAGCAGATAATGGCATGCGAATCCACACAGGATTTAGCGAATTTGACCGCGTTTTAGGAGGAGGGCTTGTTCCAGGATCAGTCACGCTTATAGCAGGCGAACCAGGAATCGGAAAATCTACTCTACTTTTAGAAACAGCAGGAAAAATTGCCAAGAATTGCAACGGATCTGCGAAAAACAATGCCGAATACACAAAAAATTTAGTCCTGTACATTTCTGGCGAAGAATCAAAGTCGCAAGTAAAATTGCGCGCATCACGCATAAATGCCATAAGTCAAAATCTTCTTCTTGCGTCTACAACAGACTTAAACACAGCTTTAGCGCTAATCGAAAAATATAAGCCAACTCTTGCAATTGTAGATTCGGCACAAACTATTGTTTCTAGCGATGTTGAAGGAATTACAGGAGGCTCCACTCAAGTTCGAGAAGTAGCTAGCGCGCTTATAGACGTTGCTAAAACTTGCGATATTCCAATTCTTCTTGTTGGACACGTTACAAAAGACGGCTCGATTGCAGGTCCTCGCACGCTTGAACATCTTGTAGACACTGTTTGCCAATTTGAAGGAGATAGTCAAACCGCATTACGCATGCTTCGCGTTGTTAAAAATCGTTTTGGGCCTACAGACGAAGTTGGCTGCTTCGACATGAGTGGCGATGGTATTGAAGAGGTTCCAGATCCTTCTGGGCTTTTCCTGTCTTCTAATGGAGATTGTAAAAATGAAGGAACGTGCGTAACTTTTACTTTAGAAGGACACAGAAGCATACCTATTGAAATTCAGGCTCTTGTTACAGATTCGGTTCTGCCAGCCCCTAGACGCGCAGTTTCTGGAGTAGACACAAACAGAATTGCCATGCTTACCGCTGTTTTATATAGACATGGTGGATTAAATCTTTTATCTAAAGACATTTACGTTTCTACGATTGCTGGAGCTAAGGCGAAAGAACCTGCTTGCGATTTAGCAATAGTGGCAAGTTTGGCGAGCGCAGCCAAAAATAAGGCAGTCTTACCTTTAACTTGCGCAATTGGTGAGATTAGTCTTACTGGTCAAATTCGTCCAGCTTCTAGAATGGAACCTAGAATTAGAGAAGCAGCTAGGATCGGCTATAAGCGTGCGATCGTGTGTAATATGCGAAAGAAAATTAGCATTCCCGGTATTGACATAATCGAAGTAGAGAATTTAAAAGAAGCTTTGAACGCACTTGGATTATAGGGATAATAAATATAAGAGCTTTTAGGAGTTTAATATGATTGATTTTAGCGAATGGGTTGCTATTACTTCGCAGAGAACTAACCAATCTCTTGCTGGGGCACGCGTGTTTATTGGAGATAACAATATTCAAAATGAGAATGCTAAAAATAGTGACCAAAATAGTGATGTGGAAAAATTCTTACAGAGCGCGCAATCTTGGGGAATAATTCCTACGACTTGTAAACAATACGCAGATTTTGATGCCACTAAATCTTACGAAAATATAGAAAACACTATGGTTAATGCGCCTAATTTAAGCGGAAAAGACGCAATAGATTACGCGCAAAAACATATGCCAGTAATGCGCACGCTACTTAACAATTTACAAGAAAGTGGTCTTAATTTAGAAGGCGTTAGAATAGCTGTTTGTCTTGTGTTGGAACCAAAAACAGCTGTATTGCTTAGAGAATTGCACGCGCACGGAGCGATTGTTGGCGTTTTTTGTGGTCCAGACGAAACTGACCAGAGAGTAGCAGATCAGCTTAAAAAAGAAGGCATTTTAGTACAAGCAAACCGAGATTGGACACCTGAACAAACTCATGAAGGTGCGCTAAAACTCTTAGACGAAATACAGCCAGACATAATAATCGACGATGGTGCAAGTTTTGCGCGCCTAGCAAGCCTGGAACGCCCGCAAATCGCAGCTAATCTAATAGGAGTTGCAGAAGAAACAACTAGTGGAGTGCGCGCTTTTGAAGCAATGCAAAAAGCTGGACACTTGCACTACCCTGTGATTGCAGTAAATAACAGCGCTCTAAAAACCGATTTTGACAATCGTCATGGAACTGGCGAAACATGCGTTACTACTATGCAGCAAATTCTTGGAAGCGAATGCTTTAAAAACGCTAAAGTAACTGTTGTTGGATACGGTCCAGTTGGTCGCGGATTCGCATTAAGAATACGCGCATTGGGTGCAAAAGTTACGATTTGCGATACAAATCCTGTCCAATCCTTACGCGCAGTTTTCGATGGATTTGAAGCTCATAATCTTGAATGCGTTGTTAAAAAAAGCAATATGATTGTTTCTGCAACAGGCGTTAGACACACGATTACATTGCAACACATGCAAAACATGCAAGAAAACGCGATTTTGGCTGTTATTGGCGGAATTGCAAACGAGATTGCACTAGACGAAATCCCTGATTTTAAGCCATTTGTTGGAACTTCACAAAGAAAAATCCAAGTTCCGTGCGGTCCGCAAATCACACTAATAAGTGAAGGAGACGGCACAAATTACACTACTGGCGGTGGAAATCCTATTGAGATTATGGACTTTAGTTTTGCTGTTCAAGTAAGCGCAGTAGCGTATTTGCTAGAGCACAATGGGAAAAACAAGAAAAATAGCGACAAAAATCGGCTTGATTCTGGAATTTACCAATTGCCAGAAAGCTCCGATAATCAAATAGCAAGTATTGCATTAGCAGAACGCGGATATAGTGCTAGCGAATCCAATAAAGATAATGGTTATAGATGGGATTTAACAAGATTTGCCGAAGACGAAAATATTTAGATGAAATCCAATTAACCAAATCATAACAAATCTAAGCAATAATAGAGTAACAGAAACAAAATTAGTTAAACGATAATTCCATAAGGAAAGCAATGTTTACAGATCCAATACGCGCACTTGCACACCCAACGCCGCTTAGCGAAGTCACCTTATACAGTGCAGCAATGGTTATTCCAGTAACAGGTCCTATTATTCCCGAAGGAGCCGTAGCA
Organism: Gardnerella vaginalis ATCC 14018 = JCM 11026; assembly: GCF_001042655.1. Lineage (NCBI taxonomy): Bacteria > Bacillati > Actinomycetota > Actinomycetes > Bifidobacteriales > Bifidobacteriaceae > Gardnerella > Gardnerella vaginalis. The sequence goes on along the minus strand of NZ_AP012332.1, from coordinate 321,456 downwards.
GTATCAAATAGACGCGTTGTACACGTTGGAACAAGACAGTGGGTACTAGACATTCTAAAAGATGAAATGTCAAACGATTCCTATAGGAAAATGTTTAACAACGAACGACATTGGCATGGTCTTATGACACCAGGTCTTATAAACGCACACACGCATTTGCAATACACTAATATGGCAAGCGTAGGCCGCGGCGAATACCGCAATTTTAGAGATTGGGAAGAAGGATTCAATGTTGTTTATGACAAATCACAAGAAGAAAAACAGCATAACCCATCATTGATGACTTGGAAAACTTCTGCATACGAAGGCGCAAGAATGATGGTGGAAGCTGGCACTACTGCAGCTGCCGACATTGTAACTGATATCGAAGCAGTTGGAGCGCTTGCAAGCCAAGGCATGCACGGGATATCCTATTGGGAGGTAATGGGCTGGAAAAACGTTGACTGGAAGGAAGAAGGCTACGCTAAGCTGCTCGAGATGCTTGGGCACATGATGGACAACGGCAGAGTGCCGAGTATAGGAATTAGCCCACACGCACCTTACAGTCTAGAAACCGAACCTTTTGTGGATTTGCCAGACATTGCAAGACAGCTAAACATGCGCTTGCACATACACTTAGCAGAAACACCTATGGAGGCTGGAAATCACGCCGATACACTCACCACGTATTCCGCACCAGATTGGAATGCTAACGTTTGGGCGAGCTACAGCGAACTTAAAGCACATGGAATGACAGCTTCCGCAATTCAGTTTTTGGATCAGCTCGGATCCCTTGGACCAGACGTACATATTGCGCACGGAGTTTGGGCAGATGGCGAAGACCGAAGAATTTTGCGTCAACGCGGAGTGGGAGTGGCATTGTGCCCAAGATCCAACCGCATTACTGTTACGGAAAGAGACGCGCCAATTCGCGACTACATGGAAGAAGGAAACTTGCTTGCGATTGGTACGGATTCACTATCTTCTTCCCCATCTTTAGACGTTTTAGACGACGCTGCAAAAGTCTATGATTTAGCAACAGCGCAAGGGTATAGAAAAGATGATTTAACACATCGAATTATTCGCATGCTTACTTTAGGCGGCGCAAGCGTTATGGGCTTACACGTAGGACCGCACAGAATTGGTCAAATTAATGCTGGAGCAACAGCCGACCTTGCATTATTTGATATTCCAACAGACACAAGCTCGCCACAAGGAGTTGAAGAGACTTTGCACAATTTTGTGCGTCACGGTGCAGGTAGTGCAAAAGCAACAGTTATTTCTGGAAATCTTGTATACAATAATGGTGCTTTTGCTCAATAATCTGATGCAAGCACAGATAAGAACACATTTAACGCAAATATTTAACGCAAATATGAAAAATAAAAGGAGCATGCATTATGAGTGTCAGTTTAGAAAATATGAGTGATTACGCCAAAAATCTTGTTAAAGAATTACAGCTAGAAGCTCATCCAGAAGGCGGATGGTACACCCGCGACTGGCAAGCAGCGCAACTATATAGCGCAACCAACAATGAAAATACTTCAAACGCGAGCACAAACGATACGAAAATTGACGAAAACGCTGGCGCAGACGCACCAAGACCATTGGCCTCTCTTATTTACTTCCTTTTGCCTTCTGGCGATTCAAGCGCATGGCATAAAGTTGATGCAGACGAGATTTGGCTATGGCATGGACCGTCAAATCTTACGATTGAACTTGGTGGATGTGGTCAAACCCCTTGTGATGAGGCAGATTTGCAGCGTTTTACTCTTGGAAACACTAAGGAATGCAATGGCTTATCCACGCGCGGACATCTTGTAATTCCTGCTGGGACATGGCAGAGAACAATACCAAGCGATGGCGATGTTCTTGTTTCTTGCGTAGTAAGCCCTGGGTTTACTTTCAGCGGATTTGATTTAGCAGAACAAAACGATTCAAATAAGTAAACTAGTCTGCAGTTATTTAACAAGCGCCTTCAAAACACGCAAAGTTAACGATCCTGCTTGATTAGCTGCAAGAACTAAATCATCCTTATGCGAGTCCACAGATTCGTATGATTCTCCACAACGGTTGCTCATTGAGCGAATCGCAAGGAATGGAACACCGTTTTTAGCCGCAATATGTGCAGCAGCAGCGCCTTCCATCTCTTCGCAATCACCAAAAACCGTTACTCGCACAGCGTCTAAAATATTAGGATCTGTGTTAAATTGGTCGCTTGTTGCTATGTTTCCACACACATAAGCAACGTTGTTTGAATTTTCGTTAGACACGCTATTTTCATTAGACGCGCTTTGCTTAAAGTCCGAGGATAAGTCGCCAGCAACCGAAGAGGATTCTTCCAAAGACTTCTCAAGCCTAAATCCTAATAATTGCGCCTCTTTAGCAGCTAAATCGCATAATTTTGAATCTGATTCAAAAACAGATTTGTACGGAGCACACTCTGCGATAATCTGCGTATTTGTTTCTAAATAGTGAAGTTTCTTGCCTATAACAATATCTCCAACATTAAGACGCGGATTTAAAGCACCTGCGATTCCGCTAAAAATCAACACTTGTGGATTGGATTCGATTATCAACGCTTGAGCTGCAGCTGCGGCAGCACACTTTCCCATTCCAGCAACACATATTGTAAGAGTAGGATTTTCACCTTTGCCATTCGAAGCGATTTTGCCCTGAATAAAAGTAACCCCATACGAATCCCAAGTTTTATAATCCCCACAAAATGCTTGAAGAATAGGCTGAGCTTCTTTTTGAAGTGCAACTATAACAGCAAGTTTTGAAAGATGACTAAAATCTTTAGAACTTTCAGAAAAATCGTCAGCCGCGCTATGTTCAAAATTATTTAACATAAAATACTCCTCAAAAAGCAACACACCGTATGTAACTGACACTTAACATACTACGACTTAAGTCTAATCACCACAAAACCACGTATTAAATCAACAAAATATAGCGCGTTATAAACAATCGCGATAACAATTCTGTAACAATTAAGCCTTAAATGCTTTCAGCATCTTATAAACTATCAAATGTACGGCCGCAAAACCTACTTAAATCGCTTAAAAAAACGAATAAGCGAAAAATCTTAAGGTTTTAGCAAAAACAAGGAGAAAAAATGGCTATTTTCGTACACAACAACTTGCACACCAACCGCGTAGCAATCGCTGCTGCAAAAATTGCAGCAGCAGCATTAGCAATGGCAGCAATGGTTAGCACAGCAGCATGCGGCAGCCAAAACGCACAAGATACAAACCAAAAGACGATTACTCCAGGCGTTTTGACAATCGGCACAGCTCAGCCAACTTACACACCTTGGATGTACGATAACAAGCCAGAAAACGGCAAGGGCTACGAATCTGCAGTAGCATACGCTGTTGCAAAGAAACTCGGATACGATAAAGACAAAGTAAAGTGGGTTCGCACAACCTTCGACTCCGCAGTAACCCCAGGACCAAAAGACTTTGATTTTAACCTTCAGCAGTTCTCTATTACGGAGGAACGCAAGAAGGCAGTAGACTTTTCGCCAAGTTACTACAACGCAACTCAGGGTGTTGTGGTCAAAAAAGATAGCAAGTTTGCTAACGCAAAGACCTTAGCAGACCTTAAAACCGCTACAATTGGCGCAATGGTTGGAACAACAAGCTACAGCTTTGCTAAAGACAAGATTAAGAGCGATATTCAAACCTTTAACGATAATGACGCTTTGGTTCAGGCTCTTGATTCTAAGCAGATTGACGCACTTGTTATAGATACTCCATCTTCCGTAAACATTGTGCGCAGCAAGCAGGTTAAAGAAGGTGTTGTTCTTGGACAGATTGCAGGATCGGAAGATAAGGAAGGAACTGGATTGGTACTTCCAAAAGGCTCTAAGCTTACTGCAGACGTCACTAAGGCTGTGAATGCGCTAGAAAAAGATGGTACTTTGAAGAAGCTCCAAGAAAAGTGGCTTGCAGAGTACACGACTAATCTGCCAGTTCTTAAGTAAAAACTAAACCAAAAATAAATAAAAATAAATAAAAATCGTACTAACGTCATTACCAATACGCATTATTGTAAGCAACTTGTAACCCAATCGTCACATAAAAGTGCTTACAATAGTGCGTATCATTCATTATGTCGAAAGGCTTGAGTGCCGCCAATGACAGTACTTAACGGCAATGCATTAAACAGTGAATCAAACAACGCTGGAGAATACGCTTTAAGCAATATCGAGCTTGAGCGTAGGTCAATCCGCAAAAAGCAAAATCTTAAATCAGTTTTAACAAGCATAATAAGCACTTTAGTATTACTTGGCGTGTGCGTTGCGGCACTTGCAATGAGCCCTGGTTGGCCAAGAGTGCGCGAAACGTTCTTTTCTGGCAAGTACTTTATGTTATCTTTGCCATCCGTTTTGCAAGGCTTAATGCTTAATCTGCAGGTGCTTGTTTTCGCTGTTATTGGAGTAGCAATACTTGGAACTTTAATCGCAGTTATTCGTACAAGCGTAAGCCCAATGCTTTTCCCTTTGCGAGCTATAGCGCAATTCTACACAACTATTATGCGCGGCATACCAATGCTTGTTGTGCTTTACTTAATCGGCTTTGGCATACCAGGATTACAGCTTTTTGGGCGAATTCCACCAGCAATACTCGGTACAATTGCCATTGTTATGAGCTACTCCGCATACGTTGGAGAGGTATTGCGCGCAGGATTTGAAGACGTGCATCCGTCTATGCGAGCGTCCGCAAGATCACTTGGCTTAACATCTGGTCAAACTGTGCGATTAGTGGTAATTCCTCTTGGCTTAAGAAAAGTGGCTCCTGCTTTAATGAACGACTTTATATCTATGCAAAAAGATGCAGGACTTATATCGGTTTTGGGCGCTGTAGACGCTGTTCGAGCCGCGCAAATATCTGTTGCAACTTCTTATAACTTCACTCCATACGTTGTAGCAAGCGTTGTGTTTATAGCGCTGAGCATTCCGTTTATTGTTCTAAACGATTGGTATACGGCAAGGCTGCGCAAACGCGAGCTAAACGGAGGAACCGTGTGATGAATAACTTAACAAACCAGAAGGTAAGTCAGCAAATGAGCGATTACACAAACACAAGTGATCAAACGAATACAAGTGATTACACGGATTCAACCCCAGTTTTGCGCTTAAGCAATATTCGAAAATCGTATAACTCAACACCTGTTCTTAAAGGCATTTCTTTTGATATTGCACCTCACGAAGTGGTGGCTCTTTTAGGACCTTCTGGAAGCGGAAAATCCACTCTTATGAAGTGCATTAATCTGCTTGAGCGAGTAGACGACGGCCAAGTTTGGCTTGGAAACACAGATATTACAGATCCTCGTATAAATCAGGATCAAATTAGGTCTCAAATCGGAGTTGTGTTCCAGCAATTCAATCTTTTTACGCATATGAGCGTTTTAGATAATGTGACTCTTGCTGCGCGAAAAGTTCATCATTGGAGCAAAGACCGCGCAGAAAGCCGCGCAATGGAGCTTCTATCTAGGATTAAGCTAGAAAATAAAGCAAAGTCTTATCCGGATCAGCTTTCGGGCGGACAGCAGCAACGAGTGGCGATTGCACGCGCGCTTATGACAAGCCCACAACTTTTGCTTTTAGACGAGATTACTTCCGCGCTAGACCCAATGCTTGTTGGCGAAGTTCTAGACATGGTTGCGGAACTAAAAGAGCAAGGAACCACGATTTTAATGGCTACTCACGAGATGCATTTTGCGCACGAAGCTGCCGATAGAGTGGTTTTGCTGCGAAACGGCGTTGTTGCAGAGAATGGCACACCATACGAAGTTATGGATGCTTGCAGTGACCCAGAAACGCAAAACTTCTTTAAGTCTTTCCGACATTGATTTTTTGTGAACTACGCAGTAATTGCGCTCACATAAGCGTAACCCCATTCCCGCGTTTGTTCCCTTTTTAAGCAAATCTGACTACAAACACGGGCAAAGCGGCATGAAGATCATGTAAAACACAAACTTCATGCCGCTCTATAGGAGAAAGCTACGAAAATTTTTTGTTCACTTATACTGTCCACCATTAATCACTCGTAGCCTCGATGACAAGGAATCAATAAGTCACATATATAACCCCTTCACAAATACAAATAAAACAAACGCCACACAATTATGCATAACTAAACGTTGCAGGGTCATGCCCCATTCGCTCATTAGTGTTCAAATCATCTATTGCACGTATTTCATCATCCTTAAGACTAAATCCAAAAACATTAATATTTTCACGTTGCCTATTTTCTGAAACAGATTTAGGTATGATAATGTATCCATGCTCAATATGCCAGCGCAAAATCACCTGCGCACAAGTAACATCATGATTCTTAGCAATAGTTTCCAAAACACCATCGCCGATATTCAAATCACGTCCGCGCGCCAATGGAGAATACGCTTCAATAGCAATATTATGCTTCTTGCAAAAATCAACTACATTAGACTGCTGCCAGCTCGGATGCAATTCAATCTGATTCACTTGAGGCCACTGACCAACTTCATCATATAAACGCTGCAAATCAGAAGGCATAAAGTTACACACACCAAGCGAACGTACCCTACCTTCCTCTTTCAACTTAACAAATGCTTTCCATGTTTCTGTAGAACGCCAATCAAATGGTGTAGGCCAATGAATCATATACATATCCACATAGTTCAAGCAAAGATCCGCAAGTTGAGAATCAAAAGCCTTCAAAGTACTGTCATACCCCTGCTGTGAATCTCTAACTTTTGTAGTCACCCATAGGTTTTCTCGCAATTCGCCAGTATTAAAACCAGTTTCGCGCAATACTTCACCTAGCTCATTCTCATTGTTATATCCAGCTGCAGCATCAATATGTCTGTATCCTAACGAAAGAGCGCTTTCTACAACATCATGCATACTTACTTTATCAACTCGAAGTACACCTAAACCAACTTGTGGTATAGAATTGCCATCCGATAATAAAATGTTAGGCACAATGTGCATATTTTCATTCATTAAAGCACCCCTTCGCTATAAAATTGACCATTATTTTCAAAGGAAATAATAACACAACAAACACTCATCACTAGAGACGTAATAATGCCAATATTACTTAACATTAAGCTTGTAATACATTTGAGAAATCTGTAGATTGCGCTCAAAATCTTGGGTATTAGTGTTTTTATCAATCACAGCTAGTTCGACACCAGAGATACGCGCAAAATCTTCCCAAACTTCTCTACCAATTGACGTTGTCATACAAGTATGATGGGATCCACCAGCTAATAACCAGCATTGCGCAGACAAAGATAGACTTGGCTGCGGTTTCCACATGGCGCGAGCGCAAGGCAAATTCTTTAGGCTTCCAGACGGCTCTACAACATCGACAATATTCATTAAAAGTCTAAATCTACTGCACATATCCGCAAGAGAAACCACAACAGCATCCTTTTTAGGAGCAGCAGTAAACACGAGTCTAACAGGATCTGATTTTCCTCCAATACCCAATGGATATATAGCAAGACGAGGTTTTTGAATACTTCCAATAGAAGGCGAAACTTCTAACATATGTGATCCTAATATCATTTCGTTATCTGGCTCAAAATGATACGAGTAATCTTCCATAAGAGAAGCTCCACCTTCAAGACCATACCCCATAACTAATCCCAAACGAACCAATATTGCGGTTTTCCAATCCCCTTCTGCCGAGAAACCCCATCCATATTCGGAAGGAAAACGTTGAGCAGCAACTCCTGGAAGTTGGGAAAGACCACCAAGATCTTCAAAATTATCTACTGCAGCAGTAGCATCATAATCACACATCATGGATACCATTCCAACTTCCTGCTTAGCTGCAATTAACAGAGAATCATATTTTTGATTTAATAATTCTGGATCAATATTGTATTTATTTTTATAATCTTCTATCAAATCTTTAGCTTGCTTATCTGTAGCACGATTAACATATGAATTTAATTCGTTTACAGACCAAGTATTAATAGATGCACCAAAGATTTTCTCAGCTTCAGTTTTATCTCCTTCAGTAACAGCAACGTTACGCATATTGTCTCCCCAACGCATAACGTTCATATTGTTAGACGCCCACCAGCCTAAACACGCACGAACCCAAGTATTTATGCGATCCGAAACTTCTGGATTCGTATAATGACCAACAACTATTTTTCTTCTAATACCAAGTCTAGAAACAATATAACCGAATTCTCTATCTCCATGAGCAGCTTGATTTAAATTCATAAAATCCATATCAATACTTTCCCAAGGTATTTCACGATGATACTGGGTATTCAACTGAAGCAAAGGTTTACGCAACAGTTCTAATCCGCGAATCCACATTTTTGCTGGCGAGAACGTGTGCATCCAAGCAATAACACCGATACAAGATTCTTTTGAAGACGCATCAACCATAAAATTACGCACAGCGTCAGATGATTTTAAGGTTGGTTTCAAAACAATTTTCACAGGTATCGAATGTTGATTATTTAAATAATCTACGATTTCGCCAGCTTGTTTTGCCACTTGTTCTAGTGTTTCTGGACCATATAGTTCTTGCGAACCTACAGCAAACCACACTTCTTTGTTCTCAAAAGGATTTTCCATAGCCATTATTTACTCCTATAAGACTTATATATGTAATTGTTTTTAGATTATTTTTTATTAGTTTTGTCCATAAACATTTTGATATCGTTTATTAAGAGAATTGATATCTTCTTTCTTTATATCGATTATTTTCCCTATTTGCCTAGCAGCCCACATTGTTTTGGCTACTTCTTCTGTCATAGCAGCAGCTTTCACAGCACTTTCTGCATCTTTTCCAATTACGAAAGGACCGTGATTTTGCATCAAAACCGCTGGCGACTTAGGATATTTGCGTAATGTTTCAACAACGCCTTGCCCAATGGCCTCACTGCCAATCAACCTGAATGGTCCAACTGGAACAGGACCGCCAAACTCATCTCCCATCATTGTTAATCCACACGGTATATTTTCTCCAATAGCAGCCCAAGCAGTAGCATAAGTCGAATGAGTGTGTACTACTCCAAATACTTCAGGCATATTTCTATAAATATAAGCATGCGAAGCTGTGTCAGAACTTGGAGAATAGGATCCATCAACAACATTCCCATCTAGATCACAAACAATCATTGATTCAGGAGTTAGTCTTTCGTATCGTACTCCAGAAGGCTTAATAACCATTAAATCAGCAGTATGCAAACGTTGAGAAACATTTCCCGCAGTCCACACAACTAAATTCCATTTAATAAGTTGATCATGCAAATTGGATACTAATTCGCGTACCTGTTTTACCTCAGATTGAGTTTCTTTTGAATAATCTTTTAAAGTTTTCATAATTACTATTTCTTTCTAATAAATTTTTTAAAAATATGATGAGAAAACACTATTTTTAGTCTTGCTTAAGCAATCTTTTGCACAATATTTTTACGGCATCGTCGCTATTGCTGCATGTTCTATTGGCAATGACCTCATAAATTGCTCAAAATATCTCTGGAATCCTTCCACGTCATCCTTACGAGGGAAAACGGTAACTGAATTCACATGGGCAAATACTTCATTTTGCAAAAAGTCTATTAATGTTATATTTTTTCGCCTAATATATGATGCTAAAATCGCCATTCCCCACGATCCGCCTTCAGAAGCCGTAGGCATAGTGGTTACTGGAACACCAAACGCCGCCGAAGCAATACGCTGAGAAACTTCAGGAGTGGCAAAAATACCACCATGACCAAGCAAAGAATCAATTTCAACATGCTCTTCTTTTGTTAAAACATTCATTCCAATAGTCACTGGACAAAATGCTCCATATAGCTGAGCACGCATAAAGTTTCCGAGTGAAAGTTTTGCTTGCGGACCGCGAGCAAATACAAATCGCCCTTCTTCCAAACCTGCTTGAAACTCTCCAGAAGAAAAACAGTAGTTAATATTTCCTCCAGCATCAAATTCAGTTCCATTATCAACAGCAGAATTAAACAGGCTTGTATATAACAAATCCATTGATATTGGTTTTCTTATTGCATCTGCAAATTGAGCAAATAAATTAACCCAAGCATTTAAATCTGTAGTGAAATTATTAGCATGACTCATTGCAGATAAATGACCATCTGGAGTCATAACTATATCTAACTCTTTATGAGCTTTTGACAAAGGGCGCTTTAAAACAACAGTTGCAAAAATAGATGTACCAGCCGAAACATTACCAGTACCAGGCTTTAATGTATTGGTTGCAACCATACCGGTTGCCGCATCTCCTTCAGGAGGAACAAATGGTATTCCTGGATTCAAAATGCCACTAGGGTCAAGAAGAGAAGCACCATCAACTGTCAATCGACCAGCAAATTCTCCAGCGGAAAGAGGTGTAGGTAAAATATCCTTCAAATTCCAAGGCTGATTAGATATTTCAGGAAGATTCTCAATTTTATTTAGCGCATTCTCATCCCAGCTTAAAATGTTTGAATCCATAGGAAACATTCCAGAAGCATCCGACAATCCTAATACTTTTTTGCCAGTAAGCCTCCAATGAATATAGCCAGATAGCGTAGTAAAGAATGCTACATTATGTACGTGCTCTTCCTTGTCAAGCGCACATTGATACAAGTGAGCTATCGACCAGCGCTCCGGTATATTAAGATTCAATTCGCTAGAAAGAATTCTGTGAGCATCATGCGTATTGGTATTTCTCCAAGTCCTAAATGGCACAAGCAACTTATTTCTATTATCAAAGGCTAAATAACCATGCATCATTGCTGAAATACCAATGCCGCCAATATTATTTAAACGCAATTGGTAATCTTTATTAATTTGATTACTTATCTGAGAAAAAACAGATTGTATTCCATGCCAAGCATCAGATAGATCATAGGTCCACAAACCATTTTCTAGTTTGTTTTCCCACTTATAAGATCCTTCTGCAATAACTTGATATTGTCCATTAATTAAAGCACCTTTAATTCTAGTTGAACCCAACTCAATACCAAGATATGTGTTTGCATTAATAATATCTTTTTTATTAGATGATACGCTCGAAATATCACACATGATGCTCCTTTGCATGCTTTTATAAGATTCATTTATTCAAATATGTAGAAAATCTTGAATACCCAATCATTTATTACTTTTTAGAATCCTCGCTCTTATCTTTACGCTCTTGACTGAATCCTTTAAAAGCGTTGTAACCGCAATAGCCGATTACAATTAATAAGCACAATGAAAAAATAAGAGTGTACCAAGCGAATAAATCACCAGATTTATAAGAACCATATAAAGACTGGAATAACCAAATCGACATAAAAAAGGTAGTTAGAGCGTACATTCTAGTCTTTTGAATATATTTTTTTGGCATATATTCCTCCTTATTGTTCTTTTATTCTGATTAACACCTGTTAATATCTATTAATAACTAACAAAACTGGGCGTACACTTTTCGTTCACAACGCTTGTGTAATATCTGAAGCGCACGCCCAATATATACGGCATTTTTAGCGCTTACGACGCTTGCTCATTATGTCAACAGCCACTGCAGCGAGTAACACAAGACCCTTAATTGTCTTCACAATTGCAGTGTCAACGCCCATGATAGACAAGCCTTGATTGATTACTCCCATAACAAAAGCACCAACAACGGCTCCAGGTATAGTTCCAACACCACCAGTTACAGCAGTGCCACCGATGAAGCAGGATGCAATTGCATCCATTTCAAATTCCATACCAGCTTGTGCAGTAGCAGACGCCAGACGAGAAAGCATAGCCACAGCAGCAATAGCAGACAAGAATCCCATATGAACAAACAAGCAGAAATCTACACGCTTAACATCAATACCAGAAAGTATTGCAGCTTTACGGTTACCTCCAACAGCATATATGTGACGTCCAAAAACTGTCTTTGTAAGAATAAAGTTGTATGCAACTACCAAAATCGCAACAATCACCAACATAATTGGAGTTCCACCCATCTCGGAATTGCCAGAGGATGCTAACAAATATGTTACAAATATGATTGCAAGAGCAGCAAATACGATCTTGCATACAGTAATCGATAGTGGTTCTGGGACTAATCCAACTTTTTCTACATGCTTACGCTTATTAATTTGACTCCAAGCAAACAAAGCGATGCACATAAGACCAAGAACAATCGTAAGACCATCAAACGGACCCCACCAACCGAGAATATTAGGAAGATAGTTACGAGCAATTCCACGGAACGCGTCTGAAGTGATAGGCACAGATTCGCCAACTATAACCGTAGATAAACCGCGGAAGATCAGCATACCTGCAAGAGTGGTGATGAATCCAGGAATCTCCATTCGAGCCACCCAGAAACCGTGCCAGCAACCAATAAGTAAACCAACAACAATTGATATAGCAATCGCTAATACCCAATTAACACCATAACGTTCCATCAACAGTGCACAAACACCACCAATAAATGCAACTAAAGATCCTACAGAAAGATCAATGTGTGTAGCAATAATCACCATCACCATGCCTATTGCCAAAATAATCACATATGCATTCTGCTGAATTAAAGAAACAAAACTGTTAGGAGTTAAAAGAACACCTTTTGTAAGTATTTGAAACACAACGACAATAACGATTAAAGCTCCAACGATGCCATATTGTCTTGCATTATCGGTAATTGTCGAAAGAATACTTGATTTTTGTTCACCCTTCGTATCTTGGGCTAATCTGTTTTTGCTCATGATAACGCTAATTCCTTTCCTTAGTCATGCATTTCATCAGATATTCTTGGGTAAACCCATTCTTATTAACATCATCAGTAATAATGCCTTGACTTACGGTATAAATACGATCGCATATACCAATCAATTCTGGTAGTTCAGAAGAAATAACTACAACAGCTTTACCTTGATCGGCAAGCTTATCGATGATTTCATAAATTTCATACTTTGCACCAACATCTATACCACGAGTTGGCTCATCGAGAATGAGTATGTCTGGATCAGAAAGAACCCATTTTGCCAATACAACCTTTTGCTGATTTCCGCCAGAAAGCGTAGAAACTTGCACATCAATGTTTTGACATTTTATATTAAAGTTCTCTCGATATGCATCAACTTCTTTTCGCTCAATGTTTCCATCAACAACACCTAATTTGCTCATTTTTGACAATGAAGCAATAGATGAATTTTCGCGAATATTCTGCAAAAGATTTAAACCATAACCTTTACGATCTTCTGTAGCATAAGCCAAACCAGCATTAATTGCTTCTTGCACATTGCGCAATTCGACTTTTTTACCTTTAATATAAAGATCACCAGTTATATTGGAGCCATATGAGCGTCCAAAAACACTCATGGCCAATTCGGTTCTTCCAGCACCCATCAATCCAGCCAATCCAATAATTTCGCCAGAACGAACATACAAATTAGCATTATCGACTATTATTCGGCTATTATCCATTGGATGATGAACTGTCCAATTGGTTATACGAAGATATTCTTCACCAGATTGATTTGTTTCGTGCTTAGGATACAGATTGGTTAATTCTCTACCTACCATTTTACGAATTAATTCATCGTAATCTAATGGCGTTTCTGGTGTAATATACATTTCACCAACTGTCGATCCGTCACGAATGATAGTAACGTTATCTGCTATTACAGCAACTTCATTAAGCTTGTGCGTAATTATAATGCTTGTAACGCCATGTTCATCTCTTAATTGACGAACAAGCTGTAGTAAATGCGCAGAGTCCTCATCATTTAATGCTGCAGTTGGTTCATCAAGAATCAGCAACTTTACATTTTTAGACAAAGCCTTAGCAATCTCTACAAGCTGCTGTTTACCAACACCAATATCCATAATCTTTGTATCTGGATCTTCTGGCAAACCAACACGTTCAAGAAGTTCTGCAGCTTTAGCGCGAGTTTCACTCCAATCAATTACTCCATTTTTGGAGCATTCATTTCCCATGAAAATATTTTCAGAAATTGAAAGAAATGGATTTAAAGTCAGCTCCTGATGAATAATAACAATTCCATCACGTTCTGAATTTTTAATATTACTATATTTACACTCTTTTCCGTTAAATATAATCTTTCCCGTGTAAGATCCGTAAGGATAAACACCTGATAGCACATTCATTAACGTAGATTTACCAGCACCATTTTCGCCGCAAATTGCATGAATTTCACCGCGATCAACCGAAAGATTAACATCAGTAAGAGCTTTTAGTGAACCAAACGTTTTTGTGATGTGCTGCATACTCAATATCGTGTCTTTATGCGACATCATCTACTTCCAATCATTACAACGCACAGTTTCAACTAATGGAGGCACAACTATGGCACTAATCGTGCCCCCATATTAGTTCAAATTGATAGTTAATTTTTAATGTACTAACTTATCAAAGCGTTCTTGTGTTATATAACCATCTTTCACTAAGTCAGTAAGATTATCCTTAGTAATATCTTGTGGATTTAGCAATTTAGAAGGAACGTCTATCTTGTTATTATTGAACTTTCCGTTAATACCAGACACCTTCTTGCCTTTAGCAATTTCCAATACCATCTGATAAACGGCTTCAGCAAGCTTATTGACATTCTTAAATACTGTCTGACTCTGCTTTCCACGTGCAATTGAAGATACAGCTGACTCCATAGCATCCTGTCCAGTTATAATTGGCCAATTATCTGTACCTGGCTTTAAATCTGGACGCTTAGATTCAATTGCGTTAATAACACCAGTCGAAATACCATCATAAGGGCTTAATATTGCATGTAGTGGCTGACCTTTAGCATATGCAGAATCAATAATTGATTCCATATCCTTTTGAGCCTGTTCAGCTTTCCACCCTTGAACAGAAATCTTCTGCCAATCTTGAACCTTAAAGTCTTTATTCACGCCACCACCATGATTAGATGGGGAAACTAAGGCACCAGATTTAAAGTATGGTTGCAGCAAATCCCATGCACCCTTAAAGAAGTACTTAGCATTGTTATCATCTGGAGAACCAGTGAAAAGCTCAATATTGAATGGTCCCTTTGCACCATTCTTAAGACCCAACTTATCAATAATATAATTTGCTTCAAGAATACCAGTCTGCTCAAGCTGGAATGTTGCATAATAGTCAACAGCCTTTGTATTCATAATCAATCGATCGTAGGCAATTACTTTAGCTCCAGCATCATGAGCCTTCTCTACTGCAGGTCCTACAGCACTACCATCCTTTGCAGCAACAACAACAACCTTAGCGCCGTTGTTAATCATATTTTCAATATCTGCATTTTGCTGAGCTGGTTTATCGTCTGCAAAGTTCAATATAACTTTATATCCAGCATCTTCTAGCTTCTTCTTTAGGTTATTACCGTCTTTATTCCAACGTTCCTCCGACTTTGTTGGCATAGAGACACCAATGGTGGCACCTTTTTCAATTCCTTGACTTACGTTTTTGGATGCACCACCTCTTGAACCTGAACAGGCTGATAAACCAGCAACTACAGCAATACCTACAAATAAAGCGATTGCTTTTTTACCTATGTTCATCGACGCTCCTTTGCATCAAAAGGTTATTTGATATAGACAGCTACAACGCTATCTAGTTTTTTATTATAAACTATTGTGTTAAGTTGTCAAACACATAAATCAAATTTTTCTATTTTTTTGTTTAATATATAAATTTAACACAATTCTTAACGTACATGAATCAACTACTTGTACCAATTATTTAATATAAATTCAGTTAATTTAACCAATAAAGAACAAAAGTATCAAATCAACGAATGACAATTCTTTAAAATACAGATATGCTTATATTATGTCGCATTTATTCGGATCCCAAACTTCATTGCGAGAAGCTAATCGATCTGCATTACTTTCTTACATACGCAGATTTGGTGCAATTACGCAAATAGAGCTTGCTGAAGCGACAGGATTATCAACTGCAACCGTATCAACTCTTGTAAGACAACTTGTAAAAGAAGGGCGGTTGTACACAGAAAACACAATACATAACGGAAGAAGAGCAACACTCGTAGCTTTAGCTCGTAGAAAAGGAATAAGCGCAGGACTAAAAATTAGTAGACACTCTCTAGATCTAATTTTTATTGACTACGAACTTAACATAATCGCGGAACGAACATTACTATTACCAAAACAACATATTCCAGATGTAACTCTCGAGCGAGCAACATTACTCATAAATGAAACTTTATCCAACATAAACGCATCTGCAAAAGAACTAATAGCAATAGGCGTATCTATAACAGCACCAATAGATAAACGTACAAAAACAATAGCAATACCTGGCATTATGCCACATTGGAACAATTTCGACATTATTTCGTATTTACAATCAATTTTTAATATTCCAGTTACTTGAGATAACGATGCAAACTGTTGCGCAGTATGGGAATCAAGAGCAGGATCTGTTACAAAAACCACAGATTTCATATACATAAATACCGATGACGGAGCTGGTGCCTCCATAATGGCAGATGGGAAAATATGGCGCGGCGTAACTGGAATGGCAGGCGAAATAGGGCATATTCAAGTTGATCCACTCGGAAGCATTTGCGCATGCGGAAACCGTGGATGCCTTAATACTTTTATAAATGAAGAACGAATCACATCGTTATTAAGAGTTACCCATGGAGATCTAACTGTAGAAGATCTTGTACGTTTAGCAAATGAAGGAGACCCAGGATGCAGACGTATCATAGCTGATACTGCAATACGAATAGGAACAGTAGCAGCAGAACTATGCACATCAGTAGACCCTGAAATTGTAGTTATAGGAGGACTCCTAGTGCAAAGTGGATCAGTTTTCGTCGATGCTTTTAGAGAGTCATTGCACCGCTTACTATTCCCTGATGTTTTAACTCCTATACAAGTTGTGGTTGCATCAAATCTTACTAATTGTTCTGCACTAGGAGCAGCACTAGAAGGAATTGATGCTGCAGAAAAAATACATCACAAAACATCTCAACACCTATAGAAATAGGTTGTAATATCGATTGCAATATGATTAGCAATATCAACAAGGAGACGTAATGTACGGACAAAATCCACTCCTACAGCTAAAAGATATTAGCGTAAACTTTGGCTTTACCGAAGCGCTTAAATCAATAACACTCGATATTTATAGCAAAGAAATAGTGGCAATTGTTGGAGACAATGGCGTCGGAAAATCCACTCTTATTAAAACAATATCTGGTTTGATCCAACCAACAAAAGGAAGAATGATCTTTGAAGATAAAGAAGTGAATTTGCACTCCATACGAGAAGCAAATGATCTTGGAATAGCAACAGTTTTTCAAGGACAAGAATTTTGCGATAATTTGGACGTTACATCAAATCTATTCTTAGGCAAAGAGATGCGAAATAAATCATGTCATACACTCAATAAAGATGCAATGGCGTGTGAAGCCCGAAAGGCATTACAAGAACTAACATGTGCCATAAGAATACATACTCCAATACGATTACTATCAAGTGGACAACGTCAAACTGTCGCATTGGCACGAATGCTACTATCGGATCCAAAACTCATACTATTAGACGAACCTACAGCTTCATTATCTTTAACACAAACAGCTGAAACCCTATCTTATATGAAACGCCTACGATCACAGGGTCGCACAATTATATTGGTATGCCATAATCTTCCAGACGTATTTGCAGTGGCAACTAGGATAGTTGTACTAAGACAAGGAAAAATCGTTGGAAATCATGATGTTAGTGAAACAAATTATGTCCAAATAATCAGAGAAATGACGGGAATAGAGGATGAGGAAGACGATACAATATCTTCATCAATAATAGACAACATAAATGAGAATCAAAAACTAAGTCATAAAAGAAATGCGCTTATTAGTAGAAGTGCAAAATAAGCTATCAAGGTCAAAACATAAGAGCCTATTCCCGCGTTTGTTTACCAAAACACCAAATCTGACTACAAAACACGCACAAACACGAGCGAGAATAAACAAAAACAAAAAAATGCTTCCGGTTTTGAAAGCCCCTAGTAGCAAACAAAACCGAAAGCAACAACACTCAACACCCAAAACCCAACAAGCCAAACGAATCAACACTGGGAAGAAAAGAAAAACAATAGCAAACCAATGTTAAAACAATAAAACCAAAGAGAATCGGGAATAAACCAGTGTGATGCTTCCCTACAAAACACCACACCAGTCGTTGAGCGCAAACCCTAAATAAGGTGGTAAATAATGCTTAGTGACGCATCTTGCGAACAGCAGCACCCATACCAGCAAGCATAGAAGCAGCCAAAGCAGTCAAAGCAACACCAACACCAGCATTACCAAGCTTCTCGCCAGACTTACCATGACCACCCTTAGCAGCAAGCTCACCCTTAGCAGCAGCCTTACCAGCAGCAGCCTTACCAGCCTCCTGCTGAGCAGCCTTACCAAGCTTGCCACTAGCAGCATCATTCATAGCCTTAGCAGCACCTGGAACATCCTCAAAATTAGGAGCCAAAGGATCAGAAGTCACAACAGCAGGAAGAACAGCAGGGTTCACTCCCAAACGAACTGCATCATTATAAGCAGCCTTGTACTTAGTCAAAGCAGCATTATACTTAGCAGTAGAAGCAACAGCCTTAGCCTTAGCCTCATCATAATCCTTAGTAGCCTTAGCAGTCTCAGCAACAGCAAAATCAACCTTAGCCTGAGCACGAGCTACAGCATCAGTAAGACGCTGAGCCAAAGCAGAATCATTCTTAGCAGAAACCTTGTAAGCTTCCAAAGCATCCTGAGCAGCCTTCAAAGCCTTCTGAGCAGCTTCCTGAGCAGCTACCTTACCAGCCAAAGTAGCCTTAGCCTTCTCATACTCAGCATAATCCTTAGTATAAGCAGCAAAAGCATCATCAAGATGCAACTTAGCAGTCTTAACAGCCTCAACAGCCTCAGCCTTCTTCTGATCATCAGATGGAGCAGCCTTTGGTTCTGGAGCCTTAGCATAAGCCTGCTCGGCAGCAAGATAAGCAGTAGCCTTAACATTCTTATCCTGCTCAGCAGCAGTCTTAGCAGCCTTAGCATCAACATCAGCGTTGTAAGCATTTACATACTTTTCAGCAGCTTCTTTTTCCTTTACCTTTGCGGCATCGGTAGTAGTTACCTTAAGATGACCATTATCCTCTTCAATCTTCACGCTACCATCATTAGCATCAGCTGGCTTAGCACCAACAGTCTGCAAAGCAGCAGCAGCCTTAGTGGCAGCTTCATCAGCAGCCTTCTCAGCTGCAACAGCTGCCTCATAATTAGCACGAGCGGTATCTAATTCTTTCTTCAAATCAGCCTTAGACTTCTTAACTTCCTGAGACTGAGTATTTGCACCGCCATCAGCAGCGAATGCTGGGGTTGCCATTGCGAAGCCAGCAAGCAAAGTTGCGCCAGCAGCGAAAGCGGCGATAGCCTTCTTATTCATCATTTTAATTTCCTTTCTTCTTCTCCTCCACGTAAAACACGCGAAGAGAAATTTTAAACATCCAACAACATTTCCGAAACATTGTGGATAACCACCATCTAGAGCATCTAGCTAGCAGCTGTTATTAACATACCCCCCCCCCGTTTAAAAAAGTCAAGAGGCAACCACACAAAACAAACAGAAAAAAATAATGTTACACACAAACTAATCCACAATAAAAACTATTTTCACCATAATATTTGCGGATTAACACTAATAAAACCGTAAAAATACATTATTTCAAGGTTTTTAAAGAATTTTCCCAGACTTTTCTCAGGAAACTACTCAGACAAGAACACTAACACTATAAAACCATTGAAAAATCAACATTCCACACAACCCACACACGCAACACGCCGACATCCCACCACTCTTCACTCTGCCTATCTCTTATCCCGAGATTGTTTACGTATTTGGCAATTTTGAAAACAAACGCAAAATCATTTTCCCGAGAATGTTGCTCAAAATGGCGTGTCGAACTACAAAGTCGGGAAGATTTTCCCGAAAATGTTGCTTAAAACCACAAAATCAACAACAAAATGCGGAAAGTTTTCCCGAGTTTGTAGCTGATTCACGGCGTGTCAAACTACAAAAAGCGCAAATGTCCTTCGCGCAGTCTAAGCGCGCGAATGCACCTAGATTCGCACAGCACAAACATCACCAGTACGAACAGTTATTATCTGCCCAGAATCCTTACGCACTTGAATAGAAGCATCACGCATAAGATTTTGAGCAACTCCTTCTACACTAGTAAAACTTTTTGCACCAACATCATAAGCATCAGCGTGATTAGAATCGTCAACTCCAGCATCAATCCCCAAACCGTCATCATTCGGCGCGCGAACAATCACCTTGCGCCCCAACGTCCAACATGCTTCGCTCGCTTCTTTAAGCAGATCCAAAGAGTATTCATTCGTATTCTTTACAAACTTCCCCAACCTAATCCTAAGATTTTCCACCAATCGCGCGGCTATATTATCCCCAAGCTCAGCAAAATCTGGCAGATTATCGTAATGCATTTTAAGCGAAGTTGCTTCCTCGATTGGAAGTGACTGCTTATCCATAAAAAGATTTAAACCAATCCCGAAAATAACTCCAATATTAGAATCGGCAATATCGCCAGCAACCGTTTTTGGAGTCAAAACAATCTCCGTTAAAACTCCACCTTCTTTACAGTCACCAATAAAAATATCATTAGGCCATTTAAGACTGATTTTGCTATAATCTGGCAATTCCCCATTTTCAATCTGCGCAGAGCCAAACTCTTTTAGCGCGCCAATAATCGAATCTCGCGCAGCAAGACCAGCAATTATAGGCAGCCAACCATTGTAACTTGGATTCTTAACAATGCTACTTGGCAAAATCGTGGCAAAAGAAGCTAGTAAACTTTCGAATGGCTTACTAACCCATTTTCTACACAATCTTCCTTTGCCAGCTGTCTGATGGCAAGCAGCAACAACATAAATCGCAGGCAATTCGTCTTGTCTTTTTATAAAACAGATATTGTTGCAATCATCAGTACACCCATCAGCGAGAATTTTGCGTGCATAATTCTGTGTTGAATCAATAACGTCAAAATAAACAAAACCGTCTGCAACATTTTTAGTGCGTTCAAAAAAATTACTCATACAGAAATTATAGAAATTTTAATATAATTTAAAAAGATTGTGCAACAGGTATAATTTACACAAGTACTTTACACACATTATTTATAGGATTAAAAATCAGTGGGTCACTATGAAATTCATTAAAAATGACTATGCGAGCGCAAAAACAGTCGCAGAACCTACTGATACTTGCAATGCAAAACCAGATACTAAAAACGATATAAAACCAGATACGAAATCTGAAATGAAAATCGATCCAAAAACAAGCACATCAAAAACAAGCTTGACAAAAACATCAATATTTAATCTCGTAAGTCAGCTTGCGACTCAAGCACTAATACTATTTACTTGCATATGGCTCGCTCTTTGCACAAGCTTAGGCGTGATTTACCGCAATCAGGGATCTTTAACCGATTTTAATTGGGTTAACGCACTTATTTTTGCAGCAGTATTCTGCGTTTATTACGCTATTTTAAGATCCATCATTCATTTTGGGAAAAATAACAAAAACGACAAAATACTAAAAATACTAAAAATCACAACTTACAAAATCACAAAACCACTTTTTCACCCATTTAGAAGCATCGCCGCTAAAAAGCCTAAGATAATTTTTTCAATAAAACGTACTCTAAAATGGTGTTTTTACCATTCAACTTGTAGAAAACGAAACATTTTCCTAACACTGATTATCGGCTGGCTGTGGGCACCAATAACACTTCTAGCAGCTTATGGAGCCGATATTTGCTCACAAATCCGAGAATACAGCTGGACATGGAACCAAATAACTGGCATAAAACAACCATACATTGGATTCTTTAGCTTTGTTCCAGCAGACATCTACCCAACAGCACACTATCTTTGGCCAGCAAAACCTACGTATTTAAGCGACCAACACAACATTGTTTTAACATTAATTTACGGTGCCGTAGCAGCAGTATCGCGGTATTTTACCGAATCAAACGATGCTGGAATCATACTACTTGCAATTATGCAATTCATTCTTGCAGCATGGTGTTGTGCCGCCACAGCGAACCGATTCTTAAACACACCGTGGGCTAAATCTAAAACAAGCGGAACGCAAGCTGCTTTGCCAACACCAATCTTCTTCCGCGCAGCCGTAATAATCATATTTTTATTCAGTCCACTTGTAGTTTTTTCAACAATCGCACTAACAAAATCACCATTATTCGCATTTGCATTCGTATGGTGGTTTGGGATATCTTACGAACTACACTGCACAATACAAAACACAAAAATTTCACGCAAACATACGATTCTTGAACTGATAATAAGCGTATGCATTATGCTAATCGCAGCAAAATATGCGTGGTATATTCTTGTAATTCAATTTGTACTTCTAATGTTTTACAGCATAAAACGTTGGAAAATATGGGTTTTATGCATTCTGCTCCCAACAATTCTTATACACGGAGCCATAATAATAGCCATATCTAGCGGAGCCATAATAAATGGAGATCCTATTGAAAGCCGCGGAGTACAACTTCAGCAAATAGCCAGAATCGCAAAACTAGATCCAAAAAGTATACCTCATAAAGCAGCACGAGAAATTGCGCCAATTTTTAATCTCAACCAAACCGCTGAAGCATACACACCTCAAGACGCAGATCCTGTAAAATCTTCTGGCTTACAGTCTAAAAAAGTGAGCTACCGTTGGCGTTACATTACAAAAGACGACATGAAAAAGTTTAACTACGCATGGTGGCTTATGGTTAAACACAGTCCAATTGTTGCAACGGACGCATTCTTAGCCAAATCCTACGGTTATTTTGACATTCTAGACATCCCTTATGTTGGACCAGAATACTACATAAATACTGACAACATAAAAAACTCAGAGTGGATACGCTACTGGCTACCGGAATGGCGTGCAGGTGTTTCAAATACTGTTGAATCGTGGAGTAATACGCCGATTTTAGGTTGGCTGATTCACGGAAACCTGTATGTTGTTGGCACACTGCTTATCGGAGTTGCAGAAATCGTTCTTAAACGTTGGAAAACACTCGTTTTGCATATTCCTCTTGCGCTGTTAATGGGAGTAATGGTGCTGGCTCCTGCAAACAATTTTGAACGACATATGCTCCCTATTACGTTCGTATTCTTCTTTACGGCTCTAACATTTTTAAGAGAGTCTAAATTGCTTGGCAGAGATAATATTATAGATATAACGTCAAATACAAAAATAGAAAATACTTCACAGTTGCCACAGTTGCCAAAATTAAATATAGAAACGATTGGAGGTGACAAATGAACAACGAACTTTACGATAGCGCGGTTGCTGGCGACTCTACTGCTGACACAACCAGCAAGCTTTATGACGTAGACTATAGTACTACTAGCAACATCACAGAAGATGTTGATTTTCTAACAATTCTTACAGGAATATTGCCAAACGGAAACAATATTTATAATAGGAACTCAAACGAAGCTAAGGAAAAATCGCAAGCAACCAGCGATGAAAAAGCCGAAGAAGCTCAAGACCAAAACCAAACAGAAACACATAAAAAACATCATCTTTTATGGCGCAGAAAACAATCAAACGAAACTACAGAAAAAGCTACTAGCACAACACCACAATTTACGCCACTGCCATGCGCGCCAAAAAACGAAGACACAAGTGGAATATTTGACAATCGAGACGGAAAAATCTTCGACTCAGCAACACGCCTGCGACTACACACAATAATTGGAGCGTGCCTGATGAATGGCATTGCAGACAGCCGCGTAAGCGCACTAATGCACCTCTTACAATGGCAAGAAAATACGCGGCTCCTAGCAATAGCTGGTACATACGAAACACTCGATATAAACGAAGACAGTCCAACACGAAAAACAACAACTCACGCGCCGCAGAACAACACAGACACTTTACGACGAACCATATGGACGCAACTTGGCGCATGTGGAGCATACGATGCGATAGTAGACCGCGTTCAAAAAGACGCAATTACATCTAGAACAAAAACATGGAAAATAGCCGCAAAACCTCAAGCAAAAGAAAACGATGAATTTCCCGCCCCGTCACACATAATCATACTAGCTTTAAAAGAAAACCCAAGCCAAGACGCGCTAAACAAACTTTGCGAAGTATTTACAAAATCAGGTAAGCCAATTTGCATAAGCGAAATTGCAGTCGGCGCACAAGAAATATGCGAAGAAATCACAGCAACTCTAGCAGCGCTTGCTGTTGCGCCATCTGTAACACATTTGCCACAAATAATACGCTGCGACGACGTGCTGCCAGAGCGCGCGCTTATAGGCGACGAAACTGCCGTAGAAACCTTATATACTAAGGTGTATCAGAGCTTGGCACCATACAACCCAGACGACCCGACTTTGCAAACAGTCGACGCTTTCTTGCGATTTGGCGGCGCACTAGACCAAACTTCACACAACCTTAATGTGCACCCAAACACAATACGATATCGACTGCGCAAAGTTGCACAAACAACAGGCTGGGACGCCACCGACCCTAGAGAAGCATACGTTTTACAAACTGCTATTACGATTGGGCGCATCCGCGATTCTGCGCGCTAAAGCAAAAAGCGCCGAAAACAACGCATTCTATAAAAGAACACACTATTTTCAGCGCTAATAAAATTACTCAGCTATGCTTGGCTAAAATCACGCAGCAATGCTTGCAATATCCACTGGAACACCAGGAGCCATCGTAGAGGTAATCGTTACCTTAGTAATGTAACGACCCTTGATGGTAGTAGGCTTCAAGCGGCGAATCTCATCGGCAACAGCCTTGAAGTTCTCTTCAAGAGCCTTCTCGTCGAAGGAAAGCTTGCCAAAGAGGAAGGAAAGATTGCCCTGACGATCAACGCGGAACTCAATCTTACCACCCTTAATATCGGCAACAGCCTTTGCAACATCCATTGTAACGGTGCCAGTCTTAGGATTTGGCATCAAGCTACGAGGACCAAGCACACGACCAAGGCGACCAACCTTGCCCATCATGTCTGGGGTTGCAACAACGGCATCAAAGTCAAGGAAGCCACCGGCAACCTTCTCGATAAGCTCGTCATCACCAACGATGTCTGCGCCAGCTTCTTGAGCCTCAGTAGCCTTTGGACCACGAGCAAACACCAAAACCTTAGCGGTTTTACCAGTGCCATTAGGCAAGTTCACAACGCCACGAACCAACTGATCCGCCTTGCGAGGATCCACATTAAGGCGCATAACAGCCTCAGCAGACTCGTCGAAAGCGTGCTTTGGCATGCTCTTAAGCAAAGCAATAGCCTCAGCTGGGGTGTAAAGGTTGTTGCGGTCAATCTTCTCAGCCGCTTCACGATACTTCTTAGAACGCTTCACCATTTTTTCCACTCACTTTCAGTCGGTAACGGTAATACCCATCGAGCGAGCAGTGCCCGCGATAATCTTCATACCAGCTTCAACATCTCGTGCAGAAAGATCTGGCATCTTGATTTCGGCGATTTCGCGCACCTGAGCCTTAGTCACAGAGCCAACCTTGTGGGTCAATGGGTTCTCGGTGCCCTTAGGAATGCCAGCAGCCTTAAGCAACAAAGCAGCAGCTGGTGGAGTCTTAAGAATAAATGTAAAGGAACGATCTTCGTAAACAGTAATCTCTACTGGGACGATCTGACCCATCTTGTCCTTCGTCTGGTCGTTATAGGCCTTGCAGAAGTCCATGATGTTTACGCCGTGGGAGCCTAAAGCAGGACCCAGTGGTGGGGCTGGATTTGCTTTACCAGCCTGAATCTCGAGCTTAATAAGCGCAGAGACTTTCTTTTTTGGAGCCATAATATGGTTCTTCTTTCTTTTGAAGCGGTTCATTCGGCGCCCTAAAACGTTGATTTTAAGCCGTTTTAAGGATCCTCCCGCAACTTATATTGCTGTGCTGTGCTAGCGGATTACTCCTCCAGTCACAAGCTTTCCTATTATGCCACTTTGCCGCGACGATTTTGGAAACAAAAGCAAAAACGGCAAGGAATCCGTAAAACCACGAAAACCTTGCCGCATTCAAAACGCATCCGCGACTAATGCACTAGCAAATTGCACCAGCAACCAGCCGCCTGCGTTAACAAAAGAGCCTAGAACTACTTAAGTTCAACAGTTGCGCCGGCTTCTTCGAGAGCAGCCTTAGCCTTGTCGGCATCTTCCTTCTTAGCCTTCTCGAGGACTGGCTTTGGAGCATTGTCAACAATGTCCTTAGCTTCCTTCAAGCCGAGGCCAGTCAAAGCCTTAACAGCCTTGATGACGGCAACCTTCTGAGCACCTGCAGAAGCGAGGACAACGTCAAACTCGTCCTTCTCTTCCTCAGCAGCGCCAGCGGCAGCGGCTGGAGCAGCAGCAACAGCAGCTACAGGAGCAGCAGCCTCAACATCGAACTTCTCTTCAAAGGCCTTGACGAACTCAGAAAGCTCGACGAGGGTCATTTCACCGAAAGCTTCAAGAAGCTCTTCGCTAGTGAGCTTAGCCATAATGGCTTCCTTTCTTACTTGGCCAGACACACCTTGTGCCTTAGAGCCATAACATTTTTATTATTTTTGGTCTCATGCAGCAAGCTGCAAGGGAATCAAGCGGCCTTTTCCTGCTTCTCGCGCAAAGCGTCGATAGTACGCACTGCCTTGGTTGGCAAAGCGTTGAACAAGTAGGCGGCCTTGGACATGGTGCCCTTGAGCGCGCCAGCCATCTCGGAAAGCAATTCTGGGCGAGACTTGAGGTCTGCCAGCTGCTTGGCGCCTTCGGCATCGTAAACGGTTCCATCTGCGAAACCGCCCTTGATGACGAGGGTCTTATTCTCTTTGGCAAAATCACGCAAGGTCTTAGCAGCCTCAATGAAATCGCCCTTTACAAAGGTGATTGCAGTTGGGCCAGCAAGAAGCTCATCAAGACCTTCAATGCCCGCTTCCTTAGCGGCAATGCGAGCAAGCGTGTTCTTAGCCACAGAGTAGGAAGTATCGCGGCCTAGCTTTTCGCGCAGAGAAGAAATCTGCGGAACTGTAAGCCCGCGGTACTCGGTAAGGTAGACAGCGTCGGCGTTACGGAACAAATCCGTAAGCTCTGCAACTACCGCTTCCTTTTCGGGCCTCTTCATGGCGTTCCTTCCTAAATTGGCCGTCGGAATGGAAATAACATATCAAAAAAGCCCTGCGCACGGCAGAGCATCCAAAAAACACATAGTGTTAAAAAGTTTGTGAAAAATCGCAAATAAATTGCAACAATCACTGCTCAACCTGTGCTGGCATGACACATCATTTTCAGGAATCTTACGACTCCACCAACGGTCTGTGGTTTACGTTGGGCAAGTTTAATACCCACACGCGACAATGTCAATATTTTTCGCAAACTTTATAATTTATTTTTATTTAAGATTATTTAAGAGCGTACTCAACACGCGCGGTTGCTGGCGACTTATCCCAAACTAACGCGGAAAAGTCGAAAGCAACCGTACGCACCAAATACGCTCTTAAAATAATTAATTAAATTAATATCTAACTAATATCTAACTAATATCTAACTTAACTAATACAAACTAACAGATTTACAAAACTGCGTTAGCAACAAAATCAAGAATGAACAAAAGCGAAACAATCCAAAGCATTGGATGAACGTCTTTAGCACGCTTCTTGCAAGTCATAACTAAGCAATACATGATAAATCCAGCGGCGATGCCGTAAGAAATCGAGTAAGAGAACGCCATAAACACAGCGGCGAAGAACGCAGGAATAGCTTCAGAAATATCATCCCAAGCAATCTCCTTCAACGAGCTTGCCATCATGCAACCTACAACTACAAGCACGCCAGCCGTAGCAGCAGCAGGAACAGCGCTAGCCAAAGGCGCAAGCACAATCGAAAGTGCAAAGCACACAGAAACAACTACAGAAGTCAAACCAGTGCGACCACCAGCACCAATACCAGCAGCAGACTCAACGTAAGTAGTGGTGTTAGAAGTACCGCAAATTGCGCCAACCGAAGTTGCAATCGAATCAGCAAACAGCGCGCGATCCATCTTGGAGCTAAAGCCAGATCCGTTTTCCAAAGCCTTCTCATCTGCCTCAGAGAAAATGCCAGTTCTGCGGCCAGTACCAATAAACGTGCCAAGAGTGTCGAAAGTATCCGACATAGAGAAGGCGAAAATAGTTACCAAAACAAGCGGAATGCGTGCTGGATTAGAGAAGAGAGCAGGGAAACCTTGCGGACCAAAAATAGCACCAAAGGTGGTTGGAAGCTGAGCAAAAGCATCTGTAACAGAAACAGCGTTATTTAACGAAGTCAAGCTAAGCGGAATACCAATCAAAGAGGTTGCAATAATCGTAATAAGCAAGCTTGCGCGAACCTTAAGAACAGTAAGAACAATAGCCAAAACAAGTCCAATAAGGAATAGCCACAAAACAGGATTGTTAATAACTGCAAGACCTGGAATAGCAGCGGTTGGCTTACTCTTAGCAGCGGCAGCAGGATCCTTGGAAGTAAAGGTTATTAAGCCAACGCTCATAATGCCTACGTATGCAACGAATAAACCAATGCCACCACCAATCGCGTGTTGCAACGAAGTTGGGATGGCGCGAATAATCATCTTACGAATCTTAGTAACGGTAATAATAATGTTAATTAAACCGCACAAGAACACCATACACATGGCTTCTTGCCACGTAAAATGCAAGCCAAAGCAAACTGTGTATGTGAAGAATGCGTTAAGACCCATGCCAGCAGCTTGAGCGTAAGGCACATTGGCAAACAAGCCCATAACAAGCGTGCCAATAATTGCTGCGATGATTGTAGCGAGGAAAACGCCACCCTTAGGCATGCCAGTTTGGCTTAAAATCATTGGGTTTACGACGATAATATACGACATTGCAAAGAATGTAGTGAGACCTGCAGTGATCTCCGTTGATACATTCGTGCCGTTTTCTTTGAGATGGAAGAACTTTTCCATAAACTCTCTGTTCCTTGGTTTTACAGCGCAAAAGACCATAAAAAGCGCGGCGAGAGCACTTGAGCAATCGCGGACGCAATTACATTTGGGCATTCACGCAGAGGTTACTGCGACTCGCTCGACGCACAAAGCAAAAGCCGAATAAACACGCTAGAAAACTCACGAAATTTGAAACGACTTATAGAACTTTGAACAACCGAACAGGTTCGACCTTACGCGCACGTGCTGACCAAAGAAAATCATGTAAAGAACCATGCAAAGAAAACGTGTAGCGAATCGCACGAATGCAAAAATCACCCAAAGCGGCCAGAAATGTAGCGTTCCGCCTCCGTATTGCGCGGATTGTTGAACATGGTGGTAGTATCTGCAAAATACTCAAGATGCCCTGGTTTTCCAACCGCCTTAAGGTTAAAGAACGCAGTGTAGTCGGCAACGCGCGCTGCCTGCTGCATGTTGTGCGTTACAATCACAATCGTGTAATCGCGCTTAAGCTCGTTAATCAAATCTTCTACAGCAAGAGTAGAAATCGGGTCAAGAGCAGAACAAGGCTCGTCCATAAGAAGCACTTGCGGATGCACAGCCACAGCTCGCGCAATACAAAGTCGTTGCTGCTGGCCGCCAGAAAGCCCGATTCCTGGCTTATCTAGTCTATCTTTAACTTCGTTCCACAAATTCGCGCCGCGCAAAGCCCACTCAACTAGGTCGTCGGCATCTTGCTTTGAAATATGGCGATTATTTAAGCGAACTCCTGCAAGAACGTTTTCTCGAATAGACATTGTTGGGAAAGGATTTGGACGCTGAAACACCATTCCAACATCTCGGCGAACTGCCACAGGATCCACATCTTTGCCATACAAATCACGGCCTTCAAGCAACACCTGACCTTCCACGCGAGCGCCTGGAGTAATCTCGTGCATGCGGTCTAAAGTGCGCAAAACCGTTGATTTTCCACATCCCGAAGGCCCAATAAAAGCCGTAACCTTGTTTGGCTCAATGCTTATGTTAACGTCTTCTACTGCTAGAAAATCACCATAGTAAATGTTCAAATGCTTAACATCAATGCGCTGACCCATTTGCGCCTCACTTTCTAAAATCCTTCGTCTTACTTTGCTTTTACTGAAAACACGCGCGCCACAACTCGCCCAACAATATTCAGCAGCAAAACAATCACAATCAAGGCAAGGGCCGCTGCCCATGCTCGCTCCATTGGAATCGTAGTAACGCACGAAGATGGCGCGTTAGCTGGGCAATTCGCCGAAAGCTTTGAATACTCTTGGTAAACGTACACTGGCAAAGTGGTCATTTGCCCGTCAAAAAGATTGAAATTCGTGGATGCAATAAACCCAGCTGCCATTAAAAGCGGAGCCGTCTCTCCAACCACGCGTGCAACCGCAAGAATGCAGCCAGAAACAATGCCAGGCAAGGCGGTTCGCAACACAATTTTTGTAATCATGCGCTGCTTTGTAACGCCTAGAGCCAGCGCCGCTTCTCTTAAATCGTTCGGCACAATTTTTAGCATTTCTTGACACGACTTAACAACAGTCGGAAGCATAAGCAGCGAAAGCGCAACCGACCCTTCAAAACCGTTGATTGTTCCAGGACCCACAAAAATCGTAAAGCTAGAAAACGCAAACAAGCCAGCCACAATCGAAGGTATTCCGCTCATAACGTCTACAACAAGATTAATCAACGTAGCTAAGCGACTTCCTCGCGCATACTCAATCAAATACACGGAGCACATAATTCCAATCGGAATCGAAATCAGCATTGCGCCAAAAGTAATCTCCAAAGTTCCAATAATGGCGTGCAAAATACCGCCGTAACCACCTGTGCCAGTAGCAGCGCCACCAACCACATACGTCATATTATGCGTTAAAAAGTCAAGGTTTAGTCGCTTAATGCCGTTTACAATAGTCGTAAAAAGCAAAGAAAGAAGCGGAATTAGAGCAACTACAAAAGACAGGAAGATTAGCACGCGCATAAACGCGTCTTTTCGCTTACGACTTGCGATTCTAGAACGCGTTGGACGGAACTTGTTAAAGTCGATTTTTGGAGATTCGCTGCTTGCGCTAACAGAGCCAGCTTGTAACGATTCTGAATTTTGCATCATGCACTCGCCTTTCCCGTGATTTTGCGAGCAATAAGGTTTACAGCGAATGAAATAACAAACAGCACCAAACCTGTAGCAATAAGCGCACTAACACCCAATCCGTTGGCTTCTGGGTATTGCGCTGCTATGTTTGCTGCAATCGTCTGGTTTTGTGAAGCTTGCAAAATGTTGAATTTAAAGGTGAATCCTGGAGACAAAATCATAAGAACTGCCATTGTCTCGCCAAGCGCGCGACCAAGACCAAGCATAGACGCGGAAACAATTCCCGACTTTGCAAACGGCAAAACCGCTAGCTTTATCATCTCCCACTTTGTGGCACCAAGAGCGAGCGCGCCTTCTTGCTGCAATCGCGGAGCTTGCTGGAAAATGTCTCGCGCCATAGAAGTTATAATCGGCAAAATCATAACAGCAAGAACAACACTAACGGTTGCAGCACTACGCGAAGGACTTGCCGCAGGACCTGCAAAAAGCGGAATCCAGCCAAAAATGTGCGAGATAAACTTCCAGAATGGGTATATGGATGGAACTAGCACCAATCCGCCCCAAAGACCGTAGATTACGGACGGAATCGCAGCAAGCAAGTCGACTACACCACTTAAAAGCGGCACCATTTTTGGCGGAGCATAGTGGCTTATAAACAGCGCGATTCCAATCGAAACAAAGAATGCAAGGAGCAGAGCGAGCGCAGACATAAGAACAGTTCCAAAAACCATTGGCGCTACGTAGCTTAGGAAATCGTGCGCTTTGCCTCCCGTAAAGTCTAAAAATACTTGACTTACTTGGCTTTTGTTTGCGCCTACAATCGGCAACGCTTGAAACAGCAAGAACAACGCCACAGCTGTAAGCACCATTAAAATCAGCAATCCGCATAAAAGCGCTACGCTTTTGAACAAGCGGTCTGCAAAACCACCTGCAAAACCACCTGCAAAATGGCCACTTTTGTGCGCATCTTTACTGATTTCAGTTCTTTGTTTAGAACTCACTCATGCTCCTTTTGTAGTCATTATATAAATGCTATCAGCAGCAATATATTGACTACTCTAAAATCTTGGCAAATTACTATTTTTACTTGCCTATCGACTGAATCGACTTGTTAATCCTGCCCATAAGCTTTTCTGGCAAAGGCGCAGTTCCAGCAGCACCTTGAGCCGCAGCCTGGCCATCTTTGCTGGTAACGTAGCTAAGCCAAGACTTTGCAAATCGTGCAGTTGCAGCATCTTTGTAAGCGCCGCACACAATATCGTAAGAAACTAGCACAATAGGATAAGCGCCTTTTTCTTCCGTTTTGTGGTTTATTTTAACAACAACGCGGTGCTTTGATTTTGCTGCAGCATCTTCGTCAACCTTTGAATCGTTAATGGTTATAGAGCCACCTTCTGGGCTAATCTCGTTGTAAGAATCTCCCACTTTTACTGCCACAGTTCCAAGCTTTCCAACTTGCGAGAAGTCCGCGTATCCAATCGCTCCGTCTGCCATGCGGATTGTGGAAACAACGCCAGACGTGCCTTTTGCGCCCTGACCCACGCTATTTGGCCAATTTTCGCTAAGATTGTAGGACCAATCGCTTGGCGCAACGTCTTTTATGTAGCTTAAGAAGTTCTGCGTTGTGCCAGACTTATCGGACCTGTGAACAACTGTAATCGGCTTATCTGGTAGCTTTAGCTTTGGATTTTGCGATTTAATCGCATCATCATTCCAACGCGTAATCTTGCCGTCGAAGATTTTTGCGATTGTAGAAGCATCCATATTTATGTGTTTTCCAGCATCCGAAATGCCTTTTAGATTAAAGATTACTGCGATTGGAGAAACGTATACTGGAACGTCGAAAGCCGTAGTGCCATTAGCGCAAACCGACTTTGACTTTTCTAACTCGTCGTCGCTTAGCGATTTATCGGACCCAGCCCACGCTGTGGCTCCCGTCATAAACGTTGTAACTCCTGCACCCGAGCCAGTTGGATTATATGCGATTTTTGCGCCAGGATTTTTTGATTGGAATCCTGCAATCCACGCTTCTACAGCAACCTGCTGGGAAGATGCACCCGAACCTTGGAAGTTTCCTACGATTTTTGCGCTAGTATTTGCGGACGATTGCGAATTACTTGCAGGAACATTATCTCCACAAGCTGCAAAGCTCACTAAAGTTGCGGACGCTAGCAATCCTGCTGTAATCGCGCGAATGTTCAAATTTGTGTTCAACTTGATTGATTTATTTTTTACTGCATTATTTTTTACTGCATTTTTACGCATATTCTTCATTCCTTTCAAGAAGAATTGCCATCATGCCAGCCAATCTGCGTTTCTCGTATAACCTACCGCAAATTTTCCTCTTAAACTATTTAAACTAATGTCTAAAACTGGCATCTTTTATTTCTTATTACCTTTTTTCTTCTATTAACGATGCCAATCATAAGAGGGGGGTAAAAACCTTGCCGCCAAAATCTGATTGCACTCAGAAAATGGCGGCATTTAGCGCTACTCGCCTTTTGTTTGGCGATGCAGCACGTCGGCGACCACATCGGCGTGTTGAATTCTACAAATTCCTAACAATATTTACCGTCATTTTTGCAGCTGTATCCGCGTATTCGGATATGTCGAAAGTGTGGAACTCCTCGTATTTTGTGTCTGCATTATCGCTCATTGCGCGCACAACTAACGCTGGAACGTCGTTTCTTGCAGCAACGTGAAGAATCGCAGCGCCTTCCATTTCTACAGCATCCGCTTGAGTCGCCTCAATCACTTCCGCCACTTTTTCGGGCGTGTCTACAAAATATCCGCCAGAGGCGATTGTTCCCAAAATGTGGTTAATGCCCATCTTTGTTAAAACGCTGTCTGCAGTTTTAAGAAGATAATCGTCTGAATGATATTCGTTTGTAAACGGCTTCCACTGATTAATCATGCGCATGTCGGTGTCTAAATATTTTAATGTTTTTCCAAGAACAACATCATTCGTATGCAAATTTTTATTGAGATTTCCCGCAATTCCCGAAAAGATTACGGCCTGCGGCTTGTACGTATCAATTAAATACTGTGCAGTTGCAGCGGCATTTACAAGTCCCATTCCGCCAACTGTTGCAGCAACTTCGATTTTTCCGCCATCTTCGCATTCAAGCACGCCACAAGATACATCTAAGCTGGCTGCCTTATTATGCTTAACATTGCTAAGAGAACCGGCAATGTGAGTAACTTCTTCTTCCATAGCGCCAATAATGGCGATTTTTGTAAACTTAGGCATTCGTCAAATCATCCTTTTATCTTGTGCATTGAATTGCGTTTAATCAAAAATACGCTTACACAACACATAATAACAAAAGATGCGGTTGCAATTTTTAGCAAGGCGCTGCACGTAAATTCAAACCAAGGATTTGTGGAGGGAACATTCAAAAAACCCATGATTGAATCGTGGAACGCAATAAACACAAAGAAAGACGCTATTAGCAAAACGCAAATCGTAGAGCCAACAACAAGACGACATCCGCGCACAAAAACGCAAAGTACAATCAATGTAATAAACGGAACAATAACGCTAAGCCATAGTGCGGAACAGGTAACAACAGTGTAGCCTTTGCTGTGAGTGCCGCGATACCACGCAAACGCCAGAAGAAATGCGCCAGCAAGCAGAAGCGCAAAAATCGCGTATCGCGCGATCGTCAGGGCGCGGCTTGAAACGTTTTTATCTTGGTGAAGATTGTTACGATCGGGGGCTGGCGATTCGCACATTTTGCACACCTTTGTTCAGAAATGCTGCATATTTGAGGATTTATTGTAATAGTTTGTAACTAAAAAAAAACACGGCGTGTCGTGTCGTTCGCGCAAGCTGGGTAGAGATTCGAGATTTTTCGCAGCGAATGAAGCGTATCGCTCGCGCGTTACAGCGCGCTCACGTCTTCGCTTGCGTTGAAAGCACACTGTGCTTTCAACTTTGAGCAAGCTCAGCGAATCGAAGTGCATTCGCGCGCTACGCTTTAAGCGCTCATGTAAGTCGATTCGCAGTCCTCCGATGGTGATTCGCTGAAGCAGCAAGAAAAATCGAGAATCTCAGGCGACTAGCGATACGCAATTGTTCAAGCATGCAAGAGGGCTGGGTGATTCTTGGTCGAACAGTATAAGAGCGGCAGCCGATACCAAATAATCCAATGGCACACGCCTACAAACAAACTTAAACGAAAAACAAAATCAAAGCCAAATCGGAACAACCGCAACAACAGACAACACGTAAGAGGCGGAGCGTTGTGCGAATCGACGACTTCGAGCTGCATAGCGCGCGAGAAGTCACCTCGATTCGCTGAGCCGCTTAAATGTAAAGTCCAGTGGACTTTACATGTGGCGAAGACGTAAGCGCGGCTAATCCGCGCGAGCGCAGAATTAGCCAGCCCTCCTACAACACCAAGCAAGGAAATATAGGAAATCGCACAACATTTTCGGGAAAATCTTCCCGACTTTGTAGCTCGACACGCCGATTAAAGCAACATTTTCGGCAAAATCAAGACTTAATTCGGCGAGAAGAAACAGACTGCGCAAGCGTGTTAAGCAATCGCTCAGTATCTTCCCAAGAAATGCATCGATCCGTAATCGACTTTCCGTACTCAAGCTCACTCAAAGGCGCAGGATCTTGGTTTCCGCCTTGCAAGAAGCTCTCCATCATAACGCCTTTAATGCCTTTTTCGCCATGTGCAAGACGATCCGCAATATCTCGCACGACTTGAATCTGGCGATTCTCATCTTTGCCCGAATTTCCGTGCGAGCAATCGATTACAACGCCATTAGACGCCACGCAATCCGCGCCGAGCCTCAAACGAACCGATGCAACAGCAGCTGCAACAGAAGCCGCATCGTAGTTTGGACCCTTGCTAGAGCCACGCAAAACAACATGACAATCAGGGTTTCCAAGTGTTTGTACAGCGCAAGCGCGTCCAAGATGGTCGATTCCAAAGAAAGTGTGATGCTGACTAGCTGCCAAACATCCATTGACGGCGGCTGTAACAGAGCCATCCGTTGCATTCTTAAATCCGACTGGCATAGAAAGACCGCTAGCAAGCTGGCGATGAATCTGCGATTCCGTATTGCGTGCGCCAATCGCCCCCCAGCTAACAGCATCCGCAATAAACTGCGGGCTAGTCGGCTCCAAAAACTCGGTTGCTGCAGCCAAACCAGCGTCCAAAACGCCAAGAAGCGTGCGACGCGCCAAAAGCAAACCCTTGTGAATATCGTGTGTGCCGTCAATATCGGGGTCGTTAATCAAGCCCTTCCAGCCAACTGTTGTGCGCGGCTTTTCAAAGTAAACGCGCATAACAATCAAAAGTTCACCTTCGAGCTTTGCGCGCAAATCAGCCAAACGAGACGCGTAGTCAAGAGCTGCCTTAGGATCATGCACAGAACACGGTCCAACAATAACAAGAAGGCGGTCGTCATCTCCATTAAGGCATCTGCGGATTTCATCGCGTGACTCAGCAACAATATCTTGCGCATACGGAGAAAGTGGCAACTCACCAAGCACTTGTGCAGGAGTGGGAAGCGGCTCCAACTCCAACACGCGACGGTTAATTATACGATCTACTCCAACCTGGTCTTCCCAGCGCTCGAATTTAGATGAATCGAGTGGATTTTTCCCTTCTTCAACAGCTTTTTTAACAGCACGAGCATCCGAGTGATTTAAGGCATTGCTGTTAAACGATTTACAATTAAGATCACTTGTACTAGGCTCAATACCACTAATATCGCTGCTATTAATATCCAACTCCATAATCACCGCCAATCTTAAGCACAAAACACCGCAGCTGCAGCCAATAATCTGATTAAATCAGATTCCAATCAAGCTAGATCAAGAAAAATCAGCCTAAACTAATCTAAACCAGCTTATCGGTTTTCAGCATCAGTTATTTCTCGCACTTTCTCAACATCGTGTCTCACAGCATCCTTAAGAGTCTCAACAGAATCGAAGGCATGTTGAGGACGTAAGAATTGCGCAAATTCAATGCAAATGCGATGACCATACAAATCCTGCCACTTATCCGTTAAAGCATAAGCTTCAACCACGCGATTTTCACTATCATTAGGATACGTAGAAGAATCTGCGCCAAAATCAGAGATAGAATCAGATTCAAAGATATCGCCAGAATCACCAGAAACTACATTCTTAACAGAAGAACCTTCATTCGATTCAGCAAAAGTTGGCTTAGTTCCAATTGAAATCGCAGCAGCCCAACGCCATGGCGAATGAACTCCAAGATGCAACTCATCCTTGCGCAAAACGCCAACACTCGGAATGTTAGAAGAATGCAAATTATCTGCACTAGCCTCGTCCGCATCTAAATCAACAATCCAGCCAGCGTAAACTCCATCAACAGGCACATACCCATCAATACGCTCGCCCAAATTCACTGTTGGGAAACCGATTTCACGACCGCGCTCGGCACCATGAACCACAATACCCTCAACTCTATGCGGCTGGCCAAGAACATCCCTAGCATCGCGAACCCTACCATTCGCGAGCATCCATCGCACATTCGTAGAGCTCCAAGCACGAACCTTCTTATTCGGCATACCTTTACTCCAAGCGCGATATTCCGCCTTGTTCATACCATCCGCAGGGTCTTTTGGCTCTCCATCTTCAGACGGAACTTCTGGCACAATTGGGTCTGGAACACGAACATCCCCTGGACCAAAATCGTCTACCACAACCAAATCAAAAACGCCCGTAGCCTGCGCAAGCTCCTTAATCGCATGAACATTCCCAGCTCTACGCGCTCCAAGAGCTGCATCCGACCCGAGTACAAGTGCACGCATACCAAGTTTTCCAACAAGCTGCCCTAGGAAGAATCTGTATGATTTTGCAGCAAAAGCTAGGCTGTATCGAACAATAATCACATGATCCACGTCTAGCTGCTGCAAAACCCTAAGACGCTGACGAACACTTGTTAACGCCTGCGAATCCACTGGAATCTGCGCGTTATCTCCAAAATCGTCGAATAAATCTGGGTTTTCATGAACCACGCTTGGTCGCGGATCAAACATTATAACCACAGAAAACGCATTGTTTTTGCGAGCAAGATCAACGGTGCGTTCAATAACTTTTCTATGCCCTAGGTGCATGCCGTCAAACACACCTATCGTAACAATCGCCTTACGCTGAGCACTTAATGTTGGCCAATTAATCATGCCGTTGGCATCTGGTCGAATGTTGATGACCTTCATCATATCCTTACTATTCGCAACTATCCGAAATAAGCAGCATTCCTGCCGCGAACCCTTATTTTCACACTATTAACTATTTTACCAGCAAACTAGCTTTGTACAAATACCACAATAGGTTTAGCTTCTATTTGATTTATGTTTTTTTCATTTTTTTCTTGTAACTTGGAGAACGCTCTGCTTCCCCCTGCGGTTGCTGGCGACTTTTCAGCGGTTTCCAGAACTGCAACAACATCGTTTTGCTCATCTTTTTCGGCTTTTACGTATGCAATAGTATTTTTTTCGCTAATCGCAGGAATCACTATTTTTCTACCAAAACGCAAGTCTTTAGCCTGATTTTCGCTGATTTCAACTGTTTGCATGGTTAATTTTGCGGATTCAAACATACTTAGAACACGATTTTGTAAATCATAGTTTTTTTGTGCAGATTTTTTGCAAGAAGAATCTCCAGATAAGTCGCAAGCAACCGAACTGTTAGAAACACTGTCAGAAAAATAGTCAGAAACACTATCGTGTCTGTCAGCTACAACAGCCTTTGCGCGAGTCTGAGTCACGCCATTCTTGTCCGTAAATGTACGAATCCTAGTTTCAAGTTTAAGAACCCTATCATCTTCTACCGAAAATTCGCCAATTCGAGTTCTCCTAAGACTTACTAAATGTCCTCCTACACCAAGAACACGCCCTAAGTCGCGAGCAAGTGCGCGAATATACGTGCCGCTAGAACAAGAAATACTCGCACGCACATCAACAACTTTTGCACCGCTTACACCAACATTAAAACGCGCATCCAGTAGCGAAAAGTCATGAATAACAACTTCTCGCGGCTCTAAATGAACATCTTTACCTTCACGCGCTAAGTCATAAGCACGCACACCGTTTATTTTAATAGCCGAAAAAGCCGTTGGAGTTTGCATAATGTGCCCAGTAAAATTCTTAGCGATTACGCAACGCAATTCTTTAAGAATCTCATCAGTATTTGCAGAGTTTAGAATGCTATTTTCATCATCAACACTTGAAACGACATCACCATCTGCATCATCCGTATTGGTTGATTCGCCAAGACGAATCACAGCCTCGTAAGTCTTATCGTGACCAAGCAAATAGTTAAGCAAGCGAGTGGCGTTACCAAAACCAAGAATCAGCAATCCTGTAGCCATTGGGTCAAGCGTTCCCGCATGACCTACGCGTTTAGTGTGCAACAATCCTCTTGCACAAGACACAACGTCATGGCTGGTAACGCCTTTCGGCTTATCTACTAATAAAATGCCTGAAGATGATGTTTGAGAACTACTCATTACTAAATTTTATTTGATTAATTATTTGATTTAAAACTATAATTCCAAATGAGCAGAATCATCTAAATCGTCGGTTGCTGGCGACTTATCTTCTACAAAATCGTTTTCGCTGTTCTCATAATCCTCATACTCGTCGGAGTCATCAAAATCATCAGAATCATCGGAATCGTCAAAATCCTCATCTTCACGAGGCTTTTTATACGGATCCTCTTCACCAGCGTACCGAGCATTTTCTCGCGCTTTAGCTAGCTCCTCATCACGCTTACGCGCGGCGACCAAAATGTCTTCA
Source organism: Gardnerella vaginalis ATCC 14018 = JCM 11026 (assembly GCF_001042655.1). Taxonomy (NCBI): domain Bacteria; kingdom Bacillati; phylum Actinomycetota; class Actinomycetes; order Bifidobacteriales; family Bifidobacteriaceae; genus Gardnerella; species Gardnerella vaginalis. The sequence goes on along the minus strand of NZ_AP012332.1, from coordinate 281,608 downwards.
ATCTCATGAGCTTCACTAGGAACCTCATCGTAAACAAATTGGATTTGAGGAGTTAAACGCAATCCAGCCTTAGCTCCAACTAGAGTGCGCAAACGCCCCTTAGCCTGTTGCAAAGCTTGGGCTGCACGCTGACGCTCACCCTGCTCTTTACCAACAGTACCAAGCTGTGTCCAATACACTTTAGCAATCTGCAAGTCGTTAGTAACTCTCACTTCTGTAATAGTCACATTAGCAAGTCGCTTATCGTGTAAATGAGCCTCCATGTTGGACGCAATCACTCTGTGAATCAGAGCCGCAATTCGCGCGGCTCTAGGGTTTGTTCCTGCCATAATTACTTGCGCTCAATCTGCTTCATTTCAAAGGTTTCGATTATATCGCCAAGCTCAATGTCGTTAAAGCTGCCAAGGTTAATGCCTGCCTCGTAGCCTTCGCTAACGGATTGAACATCATCCTTGAATCTACGCAAGCTGGAGATTTCAAGATCGTTAACAGTAGCAACACCGTTACGCAAAATACGGCACTTTGTACCGCGCTTAACTTCGCCGTCTTGAACCATAACACCAGCAATATTGCCAAACTTGGAAGAACGGAAGATTTCACGAATCTCAGAGTGAGAAGTAACAACCTCTTCAAACTCTGGCTTAAGCATACCCTTCAAAGCAGCTTCAATATCTTCGATAGCCTTGTAAATAACCGAGTAGTACTTGACTTCCACGCCCTCGCGGTCTGCCAAATCGGCAACCTGACGGTTTGGACGCACGTTGAAGCCAATAATCACAGCCTTATCAACTGTTGCCAAGTTCACATCATTCTGAGTAATTGCACCAACACCGCGGTGAATAACCTGAATTCCAACTTCGTCGGAAACCTCAATCTTCATCAAGGAATCTTCCAAAGCCTCAACAGAACCAGAAGAATCGCCCTTAATAACAATGTTGAGCATATCAACTTCGGACTTAGCGAACTGTTCCTTAAGGCTTTCAAGAGACACAACCTTGCGACGCTTAGCAAGCTGAGCTGCACGCTCTGTAGCTTGGCGCTTTTCGGCAATCTGACGAGCGGAACGATCGTCGGATGTGACTAAGAACAAGTCTCCTGCAGTTGGAACAGAAGTCAAACCAAGCACCTGAACTGGCGTAGAAGGACCTGCCTCTTGCAAGTGGTTGCCATTTTCGTCGAGCATTGCGCGAACACGACCATAAGACGTACCTGCAACAATAGAATCTCCGACTTTAAGAGTGCCTTGCTGAACAAGAACAGTAGCAACAGCGCCACGACCCTTATCAAGTCGAGCTTCAACGGTTGCACCACGAGCATCCATGTTTGGATTTGCCTTAGGGTCAAGCTCAGCGTCAGTTGTCAAAAGAACAGCCTCAAGAAGCTTATCTACGTTGGTTCCCTGCTTTGCGGAAATATTCACAAACATGGTGTCGCCGCCGTATTCTTCTGGCACAAGACCGTACTCTGTAAGCTGACCGCGAACCTTATCTGGGTTTGCTCCAGCAACATCAATCTTGTTTACTGCAACAACAATAGGCACGTGAGCAGCCTGCGCGTGGTTAATTGCTTCAACAGTTTGAGGCATAACGCCGTCGTCTGCTGCAACAACAAGAATTGCAACGTCTGTAAGCTCTGCACCACGAGCACGCATAGCAGTAAATGCTTCGTGGCCTGGGGTATCCAAGAACGTAATCTTGCGCTTGTCTCCATCTAAAGTAACCGTAACCTGGTAAGCGCCAATACGCTGAGTAATTCCACCAGCTTCTCGAGCTACAACATTCGACTTACGAATAGTATCAAGCAAACGAGTTTTACCATGGTCAACGTGACCCATAACAGTAACAACTGGAGGACGAGTTACAAGATTATCGTCTTCTTGAAGTTCTTCTTCATCCAAATCAATGTCGAACTGTTGAAGAAGCTCTTTATCTTCTTCTTCTGCAGAAACGAGATTGATATTCCAACCGATTTCTTCGCCAAGAATCTGGAATGTTGTTTCATCCAAAGACTGAGTAGCTGTAGCCATTTCTCCAAGATGGAACAAAACGGTTACCAAAGCAGCTGGATTTACATCAATCTTTTCTGCCAAATCAGAAAGCGTTGCACCTTGACGAAGTCGAATCGTAGCGCCATTTCCAGAAGGAATACGCACGCCGCCAATCACTGGTGCTTTAAGCTCTTCGTATTCTCTGCGCTTTGCAAGACGATTCTTGCGAGCCTTAGAGGACTTTCCACCCTGACGACCAAATGCGCCTGCAGCACCTGCGCGACCGCGACCACTGCCACGAGATGGACCAGCATTTGGAGCGCCTGCAGCCGCAGCTTGGAAGCTTGCAGCCTGATTTGCATTAAAGCGCGATTCTGCAGACGGACGAGAGCTTGCGCCATTACCGCCGCCCTGACGATGTGAACCAGACCACTGCGAAGAGCGGTTCGAACCATTACCGCCGCCCTGACGAGCGCCTCCGCGACCACCGCGACCGCGACCACCGCCGTTGCCATTACCGCCGCCCTGACCAGGCTTTGCTCCACGAGAATTTTCTGCAGCAGCGCCTGGACGTGACATTGGGTGAGGACGAGGAATATCACCAGGTGTAGGAGCGCGCATACCTTGCTTTCGGCTGAACGGATTGTTACCTGGACGAGGAGCAGAACCAGAGCCAGCACCCTGATGCGGACGAGGGCGTGGAGGCATCTGAGAAGAACGATCTGACTTAGAAGAACGATTTTCCCCGCGCTTATCGCCTCGTGCATCGTTACGATTTTCGCCACGCTTATCGCCTCCACGCTTAGAATCAGCGTTAGCGATAGCATGTGGCTTTACGTGACCAGCAGAAGGCTTAGGAATTACACCATTTGGAGTGGAAGATGAATGATTTTCTTTATTGTCACTATTATCATGATTATCATGTGACTTTTGCGAAGAATGCTGTTTTTCCGAAGCTTTTTCTGAAGACTTATCCAAATTTCGTTTTTCAGCATTATTCTGAGCCAACGACTCCGATTTAGTAGAAGAATGATTAGTCTTATTCGAAGAATTATCAGCATTCTTATTTGCAGCAGGTTTCGCATCATTCTTTGCAGCAGACGATCCAGAAGATGATCCAGCGGACGCAAACTCTGTTTTTAATCTACGTGCAACAGGAGCCTCTACTGTTGAAGACGCGGACTTAACAAATTCGCCCATGCTCTTCAACCGCTCCAACACGGTTTTGCTGTCTACACCAAACTCTTTAGCTAGTTCGTATACGCGCTTTTTTACCACTCAGTGTTCTCCTCAGTCTGTGGCAGCGCAAAACGAACGCAGCCACTTTATATTTTTATAAGATTCTTATTCTTATGCTCTTTAGTGAGATACCTCATAATGCGATATCTCATCGTGCGACCATGATTTCAACCATGATTTTCCGTACCTCGTTCCCACTAGGCAGAAAGCTGCGCATAAGCCCAAATTGCAGCTTTCAGCATACTCGAAACGTTGGATTCTCGGGAGTGTCGCTAATGCTAATCCACGGGATGTTACTCTGCTGAAACCTTAGAATCAGCATTCATTTCTTCCTGCTTCTTAGCATGTTCTTCCGCAGACTCAATACCAATCTTCCAACCAGTAAGTTTTGCTGCAAGCCTTGCGTTTTGACCTTCCTTACCGATAGCAAGAGAAAGCTGAGAATCATGAATAAACGCTACAGCTGTCTGGCTCTTTTCACTAACAACATGAACCTGTGTTGCTGTTGCTGGAGAAAGAGCAGCGGCAACAAACTTCGCTGGATCTTCCGACCAATCAACAATATCTATTTTTTCTGGACCAAGATTCTCCATAACAGCACGAACACGAGAACCACCAGGACCGATCAAAGCACCCTTTGGATTAACACCTTCCGTGTTGGCACGAACAGCAATCTTAGTGCGAGCGCCAGCTTCGCGAGCAATAGCCATAATCGAAACTGCTCCAGAAACAAGTTCTGGAACTTCGCGCTCAAAAAGTCTACGAACAAGATCAGGATGAGACCTAGAAACAACGATTTCTGGACCACGCAAACCACGAGCAACGTTCACAACGTAAACACGAATACGCTCACCATGACGATATCTTTCACCTGGAACCTGCTCACGACGCGGCAAAATCGCCTCAACATCTCCAACAGCAACATGAATATTAGAAGGATCTTTAGAATCCTGCTGCACAACGCCGTTAATCAACTTTCCTTTTTGTCCAGAAAAAGCACCAAATACGCGGTCATCTTCTACTTTACGGAAAAGTTGAGTAATAACCTGACGTGCCGTAGCAGCAGCAAGACGTCCAAAATCACGAGGTGTATCATCGTATTCTTCGCCAAGAGTTGGTGCTGGATGAGGATTATCTTCCGTAGGAACTCCAGGAATCTCGTCTTTTGCCCACACTGTAAAGCTGCCAGCACGCTCATCTAATTCAACGCGAGCATGCCTAGCTGGGTGAGAAGTCTTCATGTATGCAAGACGCAAGGCCTCGGCGAGTGCCTCGTCCAGCTCCTCGGCATTAATCCCCTGCTGCGCCGCAAGCTGATGCATTCCCGCCAAATCCAATTCCATCGTGCATGTCCTCCTGTTGAAAATTCATTTATAAATTCACTTATAAAATTAACTTATTTTTCTTTTATCGCGATTAGCACACAACAAACGCGTTAAAATCTAAATCTAACAACGGTTGTAAAGCACAAAATCTTATGACTGCAATTGAAAATGTTAAGCATACAATGCCAAACGCAAAACAAGCAAACATTGGTCACAGTCACGGACTATTTTAGTAGATTATGCAGACACAGTTTGTTTTGTTAAGAAGCCTATTAGAGCGCACAAAACACAATCAAAAGCGCAATCAAAAGCATACGCAAAATCATCTTTTAATAGTTGCAGCATTAATGACAATAACGATGCTTTTCAGTGCATGTTCTAGTACAAAAGAATTAAAAAACAACAATCTGCATTCTTTGCAAAACCACGAACCTTGCTACAAAATTATGCAAAAAGCAAAATCAATCCAAGAAAAAGTGGATAAAAAAATAAATAACTTAACATCTAAAGACTTAAAGAATGCTTCTGACACATGGAAAAAAGTCGCAGTTCAATGTAACAGTAGATTCGCTCAAGGCGTTGTGTTCAGTGCCCAAAACATTTGGAAATTAGCCAATTTAAATCAAACTGGAAATGCTGAAACAATTAAGCTAGCTGAGCAACTAGAATTAAACTCTTACAAAAAAATCCAAGACTTTGCAGACAATAACAAAAACCTATACTGGAATCATGATCCGCTAGCAAAAGCAGCTGTAGCACAAGACAAACTCGCATTTCTATTGCAAACACTAGCTGCTAGAGATGCAAAAAACGTTTCACTTCGACAAAGCGACATGACGGCTACAATTTCAAACACACTTATGCACTTTGCATCAAGTGGAAGTGACTTGCGTCAAAAAGTCTATGAGATACCTAAGCAAAACCTGGAATCAGGAATCGCTAAAGACAACGCCACAGGAAAAGAACTACCTATTGTTGCAATAGCCTATATGGATTGTGCAAGAGAAGAACTAGACGCGTTAAATCAAACGATTTTCCCAATAAACAAAGACGGAAAAATAAATAATGATGCGATTGTAAGTATCGAAAATCAAGATTTTATAGGTGTACTTGCAGATATCGTAGTTTCACACATAATAAGCGCGTATTCAAACGGATATCCAACTGACGATTCTGCAATCTTTGAACAATAAACGCACTAACCTAGCAACTTCGAGCAAGCTCGGGCGCACTCGAGTAGGCTAATTTCCTAGTGAAATTAACCTAAGCTACAACATTCGCGCGGTCTAAGCGCGCGAATGTCCTCGCTGCAGCAGAAGCAATGCTTCTGCCCTAAGCAGCTCGGGCGCTTTGGAGTAACGCGAAGCGCAAAAACCACATAAATACACAATGTGACACCTGCTGCGTCTCGATTGACGCAGCAGGCCGCGTTCGCGCAAAAAACACACCGTGCTTTTTGCAAATAGCGAACGCGGCGCATTAGCATAGCTTGAAATCCTAGTGATTTCAAGCTATGCGATTTCGTTCGCGCGGTCTAAGCGCGCGAACGAAATCGCTTGCGTTGAAAGTCCACTGGACTTTCAACCTGAGCAAGCTCGGGCGCTTTGGAGTAACGCGAAGCGCATTATGCAGCTTCGCGTTAAGCCAAAGCGCCCATTGGGTCCCACGCCGGTAAAACAATTGCTGGCTCTTCAAGCGCCTTACGATACTCCTCTGGCAAAAGCGCCTTAGGCACAGCAACCTCATACACGTACTCAGTAAACCAATCGTCACTCATAGTAAAGTAACCCTTGTCGGCAATATCCGCGCCCCAAGAGTTCTCAACTCGCCAGCGGCGAGTAGTCGTGCCATCTTCCGCAACATCAACCCCAGCAAACGCCATCGCATGGTTCATCGCCGAATCAGCAAAACGCACACGCTGCTCCTTGTTTAAATCAAAATCAACGCCATAAACGCGATCATACTCAAACAAATCCGTAGCCCAAGCACCGTTTACACGATCCATCATAGGATGGCAATCCGCACCAAACCAAACTGGAATGCCCTGCTCAACGAGGATCTTACGCACACAATCCTTCATAAACTGATTTGGTACGTTCAAATATTCCGTAGCGTCTCCACCAGCAACGTTACCCAAGTGCTCAATCGCAATCTTCTTGCCCTTTGGATGCTCCGCACGCGGATCGTCTACTAAGCAAACGTAATCTTCCAGCCCAGCCGTAACATACTTCTTCCAAAACTCAACTGGCGTAATCTCGCCATCGCGATGGAACTTTCCGTCCTCGTCCGTCCATTCCCAGTCGAAGCTCTTTGGCGGCTCACCCAAGTGGATTGTAAGAATCCTATGACCTGCAGCAGTAGTTTCCGCAATTATGTCGTCAATATCTGCAGCATTAGCGTACATGTGTGCAACAGCCGTTCGCAACAAACGGCGAAGCTGAGTGTTCATAGCGTCCGTATCTTTAGACGACTCCGTTTCTGGATACAAGTCTTTAGGCACGGCACCATACTTCTTATAGACGTTCATAGCCATTGTCCACTGACCGCCGTCACCCATAACGTCGTGCAACAAATGCTGTACTAGTCTAGAATCAGCTGGTTCACCAGAGCGAACAAGAGCAGCAACATCCTTTAAGAAATAGTTGATTCGCTCAAGTTTATCGAAATACATTGCGTAATTTTGCGAAAACTCAAAATCCTTAACTTTAAGCGTTTTTTTAGCCACAAATCGCGCAACGTTCAAAGAGCTAAATAGCCAGCAGCGACCAGAATGATCCTGATGCCTTGCGTCACCATTATCCACAACCGTTGAGAATCGGCGCTGCAATAAACGCGCGCGGTCATAGTTGCGCGCTACCTTGTCGATTCCAGCGGCAGTAACACCGTTCATTGCTAAACGATTCAATGGATTTGCGTCAAAATCGTCACGCAAACCTTGCAAAGCCTCGGCACTTAATTCAGAGATCTCAGTCACTGTCTAACCTTTCTTGTTTTTCCTTATTTTATCTTTATTTTTTATAGTTTATTTTAGCCTTTTATGCAAATCTTCGGATGCTTGCGACTTTTCCGTGGAATCTCTTTACTGATTTTCTTTATGAGTTTTCACTTATAAATCCACCACACAGCACAATTCGCTACTCGCAACTCGCCACTCAGGATTCCTGAGCAATAGCTTCTTCAACTTGGGCTTGTGCGTCTTTCCTCGCCTGTTTTTGGGCATCAGCATCGCTATTATCCGAAGCATCCGCATCTGCAGAATCGCCAGAATGCCCCTGCCCAGAAACAGCATCACCAAAATCAAATCCAGAAAAAGCGTTTGCAAACAAAGACCTAAGCTCGGTAACACGTTGCGTAATTTGCGCTTCCCTATGCTGCAATTGTGTTAGGCGCGCCGTCATACCATCCAGCTCCTGCTGAGCTGCTGCCCTACGCTCTTCCACTTGAGCCGTAGCATCTTGCATAGCTTTACGAACGATTTGTGCAGCCTGAGCATCCGCATCCTTATGCGCCTGTGCAGCATAATTATCCGCATCCTGATGAATAGTTTTTGCCCTAGCAACAAGCGCATCAGCCTCTTCTTGAGCAGCGTGTTCTCGCTCTTTCAATCCAGATATAAGTTCGTTCACCTTTTTTGTTGCTTCTTCTTGCTGAGCTGCAATATCGTTTCTAATTTGCTCAACTTCTGCACTAACCTGGCTTAGCGTGCGCGTACGCTCAACTTGCGCTTCGTCTGCAATCTCCTGGGCTTTCGCAGCAGCAGCATCTGTAATTTCTCCAGCCTTGCGCTGCGCATCCGCCATCATCTTTGTTGCTCGCTCCTGCATGTCTGCAAGTTTCTTGTTTGCTTCTGCCAAAGCCGACTCAATCTGATCATTTGTCTCTGCTTTAGCATGAGCAATTTCCGCGTTTGCCGCAGACCTCTGTTCCGCGATTTTCTGCGCTGCATCCGCTTTTAGCTGTGCAATTGCTCGCTCCTGCTCGGATTTTTCGGATGCCATTCGCTTCGTGTGTTCTTCTCTAGCGTTGTTTATTTCCAGCGTTGCAGCATCTCTTTGTGCAGTAACATCTTTGTTTGTTGTTTCACGCAAACGCTGCGAGTCTTCTTTTGCCGCACTCGTCATCTGGCTTGCCTTGTTGCTTGCTGTAGAAAGCAGCGTATCCGCTTTTGTTTGAGCCTCTTGCAGCAAATGCTCTGCGTCTAATTTTGCATTGTTTAGCAAGGTTCCCGCCTGCGCCTGAGCAGTTTTTTTAATCGACGCAGCGTCTTGCTTTGCGCGTTCAATTAGCTGCGAACTCGTCTGTTCTGCCGACGCAAGTAATTGTTGCGCATTTGCGCCCAAAGATGCAAAAGTATTCCCGCTTTTTGCACGTTTAACATTATTTTTTTCTTCTTGCAATTGTGCTTGCAATTGAAGAATAGATTCGTCACTAGATCGCACTTGTTCACGCAGACGCGATATTGTGCGCTCGTAGTTAGAAAAGGCTTCGTTGACTTTATCTTTGTCGTATCCGCGCAAAGCAGTTGGGAAACGATCTGGCACCATAGTTTTTCCTTTCACAAACCCCCGCACGATTCACTAACTTATCGTGCACACTCCATCAGCAATAACGCTATCACTTTAGACGCAAAAACACTCGGGCGTGTCGAGCGAACTACTCGAGCAATATGCTTAAAGATGAAGGTTTCATATAGTATTTTACGGCTTCACGAATTATGTTTTGACCAGCTTTTATTTGCGAATCTAACGGCAGCCCATGCCTAGCGTCATGAGTTGCAACAACTGGAGGAAAACTTACAAATCCTGCGATTATCTGCTTTTTAGAATTATTGGACGCCCAATTTAATAGCCTATAAAACAGTGAGTTGCAAACGTATGTTCCTGCATCCGAACTTAGTGTTGACGCTATTGCATCGTGAGCAAAATCGTTCAGAATCATTCGCAATGGCAACCTAGTCCAATATGCAGATGGTCCATTTTCAACAATTTGTACACTTTGTGGAGTGTGGTTATCTACGTCTGGTTTAGTTGCGTCCATAATATTTGTGGCGCACCGTTCTAATTGCACTCCGCGAGCAGTATGTTTTACCCCTGTTGCTATTACAATATCCGCATCTTGCGCATTAATCATTTCTAAAAGCTGAGGCCATGCGTTTGCAAAGCTAATCGGCAGCATTACAGACTTGATATTTACTCTAACATCTTCTGGAAGATCAAGCTCCTGACTTGAATATTGTTCTAAAGCCAATGGCACTTCGTAAGACGGGTTTACGCTAAGATCAGCATATGGTCCAAATCCTGAAATAACTACGTTAATTTGCTTCATAACAATAGCTTTCTACGAATAGCTTTGCTTTTTACTTATCTTTGACTATAAGCGCAAGCAATCGTCCTTCATGTGATTTTCCAGCAAGACCTGCGCGTCTATGAGAATACCAGAGTGGATTTTCCAACGTGCACATTGGGTTTTGCAACGCCTGAAGGCGACTTTTCAGCGTTCCACCTTCGCAATCAACATCGCAAACTGTACTCAATTCTTCGTCTTCTGCCAAATATTGAGTTGCAGCTGTAACTCGCGGCAAAGCGTCAACAACGTTTGCAACTCCTGCCAGCGCTAAATCAATGCGGGCAGCTTCAGCAATATCAATTCCCACTCCACCAAAACGCGTTTGCGTTGCAGTCTGTGGGTAGCGTCGCTCAAAGTCGCTAGCTATTTCTTCGCCAACTTCATAGCAATCGCCACAAATACATGGTCCAAGAACAGCTGTTATATTCGAGCATTCGGCTCCTTTCTCACACATTGCTTCAATAGTAGAATCAAGTACTCCAGCCATTAAGCCTTTTCGTCCGCAATGCGCTGCAGCTATTACTCCAGATTCACTATCGGCAAGTAAAACTGGTAGGCAATCTGCAGCAAACATTCCTAAAGCGAGTGAGCATGCTGTTGAAACTTGCGCATCAGCCTCAATTCGCACTTTTGAATCTGCAAAACCTGTTGCATCGAAACCGTACTGAGTGTTCCATGAATCAACTATTGAATCTGCATCAAATACGTTATTTCCATGCACTTGGCTAACAAGACACAAGTCGGCTTTAAGAGTATTTTGCAAAGCACAACGGTTGCTAAACACAGCTTTAGCATCGTCGCCAGCTTTGCCACCTAGGTTAAGCGACGCAAAATCACCTTCGGAAATGCCACCTAATCGTGTTGTAAAAACGGCGTGAGCGCGCGATCCCAATGGCACTGGAATTGTCACTGGAATTGGCAACCCGTGCGCGTCTTCATGAGCAAGTGGCATTCCTGCTACGCTAGTTTCCTGCATATTATTCGCTTTCGTTTTGTTTTATTTGCTGTAACAAGTTATTTGCCGTAAAAGTTAGCCCAAATAAGCTAATTCTTCATCGCTTAACTGCAAATCCGCAGCTTTTAGACTATCCAATATTGTAGCTGGCCTATGCGCGCCTGGAATAACAAAAACGTTATTTCCCTTAGCAAGCTCCCAAGCCAAAACAACCTGCTGATAGCTAACTTTATGAGCATCTGCCACTTTGCGGAATGGGTCAAAAAGATGCTCGTCATATGGGTGACGGAACCCTCCAAGAGGACTCCAGCAAACAAACGCAATTCCAAGCTGCTTGCAATATTGCAACGTGTCTTCATTCTCTAAATGCACTGGAGAATACTGGTTTTGCACAGCCACAAGCTTTTCTCCAAGAATTCCGCGCGCAATGTCAATCTGCTCAACAGATGCGTTAGAAATGCCAATTTCGCGCGCAACTCCTTCATCGAGCAGCTGTTGCATTGCTTCAATCGACTCATTGTATGGAACTTCTGGATCTGGCCTGTGGAAGTAAAGCAAATCAATCGTATCTACGCCAAGAGCCATTGCTGACTCTTTAGCGTGCGCAATCAAATGCTCTGGCTTACCATCTTTACCCCATGTTGGTCGTCCGTCAGTAAAGTTGCGGAAGTGTCCGACTTTTGTTGCAACTAAAATAGAGGACTTGTCTCCATTCCAACTTTCTAAAGCTTCGCGAACAAGCTTTTCTCCAGTTTGTTCCTCGCCGCCAGAACAATAGTATGCCCATGCTGTATCGATATGAGTGCAGCCTGCATCAAGAGCTGCATGAATAGTTTCGATACCCATATCGTGTCCAAGATTGTTTTCAATCGTCAATGGCATTTCACCAAAACCAATAGAAGTGGTTTTAAATGACCCTAAAATGCGATCCATAATAGTATTTCCCTTATTTTAAGCCGTTTTAAAATGCCCCCAAGTGCAAAAGCTACTTGAAGGCATTTAGAATTATTTTTATTTTATGCGACTACGCTTTTGTGCGTTCATCTATTTGACTTAAGATTAATCCTCGTCAAATGGGTCAAAATCGCGACGGATCCTACGACGAGGGCGCTCAGAACGCTCTTCGCGAGATGCGCGATACTCATCATAGTGATCGTCATCAGCTGCGTAACGTGGATTACGGTCGTTTCCACGACGATCGGCATTGCGATGAGCAGACCTATCTTCATGGCGATCATCGCGATTATCCCTGCGATCATCCCTATCATCATAACGATCTTCACGTGGAGCGCGTCGGCGAGGACGATCTTCAAAATCGTTGTTATCGTAACGATTATCCCTGCGATCATCCCTTCTGGAAGAACGATCCTCATAACGGTCAGAACGATCGCTTCTATCGTTTCGATCATTCCTATCGTCATAACGCGAATCACGATCATCACGAACATTACGGCGGCGAGGGCGCTCATCCCTATCGCCCCTATCATCCCTATCGTCACGTGGAGCGCGTCGGCGATCGCTTCTGCGATCATCCCTATCATCACGATCTTCGCGAGGAGCGCGACCACGGTTTTCGCGAGGCGCTGGAGCAGAAGATTCCTGATTCTCAAAACCTGGAATGGCCAAAGAAATCTTACCGCGCTCATCCACGCTTTGTACGATTACTTCTACGTTATCGCCTTCCTTAAGCACATCTTCAACAGTATCAATGCGCTCGCCATTAGCAAGGTTACGAATCTGAGAAATGTGCAGCAATCTGTCACTTCCAGGAGTCAAGTTTACGAAAGCACCAAAGCTTGTTGTCTTAACAACCTTACCAGTGAAAGTTTCACCAGCTTTTGGAATACGAGGATTTGCAATAGAGTCGATGATTTCCTTCGCCTTCTGAGCAGCTTCGCCGCCTTCAGAAGAAATATAAACAGTACCGTCATCTTCAATGGCAATCTCGGCACCAGTTTCTTCTTGAATCTGGTTAATCATCTTGCCCTTAGGTCCGATTACTTCACCAATCTTATCTACAGGAATCGTAGTTGTGATAATGCGTGGAGCAAATGGGCTCATCTCAGCTGGGCAATCAATGCACTCGTTGATAACTTCAAGAATCGTTGCACGAGCTTCGTGAGCCTGCTGCAAAGCGGCAGCCAAAATATCAGCTGGAATGCCATCAAGCTTAGTGTCAAGCTGCAAAGCAGTGATGAACTCGGAAGTACCAGCAACCTTGAAGTCCATATCTCCGAAAGCATCTTCTGCACCGAGAATATCGGTCAAAGTCTTGAAGATATGCTTTCCATCAACATCTCCCGAAACCAAGCCCATAGCAATACCAGCAACTGGAGCCTTCAAAGGCACACCAGCTGCAAGCAAAGAAAGCGTAGACGCGCAAACAGATCCCATAGAAGTGGAACCGTTAGAACCAATAGCTTCAGACACCTGACGAATAGCGTATGGGAACTCTTCACGACTTGGCAAAACTGGCACCAAAGCCTTCTCAGCCAAAGCACCATGACCAATCTCGCGACGCTTTGGAGATCCAACGCGACCAGTTTCACCAGTGGAATATGGAGGCATTTCGTAATTGTGCATATAGCGCTTAGTCTGCGGACCAGAAAGCGCATCCACTTGCTGCTCCATCTTAAGCATGTTCAAAGTAGTTACGCCCAAAATCTGGGTTTCACCACGCTGGAATAGCGCAGAACCGTGAACGCGAGGAACAATATCTACTTCGGCACTAAGCGTACGAATATCGCGCAAACCGCGACCATCAATTCTGTAATCTTCCGTTAAAATACGACGACGAACAATCTGGCGCTGCAACTCCTTGAAGGCGTTACCAAGTTCCTTTTCCTTCTCCTCATCGTCCATATCAGTAAACTCTTCTGCGATTGCAGCACGCACGCCTTCCTTAATTTCAGCAATACGGTCTTGGCGTGGAAGCTTTTCAGCAATAGAAAGAGCCTCGTTCAAATCAGCATGAGCAATCTCATCGATTCTTGCATAAAGTTCGTCAGTGTATTCTGGGAACAGCTGGAATTCCTTGGTTTCTTTAGCTGCAATACGCTTCAACTCATTCTGAGCGTCGCAAATAACCTTAATAAAAGGCTTTGCAGCTTCCAAACCACCAGCTACAACTTCCTCATCTGGCTTGATTTGACCCTCGTTATAGATCAAATTCCAAGCGTTCTTGCCAGCGCCAGCTTCGATCATTGCAATAGCAACATCGCCATTTTCAATAACACGACCAGCAACAACAATCTCAAATACTGCACGCTCGCGCTCACTCCAACGTGGGAAAGCAACCCACTGACCATCAATCAAAGCCAAACGCACACCAGAAACTGGGCCTTCAAATGGCAATCCAGAAATCATAGTAGATGCAGATGCAGCATTCAAAGCAATAACATCGTATGCATCATCTGGATTAATTGCCAAAATTGTTTCAACAACTTGCACTTCGTTACGCAAAGTGTGTGGGAACAATGGGCGTAATGGGCGGTCAATAATACGGCACGCAAGTGTTGCCTCATTTGACGGGCGTCCTTCTCTGCGGAAGAAAGATCCTGGAATCTTTCCAGCAGCATACATTTTTTCTTCCACATCAACAGTTAATGGGAAGAAATCGTAATTTTCCTTTGGGCTAGATCCTGCAGTCGTCGTCGACAAAATCATGGAATCATCATCCAAATATGCGGCAACAGCACCGTCTGCTTGCTGAGCAAGGCGACCAGTTTCAAAGCGTAGCGTACGCTTTCCAAATGAACCATTATCAATAACGGCTTCTACAGCCTTAATTTCGGGACCCTCCACGGGTTCCTCCTTTTCTTAACTTACCTAATCAACCAACATGCGTAATAACATTGACAACTTCGCTTTTGTTATTTGTTTACCTCTAACATCCACGCGAATTTGCAAATTTGCATATGCCAATGTTTCTTTTCGTAGTGTTTTTTGTTTCGGCTACTTCAATCATCCATATTCAATTATGCTTCTAAATCTTCAGTTATAAATCTTATGAATCCTAAATTCTAAAATCCAAAAATATAAGTCTCTACAATATTTTCTATAGTTTTTCCATAACTCTACAAATTAGACACTATAAGTCTGTTTAAAACTAATAGATTTAATTCAAGCTTTTCTATTCTACTTCAAACCCACTAAAACCGATAAACCCGATAAATACATAATGAAAATATTCATCATGAAAATATAAAAGCCCGAGCTTATGCCCGGGCAAAAAAGACTTATCGACGCAATCCGAGTCGATCGATCAAAGAACGATAACGGTTGATGTCTACACGCTTCAAATAATCAAGAAGACGACGACGATCACCAATCATGAGCATCATACCACGACGAGAGTGGTGATCATGCTTATGCTCCTTCAAGTGATCAGTAAGGTCAGCAATACGCTTGCTCAACAAAGCAACCTGGACCTCTGGGGAACCCGTGTCACCCTCATGTGTCGCGTATTCGTTGATGATGCTCTTCTTATCTTCAGCCGTCAATGCCACGGCGTCCTCCTTAATATCACTGCGCGGTGCTGCAACCTTATGATGCAGCGCTCTCAATCCGCGGGCGTTACACGCCAAGTGTTGATTCTACAACAACGTGTTAACAAGATTAATTCGATTGAATACTCGTAATTCTACTAATACCCTACTTCTCCAAACATTTCTTAGCTTTGTTAGCAGCATGAGCTTTATAAAGTCCAATAAACGTTGGTACAAGAGAAATCAGCAGAATCGCCACTATAACAAGCTCAAAATTCTTCTGAACAAAAGGAATATTGCCGAAGAAATATCCGAGCATTGTAAAAAGCGACGACCATACCACTCCACCAAGAATCGAGAAAGGAGTAAAACGAGTCCAACGCATTCCAGAAATACCCGAAATAAAAGGCATAAAAGTTCGTATAAACGGGAAAAACCTACCTAAAAACACAGCAAGAGGACCCCATTTATCAATCATCTTCTCTGTTTTAGCAACGCGTTCTGGAGTCAATGCCTTAACTTTACCAGATTCAACAATTCTTCTGCCGAAAAAGTGTCCGATGAAATAATTGCACTGGTCGCCAACAATAGGTGCTATCCACACAACCGCGAGCAAAAGCATAAGCGGAAGAGAACTTTTACCAGTTTGCGAATCTGGAGCAGCAAAGAATCCTGCTGCAAAAAGCAAAGAATCTCCAGGCAAAAATGGGAAAAACACAACGCCTGTTTCAATAAAAACGATTAAGAATATCAATCCCAAAGCAGGAGCTGTACCTATAGCAATCCAACCAGCTATAGCTGAACGCGGGTCTTTAAGAAGATTAAGAATAAAATGAATAAATCCCATAAGAATACCTAAAATCCTGTTTTGTAGTGCCGTGTTGCACTTTTTATGCACGCATTTTGCGCGGATTAACAATTATATTGCACGCTTTAGATTATGAGATTATGATTTGAATCCTGAATTTGTTTCCTTAAAACCGATATTTGACTACAAAACCAAGAACGCTAGCGCACTTACCGTGCACACGCAACACAGACTAACGATTAAACATGCTGATTAACAAGATGATTAACAAGCTAACGATTCGAGATTTTTTACAGACAATCAGGCGTTTTTCGCGTATATTTTATTTTGCTGGTAATGTAGTCATTGAGAATTTGATATTACAAATTTGATCTAGCTTTAAAGTGTTTAACGCGTTTAAAGGAGAGTGGCAAAAGATGGATCAGCGTAAAGCAAACACTGATGCTAACGCAGATAAAACACTTGAATCACCTAACGAATTGGAATCTGAGCTATCGATAGCAGATATTTCCAAACGTCACTCTAATCCTAAACGCTGGATACTCTACTTTGCAGTGCTTCTAGCAGCAATAGTCATTCCATATTGGATAGGTAGAACATTAGCAGTACAACACACTTCATGGGTTGTTCAACATTATTCTGGTTTAACACCACAAGGCGTTGTGTTTATAGCATGGGTTACAACCGTTGCAACAGCTACAACACTAGCAATGGCATTAATAGAGTCTAAAAAATGGCTGTGGAGATTTTTATTCGTTATTTTTCTAACGATTGAACAATTTATAAGCGGCTTATGCTTGCTAAGACTAAGCTTTTGGTACTCAACATACGTCGTTTATGGGTCTGCAGCTGGACTAGCTAATGCAGCAAACCTTGGAATAATATCTGCAGGATTTGGCGTTGCTGTATACGCTGTTTTATTCGTAGGACTACTTGTAATAGTGCCTAAAACATCACGCTTAAATGTGCTGACTTGCAGCTGGGCATCATTTATAATGTTCTATACTATTGAAGTCTTAGCGATTCTTGTGGTGATTTTTGGCGGATTTATGACAGCAATGTAGCTTCCACATATGCATACTAAATGTGTGCACTATATGAAAATACAAATAAGTATTAGGCGCATTATTATTGATATTTAAACGTTTTTTGCAACACTCCATACCGGTTTAGCATTGTACTTTTACGCACCTTGTAGTACAGTGTGCAGAGTTGTTGTAGAACAATGGGGCTATAGCTCAGTTGGTAGAGCGCTTCGTTCGCATCGAAGAGGTCGTGGTTTCGATTACCATTAGCTCCACGAAGCCCACTGCATTCATTCCACCGCAGTGGGCTTTTTCTTTTCTTACTTACTATTGCGCGATTCCTTGTTTGCTGTTGCGCGAAGTTTGAGTATTTCTCTCCTCGCAAGTCCCGTCGCTACGCTCCTCTTTTATTGCTCGTATAGAAATACATCAAACCTTCTGAATATCTAAAACTTTTGCGTATCTTTCATCACCGAGATTCTCGATTTTTCTTGCTTCTTCAGCGAATCACCATTTCATGCTGAGGTTCGCTTCATCCGCTGCAAAAAATCTCGAATCTCCACCGCACCTAGTGAATCCTTAAACATCAAATATCGCCATTGTCAAATATATTTTCAATTGAATCAATTAACGGATCTGCTTGGCTCATTATCTGCTTAACTCTATTGTCAACGTTTTTATTTTGCGACTTTATAGATCGCGCTAAATCTAACGCGTCGTCAAAAATATTTTCAATACTATCTTGACTAACAGCATAAGACTTAAATAAACTAATCCACGATTTTAGCGAATTAAAAACAAGTTCACACGCATCTATTTTTACAATCTCGTTCTGATTTTTCTTAGCATTTTCAATAAAATTATGCAACTTCGTAATATAATCAACATTTTGCGGCTTGGATTTTCCTTCCGCATAAGATGCAAAGCTTAAATACTCACTTCCAATCGAATAATACATTGATGCCAACTCATAGTCTTTTGATTTAACACCTTTTAACGCTTCTTTAAACCATTCAGACGCTGCTGTTATGCGAGTTTTTCTATTTGAATCACTAACTTCTTCCCCGTTTTCAACGCTATAGTACCAATATGCTTTGCCCACGGATAAGCACAACTCATACCAATCTTCAGATTTTTTAAGCATGTTTTTATACTCATTGATCAATGCTGTAAAATCTTCTCTTTCATCAAGAGTCCACCGAAAATCTTCAATTTGATGCACTAAAAGTCTGAGTATTGGTTGAATGGAAAGCGGCTGAATATTGGCATTAAAAAGTTTTATTTGCAATCGCATGGCTTGCTTAACATTTTGAATCACCTGCTTAGAATCCATTGATTTTGCCGCTGTTCTCATGTAGTTTTTATATTTTTCAACATCACTTATTTTCTCTATAGCATTCTTGTTTCTTTTTTCACGATTGTCACGAGCCACTCGCGCATAATCATTTTTTCGACTATTTATTTGACTATTTGATGTTAAAGAATGCAACGATGTTCCTATCAAAAAGCAGCCAATAATCACCATTAGTATGCAGCAAATAATTTTGATTACAATATTTCGATGAGTATTTCCACTACTCTTTTTATGACTATTTTTACGGATACTCCTACGGCTACTCTTACGCCTATCGCGACGATTATTCTTATAATGATTTACACGCGACCTGATATTTTCTATACCCTCTACGTCGGAATCTAAATTGTCACCTAAATAATTTTCTAAGCAATCCTCTAACGACTGAGCAAATTCTTTACAATCCGCATAACGCTCCAAAGGATTTTCTAACATGGCGCGCATTAAAACAGCTTGAAGATTGTTAGCAAAACCACCATCTGCTAAGTCGAAGTTAGTAAAGTGCTTTGTAGCATCATAATGCCCTGAGTTTTCTGAGTTTCCTGAGTTTATAGTCTCGTTATTATCAGAAAAACATTTACCCGTAAGAGCAAACCACAATGTAGCACCAAGAGAATAAACATCAGTAAAAACGCCTATTTTAGATTCAGTCTTAAAAAGTTCTGGAGCAGCAAATCCACGAGTGGCAAAACGCGCATCTTGTTTAAATCTGCTTGGTTGCACCAATACACCATCTTTATTTTTAATTTCTAATGCAGATCCGAAATCAATTAAATAAACCTTTGAATCTGCACCAAGCATAATGTTAGATGGTTTTAAATCACAATAAACAATAGAAGGATTAAGTGAATGAAGATATTGCAACAAGCCGCATAATCGTATGCCTAAATTACACACTTCGGCAGGATTCATAACACCTTCTTGTAAAATCATTGATTTTAAAGAAAATCCGTCAACATAGTCGCGAACAGCGTATGCTCTGCCATTCTCCTCAAAAAAATCAACAATTCTAGGTATAGAAGGATGATTGCAATGATTTAAAACCTCAACTTCTGCACGCAAAGATTGCAAAATCAAGGCTTTTTTATCGTCATCAGAATCAGTAGCAGTTTCTTTTACAGCCCACTGCTTATGAAGAACATTATCTACCGCAAGATAAACAGTAGATGTTCCTCCAGCTCCCAGTTTTCCGAGAATCTGATATCTTCCACCCACACAAACCATATTTGCCGCACTTTCATAAAATCAAAATGACAATAATCCTGTGCTGCAAACTTTATAGACTAATTTGCGTATTGAAAATACTTACAGAACAATGTGTACCAAAGCCATCAAAACCCTAGAAAAATAAGGGAAAAGTTATCCACATTGCTCAAATTGCACAAATTACTCAAATAACTCAATCAATATCCGCGCCAAGAGCAGTCAACTTACCACGGAAATCTGCATAACCGCGGTCAATAAGCGAAATACCCTTAACGTTAGATGGACCTTTAGCTGCAAGAGCCGCAATAAGATGACTAAAACCGCCTCGCAAATCAGGAACATCAATATCTTGACCAGTAAGAGGTGTTGGACCAAAAATCACAGCAGAATGCTTGTAATTTCGCTGCTGGAATCGGCAAGGAAGAGAACCTAAGCACTCGCGGTACAACTGAATCATAGCGCCCATTTGAACAAGTGGTTTTGTAAACCCAAAACGATTCTCATAAACAGTTTCGTGAACAATACTCAAACCTTTAGCTTGAGTTAAAGCAACAACAAGAGGCTGCTGCCAATCAGTCATAAAACCAGGATGGACATCGGTTTCAATAGCAACAGGATGCAAATCACCACCCGGATGCCAGAATCGAATACCGTTATCAGTAACGTCAAACTGACCACCAACTTTACGGAACACGTTTAAGAAGGTCATCATCTCTGGCTGAGTAGCCCCTTTAATAAACACGTCACCATGAGTTGCGAGCGCAGCAGAAGCCCAAGATGCTGCCTCAATCCTATCTGTTAAAGCCGTATGATTGTAGCCTTGAAGCTTATCAACGCCCTCAATCCTAAATGTTCGATCAACGTCTACAGAAATAATAGCGCCCATTTTTTGCAAAACAGCCACCAAATCCATAATTTCTGGCTCAATTGCAGCACCCGAAAGCTCTGTTTTACCTTCTGCAAGCACGGCTGCAAGAAGAGTTTGCTCAGTGGCACCAACCGATGGATAAGGTAGATGAATTTTAGTGCCATGCAAGCCGTTAGGAGCAGTAATATGAATACCATCCTCATGATCTTTATCTACATTCGCACCAAGTTTACGCAAAGTTTCAAGATGGAAATCTATTGGACGCCCTCCAATATTGCACCCACCTAAAGCTGGGATAAAAGCCTCACCAAGTCTGTGAAGAAGCGGACCAGAGAAGAGAATAGGTATTCTCGAAGATCCTGATAATGTATCTACGTCTGCAACATCAGCAAGCTGAACGTTGCTTGCGTCAATACTAACAACGCCTGCAGCGCCATCAACATCTACGTTTACTCCATGCAAACGCAGCAAATCAGAAACAACGTGAACATCTCTGATTTCTGGAACATTCTTTAACACGGATTTCCCAGGAGCAAGCAAAGCTGCAACCATTGCTTTACTAACAAAGTTTTTTGCACCACGAACTTTAATAGCTCCGTTAAGCGGCTTGCCACCTTCTACATGCAAAACGTCTGCAGCGTCAATGCCACTTTCGTTCTGTTCAGCCGTATTATGCGCAGACACATTTACCTCTTTCGTTTGCAACTAAAACTAATCACTATAATACCGACATGCGTGCCAATAACACATACCAATTCGAGCATTAACCAAGCTACTTTGCTGCGCGAGACCGCCATCTTCTCAATAGCCTTGCAAAAAGCGAAGGTTTTTGCAATAAATCTACTTCTGGCAAATCGTGATCGCAATCCGCGTTTAGACCATAAGTATACGCCTTTTTAGACGAAGGTTTTCCAACTAAATCACCAAATTCAAGCATTTGCGTTCTAGGCTCGTATGGGTGACGTATGTCAAATTCGATAAGTCTTGCACCACATTTAGATGCAGCTGGCCCATAAGATCCAAAACCACACGTTGCAGTAGACATAAGTAGCATATCCGAATCTTTACAACGTCCAGCAAACGCGTTTCTGTGATCATGCCCTGCGCAGAAAGCGAAAGTGCCAATCTTTTGCAAAATATCATATTCCCCACTGTCTTTATCTGGGCAACTCACACCTTCTCCAAGATAACCATCTGGCAAAACGCGATTATCGTCTAAAGCATAATATCTCCCAGCAAAACGCCTGTACCCCTCGATCGCATGTTCCTGAGACGCATAATCTTTAGAAACTTCACGCATTAAACCATAGTATTGAGGAAGAGGAAAATGCTGGAAAACACAGAATTTTGGAGGCGATAACTTTGGCAAATTTCTCAAAAAATCAAGTGCCTTATCCGAAGGTTTCCCATAACCTCCACTCTTCTCATAGTCTCCAGAATTAACCAAAACTAATGAAAATACAACATTTTCCTGATTCACATCCATAACTGGAAGCGCAAACGTACCAGCTTCACAAGGAAAAATGATTTGATTTGGCAATATGCATTTAGTGGATTGCAAAGCTGCAACATTGCAACTAGAAGAATCATAATTATTCGACTTGTTTTGCGAAGAACGGTTCATGCAACCCTTAAACTCTTGATACAAAGAATCCAATTCTTCATTGCTTAACCCACATTGAAAATCATGGTTTCCGTAAGTCAGCGCCCATGGAATTGAACGATCTTCCAAAGGCTGCACCATACGCTTAATGTGCTCAATAACTTTTTTTCGCGTTGCATCTAGTTTTTCTGCATACGACTCATCCTTAGGCGAGTAATTATCAGAAAATCGTCCTGAGGAAGAGTCGAAAGCCTCCGAAGACCAGCGTCTGCGTACAAATGTATCCGCAAAATCTTTAACATATCCAGCAATTTGATTACCCGTAAAAATCACAATATCTGGCTTAACAGCATCACAAGCGGACTCTATAAGCCTAATTGTATCTTTGCTAATTTTTGGAGCATCCTGAACATCTGCAAACTGCAAAACACGAAATTTGCCAGAAAGATGGAATTGCAATTTACCTAATCGTGCAGAAATAGACATCGGCAAATTAGCCGATTCAGAAGAATTAGCCGATTCAGAAGTGGGTAAAACTTTAGACTCATCGCTATTCGTAGATTCTGCAATTTCTGACATGATTCAAGCATACGGCACATCAGAGAACAGTATCAACAAAAGATTTAACAAAATTCAAAGAATTTAACGCTAAATTATTAAGACTGCACTCGAACTACAGAAAAATAAAGAAATATACACAAAAATGGCGAAACGTAGGGATTTTTTACAAGATTTTCAGGTAATTCACAGGCGATAACATCTTTGTCTTAAGTAAAGGATGCCTATTATAGAGACATCAAGGAAAAAGCAAATCAACATAACGAATGATTTGCAAGAACCAATAACTGAACCTCTCTTCTTCTCTTCTCTTTCATAACCCCGGGTTAATAGCTCGGGGTTTTTGATTACATTATAAAAAATTACATTACAAAATTACGGATTATTTCCCCCCCCCCCAAAAAAAAACAAAACAAAAGTCGGGATGCAGCAAACACCACACCCCGACTTATGCACTGATAAAATCAGATACGCGCAACAATCACAAAACGCGCATTAAAAATCAAACAATAGGCTCTACCTGGTTAAATCCAAGCTCCACAGGAGTTTCGCGACCGAAGATAGAAACAAGAACCGTAAGCTTCTGCGTTGTAGGATCCACATCCGACACCACGGCAGCCATAGTCGCAAATGGACCATCGGTAACTGTAACCTGATCGCCAACCTTGTAAGCCACCTCAACGGTACGCTTACGAGCCGCAGCAGGCTTATCTCCAGCCTTCTTCAAAGCCTCAGACGCAATCATAGGAGCCATCATATCGATAACTTCCTTACGGCTAAGAGGAGCAGGCTCCTTAGATGGGCCAACAAAACCAGTAACGCCTTCAGTTTCGCGCACAATACGACGAGCATTCTCATCTGGCCACATACGAATAAGCACATATCCCGGGACGCGAACGCGGGTAATAACCTTCTTACCCTTGTCGGTGTGCTTTTCAACCTCTTCCATTGGCACTTCAATCTGGAAAATCTTGTCTTCCAAACCAAAGCTTTGTACACGAGATTCAACGTTAGTTTTAACGCGCTTCTCGTAGCCAGAATAGGTGTGGAGAACGTACCACTTGCCTTCAAGAGTGCGCAAAGTCTTAGAGAATTCCGCAACAGCGGCAGCACCAGCATCTGTAGGATCAACTTCTTGCGCAGCGGAAGAATCGCCAGCAACCGTTTC
This sequence comes from Gardnerella vaginalis ATCC 14018 = JCM 11026, assembly GCF_001042655.1. Taxonomy (NCBI): domain Bacteria; kingdom Bacillati; phylum Actinomycetota; class Actinomycetes; order Bifidobacteriales; family Bifidobacteriaceae; genus Gardnerella; species Gardnerella vaginalis. Next base: position 257,679 of record NZ_AP012332.1, on the reverse strand, counting down.
AGCAGGCTCAGCAGGAGACTCGGTCTCACCAGCTACGTTTTCACTATTTTCAGAAGCATCTTCTACGACAACAGTATCTGCAGCATCTGCGTTCTCAACATTTGCAGCATCAACCGAAATATCAGCTGCGTCAAAATCCGCAAGATCATTCACAGAATCAACATTTTCGAGATTCAACTCGTCAGTCATATTCGCACACCCTCAAAATTCGTTGAAATCAGCCAAACAGCCACATAACAGACTTACCCAAACCGAAGTCCATAACAGTGACGAAAACCATCAAGAAAATAACAAAAATAAACACGGAAGCTGACCAAGCAAACAATTCCTTGCCGTGAGGAGCAACGACTTTGCGAGTCTCATCAATAGTTTGCTTAATGAACATGCCAATACGCATGAACAAATTCGGCTTCTTCTCTTTTGCCTTGGCCATGCTTGAATCCTTCGTTTGAAAATTGTTAACAATAAAACTGGCAGGGACGGCGGGACTCGAACCCACAACCTACGGTTTTGGAGACCGTTGCGCTACCAATTGCGCCACATCCCTAGGTGAACTTGCTAATCATACCTTAAAAAGATTGACTTGGCAAAACCGCCAAATAGATATGTTAGCGGAAGGGCAAGATTTAAGGGTTTTATTATGATTAGCGAGTGTCGCTAAACGCGCGGTTGCTGGCGACTTTTGCGCGCGTAAACAACGCGCTGGCGCCTTTAAAACGCGCTGCCGCCTTCAATCCACTGCTTCATACGCCTCATACCTTCGGCAAGCTGACTGTCTGCTAAAGCACACGAGAATCGCAAGTGGCCAGGCGCACCAAAAGCCTCTCCAGGAACAGCGGCAACATGCGCTTCATCAAGAAGCATTTGCGCAAGCACAGACGACGTGCCTGGAATCTTAGAATCCTTGCCCATCGGGCGATCAAGTAGTGCCTCAACGTTTGCAAACGCGTAGAAAGCTCCGTGCGAAAGAGGGCAAGTCACGCCATCAATATCGTTTAACGCCTGCACAATAGCCTTGCGACGAGCATCGAAGGAATCACGCATTTTTGCAACTTCATCTAAGGGCCCACCAACCGCTGCAAGAGCTGCTCGCTGTGAAATATTGGAAACGTTAGACGTCATGTGGCTTTGAAGCTTAATCGCAGCTTTTGCGACATCAAGCGGCGCAACCATCCAGCCAACACGCCAACCTGGCATTGCGTACGTTTTAGCAACACCGTTCAAAACAAGCAGCTGGTCGCGCACTTCTGGCACTTCTACGCCAATATACGACGTTTTTACGCCATCGTAATGCAAGTGCTCGTAAATCTCGTCGGAAAGCACCCAAATATGGTGTTTTACAGCCCATTCGCCAATCGCGCGAATCGTTTGTGCGCTCCAAATAGCGCCTGTTGGATTAGAAGGCGAAGTTACAATAATCGCACACGTGCGTGGGGTACGAGCCGCCTCAATCGCCTCAATATCTGGCTCAAAACCGCGATCCGCGCCAGACATAACAGGCACAGGCACGCCACCTGCAAGTTTTACTGCCTCTGGGTAGCTTGTCCAATATGGCGCTGGGATTATAACTTCATCGCCATCGTTTAACAAAATCTGGCATGCTTCGTAAACAGCTTGTTTGCCGCCATTCGTTACAACAACTTGATTTGGGGAAACATCGTAGCCAGAATCGCGCTTGACTTTGCGCGCAATCGCCTCGCGAAGCTCTGGAAGACCAGCTGTAGCCGTGTACTTGTAGTTTTTTGGGTCTTTGCATGCGGCGGCTGCGGCTTCAACAATGTAGAGCGGCGTTGGAAAATCAGGTTCGCCTGCGCCGAAGCTAATAACGTCGATTCCTGCGGCTTTCATTGCTTTTGCTTTGCCATCTACAGCAAGCGTTGCACTCGGTGCCACTTTGTTAATGCGATTGCTCATAGAGCGCCATTGAGAGTTTGATACGTTTGCTGCGATTTGCAACTCGTTTTCTGCCATATTTGCTGCGATATTTTCTGCCATACTTACAGTTTAACCATTACACGTTATTTCCCGATTTTGTTTCTTTTTCGACCAGAACTGCTTCCTATTTGAAGTTGTGTGCTCCTTACTTGGTATTGCGCGAAGTTTGAGTATTTCTCTCCTCGCAAGTCCCGTCGCTACGCTCCTCTTTTATTGCTCGTATAGAAATACATCAAACCTTCTGAATATCTAGGACTTTTGCGTGATTTTCATCGCCGAGATTCTCGATTTTTCTTGCTCTCTCGGCGAGTCACCACCTTTCGGCGCTGAGGCTCGCCTCTTTCGCTGCGAAAAATCTCGAATCTCCACCTCGCTTGGCGAAGCTTTAAGCGCACATGCAAATCGATTAGCAAGTAGAAGATTATAAAAGCACAAGATTATCGCGATGCACCACAGGATGTGCGTATTGCCGCCCCAAAGTCGCCTCTAAATCGTCCGTAGTAAGACCCATTACCTGCGGTATCTCATCTGAATCAAATGCAACTAGCCCTTTGGCTAAATGATTGCCATGCTCGTCATCAATCCACACTGGATCGCTTGCAGAAAAGTCGCCAGCAACTCCTACTATTCCAGCAGCCAGCAGGCTTGCTTTCCCTCCTCGAACGGCTGCAGCTGCACCAGAATCTACAATAATCGAGCCATGCGGATTAGACGCAAAACCAATCCAAAGTCTTCTGGAAGACGCGCGCGAATTTAGTGGCGCGAACACGGTTCCAACTGCTTTCCCCGATAGTGCGCCCTCCGCGTTACTAGCACATGTCAAAAGCGTTGGGATTCCAGAAACAGCAGCAACGTGCGCCGCATCCATTTTGGTTATCATTCCGCCTGTGCCTACACCCGAAATGCTGGAGCCAACTTTAACATCGTCTAGCGCGCGCGTAACATCGGGAACAAAACTAATCCGCTTAGCATCTGGTTCGCTAGGCGGAGCCGTGTAAAGCGCGTCAACATCTGTTAAAAGAACCAGCGCATCTGCTCGCACAATGTTCGCCACAAGCGCCGCAAGCCTATCGTTATCACCAAAACGTATTTCGTTGCTAGACAGAGCGTCGTTTTCGTTTACGATTGGCACAACGCCTAATTCCAGCAGCCTAAGCATTGTGCGTTGGGCATTACGGTAACGCGAAGGACTTATAGTAACGTCTGCCGTTAGTAGCATTTGCCCTACTCTTATGCCGAATTCCGCAAATGCTGACTCATATTGGTACATGAGCAAGCCTTGTCCAACTGATGCTGTTGCTTGCTGAGTAGGCACATCTTTAGGACGTTCATTAAAACCAAGTAGTCCAAATCCCGCTGCGATAGCACCAGAAGATACTAAAACTACATTAGCTCCAGACATTTGAGCACGGCTAATAGCCGTAACAAGAGCACGTAATTTTTGCACGTCTAAATGACCAGATAAGTCTGTAAGCGAGCTAGAGCCAACTTTTACGACTATTGTGTTCGCATTGCTAATTGAACGCCGAATCTCATCTTCGGTAGGCTCAACTGCCTTATTAATCATTTACTCACCACGTCCAAATAAACTCTGCTCATCGTGTTTATCGTCATCTACCGATGGATCTGCCCAATGCCCTTGCTTTCGCTCCGCCATCATCGCATCTCGCACAGCGCTCTTTGCATCCATCATCATGTGATAATCGCGTCTGCGTTCAGCGTTTGTGCGTCTTGCACCTCTAGGGTCATTTGCTTCAAGTCGCAAGTCTTTTCCACGCGCACCCAGGCTAGCACCGTCCAAGCCTTCCGCACCTGCTGCAATGCTTGGATCCCAGTCGAAGCAAACCATGCGGTTTCCGCGACCAATCCTAATCTCGTCTCCTGGTCGCGCACCCTTCTTGCGCAACTCGTCTTCTACACCAAGTTTTGCTAAGCGATCCGCCAAATAGCCAACTGCCTCGTCGTTGTCGAAGTTTGTTTGCACAACCCAACGCTCTGGCTTAGCGCCCGTAACGGTAAACCAGAAGTCGCCATTTTTGTCTTCTTCGCGCTCGATTGTAAAGTCGCTAGCACTTCCGCGACCATCATCTCTGCGTCGTCTCAATGCTGGCTGTTCAAGCGGCTGAATAACAACGCGCTCTTCTTCACGCGCTGCCTCTTGCTCAGCAAGCTTTTCTCGCATACTAGCCACCATTTTTCCAAGCGCAAAACCAAGCTCTTTCAAGCCTTCGTGAGACGCAGTAGAAATCTCAAAAACTGGAAAGCCCATTTTTTCAAAGTCGCTTCGCACAAATTCTGCCAACTCTTTTGCTTCTGGCACATCAATCTTGTTTAGCACGATAATTCGCGGACGCTCTGGAATCGGAATCGCTCCAAGCGGCAAATCCAGCTTGTCTGCGTATTGTGAAAGCTCATGTTCCAAAGCCTTATAATCGCTGATTGGGTCGCGATTTGGTCCAAGCGTTGCACAGTCGATTACGTGGGCGATTATTTCCGTGCGCTCAATGTGGCGCAAAAATTCTAGACCAAGCCCTTTTCCTTCGGAAGCTCCTGGGATTAATCCTGGCACGTCTGCGATTGTGTAGCGATATTCACCAAAGCTGACTACACCAAGGTTTGGCACAAGTGTTGTAAATGGATAGTCCGCTATTTTTGGTTTTGCAGCGCTAATTGATGCTACAAGACTTGACTTTCCTGCAGACGGGAAGCCCACTAGCGCCACGTCTGCTATCGACTTTAGTTCTAGGATTACGTCTCTTTCTTCACCAGGTTCGCCTAGTAGTGCAAAACCTGGAGCGCGGCGAGTTTTATTGGCAAGAGCAGCGTTTCCAAGTCCACCTGCGCCTCCTACTGCGACTACGAATGTATCGCCTACGTGTTGCAAATCCGCCAAAACGTTGCCTGGTTTTTTCTGCGCTCCTGCAGCGCCCTTCGCCTCAAAAACTACGGTTCCGACTGGCACTGGCAACATAAGGTCTTCTCCTTTGGAGCCGTCCTTTGTATCACCTAGACCCATTGTGCCACTCTGCGCTACACGATGTGGCATGAATCGGTAGTCGAGTAGGCTGTTCGCGTTGCGATCGGCTACGAATATAACGCTTCCGCCGTTTCCACCATTGCCGCCATTTGGACCTGCAAGTGGCTTGTATTTTTCTCTGCGCACGCCTGCGGATCCATTGCCGCCGTCGCCGCCTTTAACATGTACCGTTACTCGATCTACAAAATCGCTCATAACTTTTACCTTACTTGATGCTCAATACTCGCCAGATTTGCCTGCGTTTGTTTCTTTTTTCCCGCATTTGTTTACGTTTTGCCCGATTTGGGAAACAAACTCGGGCACATTTCCCCACATTTGTTTACGTTTTGACCGATTTGGGAAACAAACGCGGGATAAAACTCAGGCAGGTCGTGTCGTTCGCGCGTTACAGCGCGCGAACGTCTTCGCCGCACGTAAAGTCCACTGGACTTTACGTTTGAGCGGCTCAGCGCTCCGAATTGCCTTTTCGCGCTACGCTTTAAGCGAAAAGGCAGGTCGTCGCGCAAACAAACAAAAAAGCCGCACCGAACGGGGTGCGGCTAGAAGATTAATGGGTTACTCAGGCGGTAACTACGTCTACAACCTTGCGATCACGACGAATGCCGAACTTCACATTGCCGTCCACCAAAGCGTACAGCGTGTGATCCTTACCCAAAGCAACGTTCTGTCCTGCATGGAACTTGGTGCCGCGCTGGCGAACAATAATGTTTCCAGCCACAACAGCTTCTCCACCGAACTTCTTAACGCCAAGATATTGCGCCTGTGAGTCGCGACCGTTGCGCGAGCTAGACGCACCCTTCTTATGTGCCATCTTGCTGTCCTTTCAGGTTTATAACACCGTCAATCAGGCGATGGCCGTGATCTTGACGAGAGTCAACTTCTGACGATGACCCTTGCGGCGAGCCACGCCAGTCTTGTTCTTATACTTCATAATGCTAATCTTTGGACCCTTAGCTTCGTCGTTAAGAACTTCTGCCTTAACTGTGATCTTTGCAAGATCCTTAGCGCTTAAGGTCACCTTAGCACCGTCAACAACGAGCGCGACCGGGAATTCCACGGTATCGCCCTTCTTTGCATCGAGACGGTTTACGAGGATGGCGTCTCCAACCTCAACCTTCTCTTGATGGCCACCGGCCTTCACAATCGCGTACATAATTCGTTCCTTAGCTAAATTGAAAGCTTTACTATTGCCTCACGCGCAGCGTTGAACCTGCGGCAAGACACCGACTATCAAAATTACACCGACCCCTGTACTAACGTCAAGTCTTAATTCATAAAGTCGAAATAAGCAATAGACATTATTGTACTCGAGCCGTATACTTTGCGTCTATTTTTTAGTTTTCACTAGATTCTTGAGAGCTTTCTGTAGATTCTTGAGATTCTTGCGAATCCTCAGATTCCTCAATTTTCCCGACTACTTGCGATTCTTCACTGCTTTCTGCAGATTCACTACTCGCATCTACTGCAGAAAAGTCGCCAGCAACCGAAGATTCATCAACACTGTCAACACTGTCAACACTGTCAACACTGTCAACACCGTCAACACCGTCAACAACACTATCGTCTGCATCGTCTCCATTATTAACGTCATCTGCAGATACAGCATTCACATCATTATTGTTATCGTCTTTATTATCGTTATAGTCTTTTTCGTCACTTTTGCGCAAAGACTCCTCCAAGAAAGCCGACGACGCTGCAGCGGCAGCAATACGCGCTAATTTGGCGCGAACATCCGCACTGGACTCCTGCTTAACCACAGGCATAGGGTCCGCAATACTTCCATGACCGTGCTTATTGGTTTTAATAAACGGATCACCGCCCTTAAGCGCGTAAGGATCCGCATACTCCGAAGACACAGTCGGCTCGTCGTGAAGAATAAACCCACGACCCTTGCAAGTCGGGCACTCCTCCGAAAACGCCTCGACCAAACCCTGTCCAACGCGCTTACGAGTCATTTGGACAAGGCCAAGAGATGTAACCTCTGCAACCTGATGCTTTGTGCGGTCGCGCGCAAGACACTCAACAAGACGGCGCAAAACAAGATCGCGGTTCGCTGGCATAACCATGTCAACGTAATCAATCATAACCATGCCGCCAATATCGCGAAGTCGCAGCTGACGCGCAATCTCCTCGGAAGCTTCCAAATTGCAGCGAGTCACAGTCTCTTCCAAAGACTTACCGCGACCAATAAAACGACCCGTATTTACGTCAATCGTTGTCATTGCCTCCGTGCGGTCAATAACAATCGAACCGCCTGCAGGAAGATAAACCTGGCGCTCCATGCCCTTTCTAAGCTGGCTGTCGATTTGCCACTTATCGAATACGTCTTTGCCTTCATGCTCAGCAGGATCCCAATACTCAATCTTGCTGCGCAAATCAGGAGCCATCATCTCCAAGTATTCACAGATGCGGTCATACGCGCCCTTGCCTTCCACAATCATCTTTTGGAAGTCATCGTTAAATATGTCTCGAACAACACGAATTGCCACATCTGGCTCGCCTTGCAAAAGCTTTGGCCGCTTGCCATGCAAGAACTCTTCTCGCTTCGCTTCGATTCGTTCCCACTGTTTTACAAGCGATTCAAGGTCTTTTTCAATCGCATCTTCACTAGCACCATCTGCGGCGGTTCTAATGATTATGCCCATGTCTTTAGGCGCGATTTTGCTTACGATTGCGCGAAGTCGGCTGCGTTCACGGTCGGATAGCTTGCGACTTACGCCCGTCATAGCTCCAGACGGAACAAGCACAAGGAACCTACCAGCAAGCGTTACTTGAGATGTTAGTCGCGCACCCTTATGGCCTATAGGGTCCTTAGTAACCTGCACTAAAACAGGGTCTCCTGCCTTAAACGCAAGCTCCATTCTTCGCGGCTGTCCTTCTAATCGTGTTGTATCCCAGTTGACTTCGCCAGCGTAAAGCACGCCGTTTCGGGCTTGACCAATGTCTACGAATGCAGCCTCCATGCTTGGCAGCACATTTTGTACACGACCAAGGTAAATATTTCCTACTGTTGCAACTTCTTGAATATCAGAAACATAGTGTTCTACAAGAATATTGTCTTCGATTACAGAAATTTGCGTGTGACGATCGCGTTCACGCACAACCATAAGTCGGTCAACGTTTTCACGCCTTGCCAAAAAGTCTTGCTCCATAAGCAAGTTTTGGCGATTACGCTCCCTGCGATTGTCACGACGACGCTGCTTTTTGGCTTCAAGTCGCGTAGAACCTTCAATATCCGTAATCTCATCAATATACTGCTGTTTTCTAGATCTTCGACTAGATGAATCGGAGTCTATTGACACAAAACGCGATTGTGTGCTTTGTGAATTTTGCGAACTTTGCGAACTTGAGGAACTTTGAGACGAATCGTCAGAAGATTTCGACCTGCGACGACGGCGACGACGAGTGTACACTTCCTCGTCATCTTGAGATCGCAACTCGTCTGGATCTGGAATTAAATCGCGGTCTTCTTGAGAAACTTCTATTTCGTTTATGTCATAATCGTCGGCGTATGAAGAATCATCCGAAGATAGGTCGGATGTTGTTCTACGGCTTGATCTATCAGACTTATCTGTCCTATCTTCCTTATCTGCGCGAGACGGTCTGCGACGACGGCGACGACGGGTTATCATTTCTCCGTCTTCATCATCATTATTTTCTAAATCAGAAGTTTTTGTATACTTGCGGGTTGATTCAGAATCTACATCATTATCTGACTCAACACTATTTTCAATTCTTTCGTCAATTACATCATCGATTGGAGAATAAACTATGTCGTCGTATTCAAGGTCTTCTTCTATTTGCTCGACTTCTGCGGCGGCGCGTCTTTCGGCAGCGTTTAGTCTGCGATTCTTGCGTGACTTTCTATGATTTTGATCATCGTAATTATCCTGATTGTCACGATTCTTACGACCATTATTGTTATTCTCGCTATATTTGTCACCATTATCTTTGTCAAGGTTAGCTTTATCAAAATTAGACTTATCCAAGCTATCCTTATCTAGATAATCTCGATTATTTCTACTTATTCTGCTATCGCTTCTATTATCAATTTCGTTTAAATCTTCAGGATTTGCACGATTGGATCGATCTGTACGATCTGCACGATTTACTCTGGAACGCACACGAATAACACGTGTATCATCGTCAGATTCAGAATCATAGTTATCGTCAAAATTGTTACGATTATTGCGATTTTTGCGACTACGTACTCTACTTAAATCCTCGTCTTCATTGCGATTCTTCCTGTCATTCCTGCCAGAACGCGTTTTACGCAACTTTCGTGAACTGCGACTATTGTCTTTGTCTAAATCATCTCGACTGTTTTCTCTATCGCTTTCATTTGCATCATCGTCGTAATCTAAATCGCGCATACGACTATTGTTTTCAGGCAAACGATGAGGTAAAACAGGCTCCTGAAAAAGTAGCGATGTTATCGGCCTTACAGGAGTTTGGTGCTCAACAACACTTTCAGATTCAGTTTCCTCAGAGCGTGTATCGTAATCGTTTCCGCCTTGTACGTGTAGTTTCATCGATTCGCCAGCTGCTCCTGCAACTCTTACAACGCGTCTTCCAGCACGCCTGCGTCTTGTGCTTGACGCTGCGTCTTGCGAACCTGAAACCACATTGACAACACCTGCTGTAACGGGTGATGTAACAGTTGAAGCAGCTGCTGATCTTTGCTCGTCAGCTGCGTTAGTAGATTCGTTCGCGCTTGAATTTGCTGCTACGAATGAAAGATTTTTATCTTCATTTTTATCATTATTGGCTTCGGGCACGGTGAAGCCTTCTCGTGTTACTCTGGGCACTATGCTCCTAGCGAAACTCTGCAATAGTTTCGCGCTCTTAGCCTGAAGAATGCACACGCTTATGCGAGCCACCCCTAAGGCTATCAATAAAGTCTAGCTGCACGACAGCGGACACCAGCCTCGCCCAAAATCATGCGTGAAAATCACGTGAGGGGATCGACGCCGTCGAATGCTCTGGCGGCTTGCAGCGCCACCGTTTTCTAGTATGCCATATTGCAACGTCAAATAACATGCGCCAATAAAAGTAACATACGCCAATAAAAGTCGATTGCGCATTACCCACAATCCAAAAATCAGCGCTAAAATCGTTTTCATGGGTTTAATCAGCGCTATGCAGGGCTTTTGCGTAATCGGCATCGTCATTGCCGCAGGGTACGTAACCGCGCGTCTTCGCATCGGCGGATCGCAAGCACAAATGGTGCTTAATCGCGTAAGCTTTTTTGTTTCAAGTCCTTGTTTAATGTTTGCAATACTTGCAAAAGAGCCAATTTTTGAGATTTTCCACTCGTCAATTTTTGTTGCGTTTTTCTCCGCAATGATTGTTGGCGTTGCATTTATTCTGCTTAATCGCCTGTTTTTCCACCTTCCTGCGGCAGATTGCACAATTGGCGCGCTTAACTCGCTTTACTTAAACTCAAACAACATTGGCTTGCCTGTTGCAACTTATATTCTTGGAAACCCTGCACTTGTTGCACCGATTTTAGTTATGCAGCAAGCTGTTTTTACGCCTGTTGGACTAACGGTTTTAGACGTTACAACTACTGGAAAGTGCTCGCTTAAACGCATTGCTCAACAGCCGCTTAAACAACCACTTTTAATTGGTTCACTTGGAGGAATTATTATTTCGGCAATTTCCGCAAAAATTGGCTATTTTCCTGTTCCGAATTTTCTTTATGACCCGATTAAAATGATTGGCGATTCAGCGGTTCCTATGATTTTAATGGCTTTTGGAATGTCACTTTACGGCAGCAAGCCGCTACAAAAAGATTCTAATCGTGCTGCTATTGCGACTGTTGCTATTCTGAAAAACTTGATTATGCCAATTATTGCGTTTTTATTGGCTTATTTTGTTATGGGTTTCCGAGGTGCCACTCTTTACGCGTGTGTTGTGCTGGCAGCTCTTCCGACTGGCCAAAACGTGTACAATTACGCTGCAAGATACAATGTTGGCTTGAGTTTTGCGCGCGATGGAATCCTGTTTTCTACGGTTACGAGTCCGATTTGTATTGCGTTAATCGCAGCAGTTTTAGGGTGACTAATCCTCCCGCATTTGTTCCATATTTAAGCAAATCTGACTACAAACATGAGCGCGAGACCTGCCTTCGCGCTCAAAGCGTAGCGCGCGAAGGCAATTCGGAGCGCTGAGCCGCTCAAACGTAAAGTCCAGTGGACTTTACGCGCGGCGAAAACGTGAGCGCGCTGTAACGCGCGAGCGATTTTCCCGAGATTGTTTACGTATTTGGAGATTTTGGAAACAAACACGGGCAAAAACGTGAGCGCACTCTACACCAAACACAATATCCACAAAACAACACAATAAGCCCTCAAACACAAAAATGCTTCCGGTTTTGCAAGCCCCTAGTAGCAAACAAAACCGAAAGCAACAACACTCAACACCCAAAACCCAACAAGCTAAACGAATCAACACTGGGAAGAAAAGAAAAACAATAGCAAACCAATGTTAAAACAATAAAACCAAAGAGGACTGGGAATAAACCAGTGTGATGCTTCCCTACAAAACACCACACCAGTCGTTGAGCGCAAACCCTAAATAAGGTGGTAAATAATGCTTAGTGACGCATCTTGCGAACAGCAGCACCCATACCAGCAAGCATAGAAGCAGCCAAAGCAGTCAAAGCAACACCAACACCAGCATTACCAAGCTTCTCGCCAGCCTTACCATGACCCTTAGCACCCTTAGCAGCAAGCTCACCCTTAGCAGCAGCCTTACCAGCAGCGGCTGGAGCAGTAGCCTGAGCCTTAGCAGCCTCAGTCTTCTTAGCAGAAGCCTGAGCAGCAGGACCAAACTTACCATTCAAAGCATCAGCATAAATCTGCTTCGTACCAGGAACAGCTGGGAAATCAGCAGCCAAAGGATCAGAAGTCACAACAGGAGGAAGAGCAGCAGGATTCACACCCAAACGAACTGCATCGTTATAAGCATCCTTATACTCAGCCAAAGCCTTGTTATAAGCAGCAACAGCAGCGAAAGCAGCATCACGAGCAGCATTAAACTCAGCTTCAGCCTTCTGCTCAGCATCAAACGCACGCTGCTCATGAGCATGAGCACGGTTCAAAGCATCACGAAGAGCAGTTTCCTTAGCAGAATTATTCTCACCAGAAGCCAAGAAATCAGTCAAATCCTGGTTAGCCTTCTCAGCAGCAGCCTTACGAGCAGCAAGCTCAGTCATAGTCTCAACAAGAGTCTTCCTCTTAGCAGCATAATCAGCCTTCTTCTCAGCAAGATTATTATCAGCCTCATCCAAAGCAAGCTTAGCCTTATACACGTAATGAACAGCAAGCTTCTTCTTAGCAGCATCAGACAAGTTCAACTTACCAAGATCCTTGATCTTCTGATCAGGAGTGGTAGTATCGTCCTTCTTGTCATCCTTCTTAGGAGCCTGCTTGTCGTCCTGCTTTGAATCCAATGAATCCTCAGTGTACTCGCTGCTACCAAACACAGCCTTCTTCACAGCCTGATACTGAGCCTCAGTAATCTTGCCATCAAGCAAATCATTGTATGCCTTACCAAGCTTCTCAGCACGAGTACCAGCATACTGAGCAAGCAAATCAGGCTGGAACTCATCTACCGTAGGATTCGCAATACCACGCTTACGAGCTTCAGCAGCAACGCCCTCAGCAGAAGAATTATTCAATGTACCGTTTGGATAATCAAGAAGACGGTGAGATTCTGCAGCGTCTTGTTCATCCTCAGCTTTTTGCAACATGGCTTTAAGCTCTTGGTAAGAGCTTGTTTTAGAGGTGCGAATACTATTTGCTACAAAACCAAGTCCACGCTGTTCTGCCTCTTGAGCTAACTGAGTACGCTCAGTATCAGTAGCAGGAACTTTTGCAGCCATTGCTGGGGTTGCCATTGCGAAGCCGGCAAGCAAAGTAGCGCCAGCAGCGAAAGCAGCGATAGCCTTCTTATTCATCATTTTAATTTCCTTTCTTCTTCTCCTCCGTGCAGGTACACGAAGAAAAATCTTAAACATCCAACAATATTCAAAACATTGTGGATAACCACCATCTAGAGCATCTAGCTAGCAGCTTTTATTAACATACCCCCCCCCCGTTTAAAAAAGTCAAGAGGCACCCACATAAAACAAACAGAAAAAAATAATGTTACACACAAACTAATCCACAATAAAAACTATTTTCACCATAATATTTGCGGATTAACACTAATAAAACCGTAAAAACACATTATTTCAAGGTTTTTAAAGAATTTTCCCAGACTTTTCTCAGGAAACTACTCGAGCAAGAACACTAACACTATAAAACCATTGAAAAATCAACATTCCACACACACCACACACGCAACACGCCGACACAAACCAACACCACACCAGCGCCACACCAACGTCACACCAACGTCAAACGAAATGCCACGCTACAAAAAATCACACACAACTAAATTCCCGCATTTGTTCCCTTTTAAGCAAATCTGACTACAAACACGGGCGCGAGAACTGCCTTCGCGCAGCTAACGAATCGAGGCAAGAGAATCAAGGCGAGCGCGGAAAGACGGCCAATCCGTACGCATTGCCGTAAGCAGCTTTAGCTTCGGAACATCATCAATCGGCACCCACTTGATTTCCATACTCTCGTCGTCGTGCGCGCACGGATTCACACTATGCCCCGGCTTTTCAAACGCAAAAACCGTTGTATAACGCCAATTCCCGTGATTTTCGCAATACGCTCCAACAACATCAATGTCTTGAGACGTTATGTTAGCTTCTTCAAACGACTCGCGCAACGCACCCTCAATCGCAGTTTCGCCATCAGATATTGCGCCACCAGGAATCCCCCACGTTCCACCTTCCGCGCTCCAAAGCGCGCGATGTTGCATAACAACATGAGTCACGCGCCCAGTGGTCTCATCTCGCCTAGCGAGCAACACGCCAGCCGCGCCATTATGGCCCCAATGCTTGCGCCCGCAATCGCACATAACCCATCCGTCTCCAGGCTGGTGCACGTTTTCTTTAGGCACTTGCGCGGAAGCAGGATCGTCCTTAATCGCCTCTCCCTCTAACTTGCGACTATTCCACAAATCTGGCCAAGCGTACCCAAAATCGCAAACCATCTGCCTTAGTAGCGGCAAGCTAATCCCAAGAACTCCATGCGGATCGCCCTGAATTCCCTCAATAAATGCCCCGCCAAAGCCTTCTAGCGTAAAGGATCCTGCAACTTCCAATGGCTCGCCAGTTTCTACGTATGCGCGGATCTCCTCATCGCTCATATGCGCAAAAGTCACGCTTGCGCGGCTCACTTTGCACACTGTTTTGCCACTTTTCGTGTCGATTAAGCAATGGCCAGTAAACAATTCTCCAGTTTTTCCGCTCATTCGCTTAATCCGCTCAAATGCCACTTCAGGAGTATGCGACTTGCCGTAGCATTCGCCGTCTAGCAAAAACATGGAGTCGCAGCCAACAATAAGCACACTATTGGAATCAGCGGAAGACTTATTCACGTACGCAAAATCGTGAATATCAAAAGTCTTAGTAGGAACTTTTACGCCCGAAAAATCGCGAGTCTGTGCAGTATCTACGTTATGCGTTATATGCGATTGCGAATCACTTGCTAAAGCGCTACTAGCAGTTTCAGAAGATTCAGATTCTGCAGACTCAGCCTCAGCCTCCAGCGGATACCCCACAACTAAATCGCCACTAGCGCTCGCCGCCGTATCTGCCACCAGTTTCCACGCATTGTACACAGCTTGAGCCTTTGCTTGCGCCAAAATCGAAACGCGCTCCTCGGCGCTCATCTGCTCCACGCTAACACCTTGCGCATTTGCAGCATTACGCAACGCCGCTGGCTCATCCACCTCGCTCACATGAATCACAGGAATCACGCCTGCAGCAGCCAGCACTGCTCTACGCGATGGCGATTGAGAAGCCAAAATCAACGAAACTGTCATACCTTACTCTTCCTTTTTACAACTTCGCACAAATTATTCGCGAGTTATTGCAACGCCAATAGAATCAACATGCACGTGCAAAACTTTCCAATCGCAGCCATTTAAAAGCGGTTCTGCAATTTTTTCTATTTTTTCGCTTATATTAGTAGCGTTATTTTCATCTACGGTTGCTTGCGACTTTTCCTCATAGAACACCGCCGCGCAAGATCCAGCTCCAGAAATAGCAGCTGCAAACCCCTTATCTCGCAAAGCTTTTACTAAATACCAAGTTGGTTGCATAAGACTTGCTCGGTATGGCTGGTGAATAGCGTCTTGAGTAGCTGTAAAAAGCAAATCGTTTCTTGAAAGAGTTGTTTTTACGCAAAAATCGCAAGAGTTGGCAGAATCGCGAGAATCACCAAAATCACCAAAATCGCCAAACGCAATCGGCAATAAGCAAGCGCGCGAAACGTTAAATACGGCATCTGCATATGGCACTTTTTCTGGAAGAGCTTTACGAGCCATTTGCGTTGAAAGAGTAAAGTTTGGCACAAAAATCGTTGCACGAATTTGCTTAGAAACGCCGTATCGAACTGTGTGGAACTCATCGCCATTCTTCCAACTGGTTGTTAATCCGCCAAAAACCGCTGGAGCAACATTATCTGGGTGTCCTTCAATCGCAGCTGCAAGCTCAAAAATCGCCTGCTTATTAAGATTTCCATTATGCGCAAAAGCCCAAGCTGCAGCCACGCCCGAAACAATCGCACTGGCGGAAGATCCCATTCCTCGCGCTTGCGGAATGCGATTATGCGCTTCTAGAGTAAAGCGCAAATGCGGCAAGCCAAACGCTTCGCACGCTTTGCGAAATGCGCGAACAACAAGATGAGTCTCGTCTTTGGGCAACGTATCTTCGCCTTCGCCATGAATAATCACGCGAACATCTTGTGAATCGTCAAGCGTATCATTAAGCGTAAAAACTAGCGAATCCGCATAATCAAGCGCAATTCCTGCAACGTCAAATCCCGACCCAAGATTTGCGCTGGTTGCTGGCACGCAAACTGACACACTGTTGCATACTGGTTTCATTTCGCACCTTTTCCGTTCGAGCAGCCTACTTAATACTCAATTACTTAATTACTCAATTACGCGATTACTCAATAATTCGCAAAGCAAGAGGCTTTGCACACACAACATCCACTTTTTGCAAATCAGCAAGAATTGCGCGCAAATCAGCCTCTGTGCAATCTTTTACAAGCACACGCAAATCACCAGGACCGCCGATTCCGCAAGCTGGGCAATCACCCTCGCCCTCATATTGAGTTTGGCAAAGCATAGGCAATCGTTCCGCGTTAGCTCCATGCGCATCAAACACATCCATCACTTCGCTGCAAAGAGCAAGTGAAGTATCCTCCATGCTGCATCGCACAACAAAATCCGCACGAATCGAGCGCGTGGAAGCCAAAGATTTTGCGTTATACATTGGCACGCTGGCATCGCTGAAACCGCGCGCTATATTTCTAGCAGCTCCAACAATATCTCCAACAACCGCGCTGGCTGTTGGCGCACCACCAGCGCCGCGGCCGTAGAACATAAGATCATCCGCCGCTTGCGCTTTAACAAAAACGGCGTTAAAGCTGCCATGAACGGAAGCCAGCGGATGCTCTTTGCTAACCAACGCTGGGTAAACGCTTGCGCTCACCAATCCATTCGAATCGCAAGCAACCGCTGCAAGCAGCTTAATCACGCGATTTTCTGCACTTGCCGCAGCAATGTCTTCAGCCGTAATCGCGCTAATTCCTTCAACGCTGACGTCATCAATGCTTATTGGCATTTGGAATGCAAGTGTTGCAAGAATAGCAGCCTTGTTTGCTGCATCAAATCCTTCAACGTCTCCTGTAGGATCCGCCTCCGCGTACCCCTTTTCTTGAGCCGCGCGTAAAGCCGAATCAAAATCAAGACCGCGAACCGTCATCTCGTCAAGAATATAGTTTGTAGTTCCGTTTACGATTCCAAAAATTTGCGTGATTTTGTCGCCTACAAGCGACTCTCTAAGCGGACGCAAAATTGGGATTGCACCTGCAACAGACGCCTCGAAACTTAAATCCACTCCGTTTTTTTGCGCGCAATCGTAGAGTTCTGGACCAAACTTTGCAAGTAATGCTTTGTTTGCTGTTACAACCGACTTTCCGCATTCTAGAGCGGTTTTTACAAATGTGTGCGCTGGTTCCAAACCGCCAATTAGCTCAACGATTATGTCTATATCTTCGCGTTCACATAATGCTAGAGCGTCTGCGCTTAGAAGATTTTTGGCAATCCATGGAGCATCCACATCTTCTGGATGCAAGCATGCTACTCCTGCAAGCTCTAGCGGGGCGCCGATTCTCGACGATAAGTCAGAGTTTTCTTCCACTATTAGACGCGCTGTTTGCGATCCTACTGTTCCGGCTCCTAAAAGACCCACGCGGATTGGCTCAGCAGAAAAGTCGCCAGCAACCAATCCATCACTATTTTCTGCATTTTCTGCATTTACCGTAACCATAAAATCGCCTCCAATACCCCAAACGATCCCAAATTAATCTGGAATAAATCCAGAATCAATCCCAAATAATCCCGTAATCCGAAATCACACTAAACGCGTTCTCGCTCACACAAAAAGCATTATCATATTCATAAGCACTGAAACCACAAGGAAACCCATAATGCCTACTGTTCCGTAAAGCGCCTTTATTCCAGTACTTCCGCGAATTTCAAGCGGCGATTCGTAGAATTCAAGATATTTTTTGCTCCTTGCTAACAACACAATTCCAAACACAAACATAACAATAATGAACATCGCGTAAAGACCGATGAACATGAATCCAGGAGCCAGATCCGCTATTTCTTGCGGTGTAAGATTCTCCACTTTAATTAAGTTCCCGTTTGAATCCATCATATTGTCGGAAATCCACATCGCTATAACGCTTCCTTGGAAATTCACAATCATGTGCAAAAATACGCTGTATCTAAGCTGCGATGTGCGCGCATACATGTAGCCGAACACAAGCCCCAGCCCAAAAGCGTAGAAGAACTGGAACATGTTCATATGGAACAGCGCAAACGCCAACGCCGAGAACACAATTGCGCGCTTTTCGCCATACACTCGCAGTCTGTCTATAATCTGCTTTCTAAACAGCCATTCTTCCACAACTGGAGCAAGGAAAACAACGAAAATTATGGTTTCCCATACGTTTCCGCCTGCCACTATGTCTGCAATCCTGTTTTCAGCTTTGCCGCCAGATATAAGCGCAGAAATCGCCAAACCTAGGTAGCTTCCTGCGTACATTATCGGTACGCTCACTGCGAAAAATCCACCAAACTGTCTGAACGTCATTGTGAATTTGCGTGTTTCTACCGCTGGCACTCGTCTTAAAACAAGCATCGCTATCGGCAACGCTATTAAGTATTGCGCAATGTCTGACGAAACGAAGGAGCTTAGCGAAGGACTTAGAACACCTTTTGGAACGAACAAGCCTATAAGTTCACCTATTAAAATAGTTGCAATAATCCAAACAAATAGGAATAAGCATAGCGATATACCAACATCTCCTTGACGTTTTCGCGCTAGATGGTACATGTCGTTATGCTGAGTTTTCCGCATTTTTACCTCTTCGTTTGTGTTTTAAGTTTTCTTTTAAATCTGATTTTATACAGACTTTAAGATTTGATATTTGCGCGAATTGCACAAATTCTTCGGTTGCTGGCGACTAATCCTTAAAAAACTATGATTTCTAAGATTGTTTCAGTCTAAAATCACGCCTTCAATAAGCTTTGTGATTAAATCACTGTAGCTTATTCCGGTTGCTTCCCAAGCTTTTGGATACATGGAGATTGGCGTAAATCCAGGCATTGTGTTGATTTCGTTAATCATTACATGTCCTTCTGGAGTAACGAATGAATCCACGCGACTAAGTCCTCTGCCATCTGCCGCTTTGAACGCTGCGAGCGCAGTATTGCGAACGCGCTGCAAAGTTTCTTCTGGCAGATTTGCTGGAACTTCCACGTGTGAAGCTGCAGAATCCATGTATTTGCTGTCAAAATCGTAGAACTGGTCTTCTCCAGCCTCGCGCTTGTCAAGCACAACTTCTCCAGGCCAGCTTGCCTGAGGCTCGTCGCCGTCGCGCGCCGCAAGAACAGCGCACTCGATTTCGCGCGCGTCAATTCCCTGCTCTACCAATACTCGCCAATCGTGCTTTGAAGCCTCATAAACGGCATCTGCTAAAGCTTTAGCATCGCGCGATTCAACTTTTGTTACGCCAAAGCTAGATCCTGCTCGGCTTGGCTTTACAAAAAGCGGATACTCGAGTTTTGCTTCTTCAACTTGCTCAAGAATTTCGTTTGCGTACGCATCAAAGTGATTTGCCGCGTCGCTAGCGAACTTTCGCACATCCAGCGCGATTCCTGGAGCAACATCAATTCCTGCTGCCTTAAAAAGTTGCTTAGCGTAATACTTATCCATGCACGCGGCGGATGCCAAAACTCCGCAACCAACGTATGGAACTTGCATCATTTCTAGCAAGCCTTGCAAAGTGCCATCTTCGCCGTTTGGACCGTGAAGAACTGGGAAAACTGCGTCAATATGACCTAAGCTTGTAAGCGTGCCATCCGCCTCTCGCACCAAAAATCCATCTGCTCCCTTTGCAGGGTCTAGTACAACATCGCGCGTTTCCGCGGTTTTTGTTATTACCGGAAGCTCTCCTTCTTCCATGCGGAAGTTTCGCGGATCTTCGCCGCCAACAATCCACTCGCCTTGCTTTGTGATTGCAATGCGCACGATTTCAAATCGACTTTCGTCTACAGCACTGAGCACTCCAGCAGCAGATATGCAAGAAATCGAATGTTCGTCTGCTTTACCGCCATACAAGAACACTACACGCTTTTTAGTCATTTTTTTCCTTTGAAAATTATTTTAATTATCTTAGTTATTTAGTTATTTTAGTTATCTTGAATTATCTACGCGCACTGCTTATCAGGCGCTTCACTATTCTTCGCAAACATCTTCCTTAAAAAGCATTGCAAGCATTTCTTGGCAAGAGATTCCTTCTTCAAGCACGCGAGCCATTGCGCTTGCAAGCGGAGTTTCAACGCCTAAACGCTTACCCATCGCTACAACCGCGCCAGTTGTTGGCACACCTTCAGCCACACCATTGCTTACGGCAGTTGCTTCCTCAACGCTCATGCCTTTTCCAAGATTTGATCCGAAAGTGTAGTTGCGGCTTAGAGGAGATCCGCAAGTTGCGACTAAATCACCAAAGCCTGCAAGACCTGCAAAAGTGCGAGAATCTGCGCCTTCCGCAACGCCCAATGCCGTCAACTCTGCAAGACCGCGCGTTTCAATCATCGCAGCCGTGTTTTCTCCGTATCCTGCGCCTCGAGCCATGCCGACTGCGAGCGCAACCACGTTTTTAAGCGATCCGCACATTTCTACACCGATTACGTCGGTTGAAACAAACGCCTTAAAGTAGCTGTTTGAGCATGCTTTTGCAACGACTTCGGCATTTGCGCGATTTTCACACGCAACAACCGCCGCCGCATGCTGCCTTAATGCCACTTCTTTGCTTAAGTTTGGACCCGATAGTGCTGCGAAGCGGCTTCGAGGTAAGCTTAAAGCTTCGCACACAACTTCGTCCATACGCTTTCCTGTTGTGCGCTCAATGCCTTTCATAAGCGAAACAACAATCGCATTTTGCGGAATTTTGCCAGCAAATTCTTCGAGCGCAACGCGCGCAAATTGTGCTGCAATCGCCACGACTACAATATCCGCGTTTGCTACGGCTTCTTCGCGATCCCCAGTAGCTGTCATGTTTTCTGGCAATCGCTCTACGATTGGCAGCCTCACTTCGTTGCGGTGATTATCTCGAATGCCTTCAACAATCTGTGGCTCTATTGCCCACATTGTCACTTGATTTCCTGCATCTGCAAGCACTTGCCCAAACGCAGTACCCCAAGCTCCAGCACCCAACACCGTAACATTCATGTTTACGCCTTGCCTTTCGATTTATGAGTTTGTAAATTACTTTGGTCGTAAGCCATTTGTAGCGATTTACATCTAGTCAAGTTATAGTCAACTTAGTCAACTTTTAATCACACTATTACATAATTCTACACAGTGCGCTTTACGGATGATTCACAAAAGTTTTACGGCTTAATGAACCGCAAATTTACAGCCACTATTCTTTGACTCTATTCTTTGACTCTCTTCATAAGTCTATAGTCAAAATATCCTTCTGGTGCTTTTTCGCCGCGAATCTCTTCCATAATTTCCGTCATTCGCACGCGAATACGACGAGCTAATTCAGCAGCAGAGTCCATAGGAGGCAAATCACCCCAATTTTCCATATCTTTAAGAAGATCCGAATAATCAAGACGCGCATCGTAGCACATTACTACATTCTTCTTTGGCCATGGCCACCAATGATTGATACTTGCAGCACCCCAGACAACGGCGCAAAATAGCGGAATTTGATGCCCCAGCCTACGCGATGCTTCTAGTGCAATCACACCCACTCCTGGCTTCATACTCATAGGCCATTTTTGTGGGTCTCGCGTAACCGTTCCTTCTGGCCATACGCTAAGAGGTCTACCATTTGTTAGGATTTTAATCGATTCTTCCTCGATTTCACGCGCTTTTCCGCTTCTACGAGGTACTGGTTGCATTCCAACAAGCTGGAACCATTTTCCCATGATTGGCCAATGCGCGAGTTCTGCTTTTGCCATGTATCGCGGCCTGCGGCCTTGGTGGAATAGCGACGTCATTGGCACAAAAACGTCGAACATTGTAACGTGCGTGCAAGCGGTTATAAACACGCCTTCTTCTGGCACATTTTCTAATCCCCAAGCGCGCACTTTGCACCGAGATCTAAGAACTCTAGACGTTCCTTCGAGGAGGCGTTCAGTTGCCTTTGGATTTTGCGCGTTGATTTCTGCGGTGTTTGGCGTGCGCGCGCCCGTTGGATAGTAATAAGTAGGGTCAACTAATTTGTGTGCACGCGCTAAGCGTTCTACTTGCTCATCGCTGAGCGGCTTAACTGCGCTTCTAGGCGAAGGTTTTCCTTTAGATACCATACGTCTATTGTGCCGCAAACTATAAACCGCGATTTTACGCAACGACTGATCGCAGTTTTGGCACAATCCTCGCTACCAACCCGTGTTTAGGCGAGCACACCCACGCTAGAACAAACATAAAAGTCGCAACCAAAACGATTGTTCCGCCAGTGGCAGTGTCTAAACTCCAAGACAGGTACATTCCAAGAATCGAAGAAGCGCACCCAATAGCAGGCGCTAAAATCATCATCTTTCCAAGTCGGTCGGTGAGCAATCGCGCAGTCGCTGCAGGCGTGATCAAAAGCGCTAAAACAAGCACGTTTCCGATTATTTGCACAGATACTACTACAGCAATCGCAACTAAAACGTATAGCATTCCATCTAACCACGCTACTGGCAATCCCATTGCGCGGCTTGTTTCTCGATCCATTGAAACGCATACTAGCTCTTTGTGGAACATCATTAGAAGCGTTACGATTATTAGCCCTGTTATTGCTACTACAGCAATGTCGGAGTCTGGGATTCCTGTAATGGAGCCGAATAGGAACGATTCCAGGGATCCCGCATAGCCTGAAGCTTTTGATATTACTACGATTCCGAGCGCAAATGCAGACACAAAAAATACGCCGATAAATGAGTCTTCGCGAAGTCTTCGATTTTGGCTAAAGATTGATACGATTAGTGCGGTTGCAACTCCTGCTAGCGCGCCACCAAATAGCAAGTTTCCTTGCAACACAAATGCGATTGCGAGTCCTGGAAAAACGGAGTGAGCTACTGCATCTCCAATAAACGCCATTCCGCGCAGCACTACGTAGCATCCTACAACTCCGCATATTACGCTAGAAAGGCACGCTACTATAAGCGCTTTTAGTAAGAACCAAAGGTCTGGGTTTGTAAGGTCTTGTATAAAGTCGATTGGAGATAGCATTATTTTTCTACCACACTTTCATGCGCCATGACGCGCTCTACTGCTTTGATTAGTGGATTTTGCGCATCCACATGGAAAGTTTGCACCCATTGATTTGCGTTTAACGATTCTGGAACGCCGTCTCCTACTATGCTTCCGTCAAAAAGCATGATTCTAGAACACGAGTTTATGGATCCGATTATGTCGTGCGAGCTCATCAAAATTGCTTCTCCCGACTTTGCTAAGTCCAAAAAAAGACTCGTGAGTAGCTCTTGAGTAGGCATATCTAAGCCTGTAAATGGCTCGTCTAAAAGCATCAATCGCGGCTGTCCTGCGAGAGCGCGCGCAACGAGTACGCGCTGCCTTTGTCCTCCTGAAAGCTCTCCGATTGTGCGATCTCTAAAATCCGCCATTCCTGTGCGCTCAAGAGAAGCGAGCGCTATCTCGTAGTCTTCTTTTTTTGCGCGACGCACGTAGCCAATGTGACGAATGCGGCCCATCATTACTACGTCTAATACGGAAAGTGGGAAATCCCACGCAATATCGTGGCGTTGTGGCACGTATCCAACGTTACTTACTCGCGTATTAATCGAAGACTCACCGCTTTTATTAGCGTGTACTTCAAGCTTTCCAGAATGCGGTATTAGCCCCATAATCGCACGAAAAAGCGTTGTTTTACCCGCTCCATTTGCACCAAGAAGTCCCACAAATTCGCCGCTTTTAATCGTAAACGAAACGTCTTTTACAACAGTGCGACTGCCGTAACTTACTCTTAAGTTTTGCGCGCTTATAACAGTATTCGCGTCCATAATTGTATCCATATTTCCCTCGTCAATCCTCATCGCTTAAATCTCACTTAATCCAACATCAATCTCACATAAATCTCACTTCAAGCACTTCGCTAAAGAATCTGCGTTCGCTCGCATCATATCCGCATAAGTTCGCACTTTAGAATCGAAAGCATCTCCATAAATCTGGCACACTTTTACGTGTGCTTGCGCCGCAAGCTCTTTAAGCACAGACGAACGCGATATTAAATTTGGCTCCAAAAACACAGCTGGAATCTCTAAATCGCGCAAAATCTGCTGCAATCTACGCCTATCTTGCACGCTCGGCTCGCTCGAAGGATTAATCGTTACAAATCCTGCAATATTCACGCCGTAAGTTTTACCTAAGTACGCAAAAGCGTCGTGCGTTGTAACTAAATTGCGCTTCTCTTTTGGTATTGACGCCACTTTTTTGCGCATATACGCATCTACGTCTAACAACTTGTTAATGTATCGATCCGCATTTTCGCGATATTTACGAGCATTTTTAGGGTCCACTTCGCAAAGGCGATCTGCGATTGTGCGCACGTATGCTATGCCATTTTTTACGGATTGCCACAAATGCGGGTCAATATCTCCGTGAACGTGCTTTCCTAAAACTGCTTGCGGCAGCTGATAAATCTTTTGCCTTGCAGCTCCCAAAAACCTGTATCCTTGTTCGGCTGGTATCTCTTTTAGCGCGTTAGTTGGAACTTCTACAACCACATCGCGAGGCGCATAATACACGCGTTTTGGCGTAGTGAAGCGTTTTTCTTGCAAAGTATCTACGCGGTACACAAATCCACGTTTTGCTAAGTCGTAAGCTAAATCTGCATGACCTTTGTTCAGCACTACGCTAGCTCCACGCTTTTTGGCTATTTTTTGGGCATTTACGCCTACAGCAAATCGCATTTTGGTGTTTCCAAGGCTAGACACTACCTCGTTTTGCGCGTTTAGCATGTCGGCGTGCAATTCAAGCGTGTATTCGCCTGGCTTGCTAAACGCCCAGCTTAAATGCGTGTGCGCGTCTGCTGGCAAGTCTACGTGGTCTTCTGCGCTTATGCCGTTTGCGCTGTTAAAGTATGTTTCTACGCTTCCAAAAGTGCCAGTCAAGTATGCGAATAGCGCACCTGGTCCGCTTACTTTCGTTGCCGTTAAGCGTATTCTATCGGAGCGCTTCATGTCGTATGCGTTCGGCTTTATTACAGTTGCGCGGCCTTCTTTTGTTGCAGTTGAAGGCGCATTTGATTGCAAAGATTGACCTGACTTTTCTAGTTGGCTAGCATGCTGTGAATTTGTTTTTGTTTTATTGAGATTGTTTAGCGATGCTAACTCACCAGCCGCCGCCGAGGGCGATTCTTCCGCACGCTTTTGCGTATTTGTGCTTGCACCGTCTTGCGCACTATGCGCTTCCTCGCTCGGTTGCGCAGCCATGCGTTCTGTAGCAAGACCTAGCCAAATCGTGTCTAAAGACACGTCTTCTACCATCGGAATAATATCTGCAGCGTGCTTCACACTTTCTTCTGCAAGTTGCACATTTGGCACGCCTTTTCGCAAATTCGCGTCCAAAGCTGTAATTACGCCGTGCTCTTCCAGCATCATGTAGTTGCTAAAAGCTACATCCGCGTACACAACATCTCGAATTGAACGCAAACGCGGCTCGTACGAATGCGGATCCGCGTTATCTGGCACAATCGCACTTACATTTGCTGCGTCTCCTGCAACATTCGCCACCATGTCTCGCAAAACGCCCGTTGTTGTTACAACGTTAATTTTCCCAGATTTTGCGTTATTCGCGCTATTTGCACGAAGCGCGTTGTTAGGCGCACCGCACGCGCCCAGCGGCAGCGCGGTTAAAACTGCTAGAGCAGCAGAAACCGCGCGCTTCACACTTTTTTTACCTAGTAAATCAACGATTTTCATTAATTTTACCAACGTTTTCTACGCTTTATTTCAAATTCATAAGTGCTCTAAATAAGCCTCCTGCAGGTATTAGTCCACGTTTGCGTAGAATAAACAATCCAGCTGCGCAAGTTCCAGAAATTGCTGTAATACCAAGGCTTAAAGCCGTGTATGCAACTACTGGCTTGTGTTTGAACAATCCTACTATTCCTCTAGGCTCTTCGCTTTTAACGCCGCTTTGCAAACTTTTTCTTAGACCTTTAACTCGTTTGGAATTGTATTTTGATTGGATGCCTTTGTTTGCATGATTTCCAATTCCGCCAGAAAGACTTACAGACCTGCCAGTTTTGCCTCGATTAGCGCTTTTCGATGCTACAATTCCACCACCAAAGAATGACGCTCCTGAACCAGAGTTTCCTCTAGCTGCAGCTGCTAATGGAGTAACGCCACTATTATTGCCAGAATTGTCGCTGTTATTATTGTTATCTTTGTTATTTTTATTGTTGTTTTGTTTGTCTTCGTCGTCGGAGTTATTCTCAGAGTCATCACCATTTTCATCAGTTTCATTTGACTTATCGTCTGAATCTCCGTCTTCATCATCAACCTTTGTCATAGAGCAGCTCATTGGCTTTTCCATTGGGTCTACACCAATTGCAAAGTGGAAGTCTTTTGTAACTGTTTTTCCATTTGCGCTTACAGCAAAAGTAATCGTATAATATCCAGACTTTGAGAAGTCCCAGTTTAAATGCATATGCGTGTTTGCTGGGATTGTATACGTACTGTTTCCACTGCTAGACATGAGTGTTTTAGCTTTTACACCAAGTCCGCCTTGCAACCAAATTCGCACACTTCCTGGTCCTTTTACGGATTTAAGGCTGATCTTGCTCGGCTTGTGTGGGCTTAAATTCTGGTTACTCCAGCCAACCCACGGTACGCTATTTTTTTGCGTTTGTGGAAGTCGCCACACGCTACCGTCTTTAGCTGATTTTCCAGCATAAAACACAACTTTGCTCGGGTCACGCTTTACGTGGCTTCCAGTCACGTCTTCTTGTACAGCAAATCCTATTCCGTTACCAGTTGAATAGGTTGCTAAATCAACGTGGCCATGTTTAATAACTAGCTTATCGCCTTGTAAATCCTTAAATTTTGAGCATTTTTTGACGGTTTTTTGCTTTTTGTTTTTGCCTTTAGATTCGGCTTCAGATCCAGATTCGCCTTCAGATCCGTTACCGCCTTCACTTTTCCCATTGCCATCTTCCTCGTCGGAACTTTGGTTAGCTAGTCCGCCATTTGGCTTGGCACCAGGCCATGGGGTTACGTAAACTCTGTTGTTGTTTCCGTTTATGACAATCGAAGTGGAAGAATCTTCACCATCTTCATCTTCGTTGTCTTCAGATTCTTCATCTTCATTATCACTATCGTTACCGTCTTCGTCACTTTCGTTTGTATTCTGATTTTCGTGTTTATTTAATTCGCTATCGTTATCAGGATCTTTATCTTCTATACGAAAATATTCACCAGTAGCATCACCTTGCATATCCACATTAAACGTGTATCCTTGCGAATCTTTAAGGATTTTCCCGTCTTTTGTTTTAACTGTTACTTCTATGCACAGACCATATTCACCTGGTTTGGTAAACACCCAATTAACATGCAAATGCGTATTGTCGTTTCTATAAAACTTATGAGGAAAATCAGTATTAGGCGATCCTAAAACAGGTATTACCTTACCGTGAGAATCATTCTCATAAACATACACTGCTCCGCCTTCTGGAATAGTCGCAGACTTTAAGTGAAACTTTACAGCGGAAACAGTTTTACGAGGCAATGTTTGTGTTGTAAAACCCAACCACAACTTGTTATCTTCCTGTCCTTGAGGCAAAGCCCAAACATACTCGCTACTATTATCTTTAGAAAGAAAACTTAATTCTTTAGCAAAATCAGATTTTCTTAATTTTGTGTTGCTTCCAAGCATAAATTCTATGCGATCAGAATTGTACCTAACACCGTTTTGGGGTACGCCTGGGAAATAATCTCCTTGCGTTCCCAACACAAGATGCCTGCTTTTATCCATATACACAGCAATGCCATCAGTATGACCCTTGTACACCTTACACTTTTCGTATCGTGTGTCTGAATCCTTTGGCTTACTGGAATCTTTAGCTACAACAGCGGCCTTGCAAGCTTCTTCATTACTGGTTTTATTAGGATTATCGCTCTTTTTTGGATCTTTTGCAGGATTCTGATCAGTTTTAGGCATATTGGAAGAATCATAACTACTTGAATCATCCGAATATACATTCTCGTCAGGATCTTTATCCTCGTCGCTACTATTATCACTTTCTGTAGCAGAAAGCCCATTTTTTTGCGCTTCACTCGCATACGCACTGCCGCAATTGCAGCAGCACATCGATGCCAAGAATCCAAAAGATATTATTGCGCTTAAAATCGCGCTTAGTAGTCTAAAGCAGATTAAGGTTGATTTATTACGCATTGTTTTGTCCTAAATTATTAAAATCTGTGTTCGGTAAGATCGTTGTTTCTTCTGTAGGATTCACTAAGTCACTTAGTGAACTTTGATTTTCAACATACTGAGGATTTGGATTCGCATAAGTCTGATTCGCTTGAGGCTGAACGTACTGCTGCGAATATGGCTGAGCATAAGTCTGTGCTGGAGCAACTGGCTGCACTGGCACATTAGACTGAGCATACACTGGTTGCTGCGGAACTCCATACTGCTGTTGTTGTACAGGCTGTTGTACGTACTGCGGTTGCATTTGCTGCACTGGAGCCACCATTTGCGGTTGCGTTGGTTGCTGCATAGGAGCCATTGGCGAAACTTGCTGATTCGCGCCATGTTGGCTAATCGCCTGCTGCTTTGCCTTCTTGCTTTTAATTACAGCAAATACAATAAACGCAATAATTACGATTGTTAGAATTACAAATACAATCATCACAATTTGCGCTATCGCTACTGTATCGTCAGCGCTACTAGCTTTCTTATGCTTTCTGGCGGAAGCATTGCTCGATTCGCTTCCTTCCGCATTCTCATCATTGTTGTCTGCGTCAGACTCTTCGTTATTTTCTCCGTCGTTTCCTTCGTTTGCATTCGATGAGCCAGACTGAGAGTGCGCGCCTGAAGATGCTGCTCCTGCTGCTCCAGATAACGCAGCTTGTGGATCTGTTTTTTCTCCCACTGCAAAATTAAGCACACGAGTGTCACTTACAGCGCGACCATTCTTTAGTTTTCCAGAAAAAGTGAGCTTTACATGGTAAATTCCAGGCTTCGAGAATACCCAATTTACGTGAGTGTGCGCGTTCGCTTCAATCCAACTGTTTTGTGGATATCCTTTAGTACTATCCCATAATTGCTGTGGAGCATTATTGCCATTTTCAAGGTAAACGTGCAGTTTTCCAGGTCCGCTAACGCCATCAAGCGAAAGGTTTGCTCCGCGATCTAGCTCGTTAAGCACTCCACCTTCCTGCGTGTTCCATCCGAGCCATACCACATTAGAGTTTTGTGTTTGTGGAATCACATAAAGCTTTGTTCCTGGTTTTTCGCCGATAAAGTTGTACGTTGCATCGTTTGGCATAGGAACTATTGAGCTGTTGCCAAGTTTGAATACTACGTTTTCTGGGTCTCTCCATACTGGTTCGTCGCCAGTATCATCGCGAATTTGTATTTTCCAATTTCCGCCAGAAAGTGTTGGTCCAAAATCTGCGTGACCTGCCTGAATCATAACTGGCTGGTTGCTTGTTGCAGCTTTGGCGGACCCCATAAATGGAGATGGGAGTAGAGCCGTAGCTAGTAGCATAATTGCTGTGCATATTGATGCTATTATTGCCGTTGCTATATAGTGCTTGTTTTTAGTCATTTTTCTTCTCCTTCTACAACAACTTCATACGTGGTCTCATCAAGAAAGCCCCAGCTCCTGTTACAGCACATAAGCTCACGCTTGCAGTTCCTACAGCAGCAGCTACCCATTTTGTTTTGTGACTTTTTGCTTCTTGTTCTTCTTCTGAATCTTCTAGTACTTCTGAATCCTCAATGTTTTCATCATCAGAATTGTATGAAGCAGCTTTAGTCTTATTTGACTTTTTGCTTTTTTTACTAAGCAGTTTCACTTTTTTCATCTTCTTAGAATGTTTTGAGGAAGAAATACCATTTGACAATCCGCCTAATCCTTTAGAAGAAGATTTTGTGAAGCTTCCACTAGCATTTGTAAATACATTATTAGTATTAGCTCTTGCAACTAACGGAGTGGTTGCGGATTGCTTAAAACTGTTATTGTCAGAGTCTGACGATTCGGAAGAGTTATGCGAATTGGAAGACTCAGACGAATTGGAATCATCTTCGCTTTCATCTGACTTATTCTTATTCTTCTTTTTATCTTTATCCTTATCGTTTTTCTTTTTGTTCTTCTTAGAATCTTTATTATCTGACTCTGATTCCTTGTTGTTATTCTTTTCCTTTGATTCACCTGTGTTATTGGATTCTTCGTTCTGATTGCCGTCTTCTATCTCATTCTGACTATCAGATTCATCGTTTCCATTAGACTTATGGTTCTTATTCTTTTTACGATTCTTCTTATTTTTCTTATTCTTCTTATTCTTTGTTTTATTG
Organism: Gardnerella vaginalis ATCC 14018 = JCM 11026; assembly: GCF_001042655.1. Classification (NCBI taxonomy): domain Bacteria; kingdom Bacillati; phylum Actinomycetota; class Actinomycetes; order Bifidobacteriales; family Bifidobacteriaceae; genus Gardnerella; species Gardnerella vaginalis. Next base: position 227,461 of record NZ_AP012332.1, on the reverse strand, counting down.
TTGTTTTTATTCTTGTTGTTCTTCTTATTCTTAGAATCTTTTGAGTTTTCAGGTTGCGCATGATCTTTTTTGTCTAAATTCTTTATATTGACATTCCAATCGCAAAAATCATCGAAACCTGCGTTCCTATATAACGTTCCGTCGTCTAGCACAAGATAAGCGCGAACGACAGCATCCTGCATGCTTTCATCAATTGTTAATTCGCATGTGCTTCCATCGGCAGAACCTTCAATATTTTTAAACTCTTTTTCGCCATCTTTTTTAATCATCCACTTGTATTTTTTTACTATGGATGTAGCTGGCTCTTCTGGATCAGACGCTTCACCTTTTACAGTAGGAACTCGTGGGGAGAACAGTTTAGCTTTTAGATGAACTTTTTCTCCTAAATTGACTTTGGACTTTCCGTATGCTTGTACTACTGGGCGTCCGTCAGCGCCATGATCTTCTACGACTATTGTTCCGAAAGCTCTATCTCTATCGAAAGCTCCGATTCCTTCACCTGTTAGAATCACGCGAACTTTCATTCCGTTCATCGCAGGTTCTGCTGGCAGCTTTAGCCTTTCACCTAAGAAGCATGATGCAAACGTGTTTTCTTGTTCGTCAGCCCTGTTTATACACCATTCGTATGATGGTCGCCTTATTTTTCCATCTTCAATATCTTTTTTGAATCCTTCACGATACGTGTAAAGATTCAATCCACCGCCTGGCTCATAGGAATGATAATGTGGGTGGCTACCTGTATTGCGAATCCCTAGTATGCACAGATTGCCATCAGCACAGTCAGAGTTTTCAGAAGGATTATCGTCTTTAGTGTTTGCATCCAAAACTGGAATTTCCGCTTTTCCGCGTTCTTTAACAACAGACTCAGATGACACGGTATGATTATGGCTTGCTTCAACAATAAAAGTATATTTGGCAGTATTAGTGGTTTTAGTTTCTTTCGTCGTCTTATTTTTAATAACAGCGTACGCTTCTAATGTATAAGTTCCAGGCTGAGTGAATACCCAGTTTGTATGTTGATGTGTAACTTGAGATTGATGAATCACTCCTGGAAGCTCGAATCGGCTGCCTTCCTCTTTTTCATCATCTTTATCTTGATATTCAAATGATTTTGCTATGGATTCTTTATCCTTATTTTTTGCAGACTGCCATATTAATACTTTTGCACCTTTAGGAGCTGTTACTTTTTGTATAACAATATCTGCTGATGCGCCATCTGGATTTTCCGATCCAACTGCTTTAGAAGTAATGGAAGTATCCCACCCTGGGAATAGCTCTTTATCTTGTTTATTACCAGATTCGTCTAAAAGCCAATAACCTTGTGAAGCATCGAATGGTAACTTGTTTTTGTAATTATCAAAATCTTGCGTACTGTATGATGATTGACCAACCTTCATTGTTACATTTTCAGGCTTGTATAGCATAGAGTTGGCTTCAAAACCCATTATGAGCTTGCCATTATGCATAAATGGATAGAAGATGTCCATATGACCGTTTGCCAGCACATCTTTTGCACTTGCATCATACTTATAGATAGTTTGTTCTTCATCCGCATACGCAGGATTTGCAGCACTGAACCCCGATACCAGCACCGCAAACGCAAGCACCACAACGCCACACATTGCAAACGCGCGTTTTACCATATTCTTAATGACCTGAGTCATAATTACTATTTCGCTCTCTACACTTCATCTTCTCTATTTCGCAATGTGTACTCTTCTTTTACACATAACTACTCGAAGACATCTTTACAACGTCTATCAATAATAATAATGATTCTCATTAATAGTCAAGTCGACACTCCGATTAAACAAAAACGCTGGCAGCTCAAAGCAACCAGCGTCGATTATTTAATAATTGATTATTTAATAATTATTTATATTTTTAGCTAAAGATCTTAGCCTTCTACAATATCTGCATTAAGACAAGTCTTAAAGTGGCGCAAAGCCCACTCGTGACCTTGAGGATCAAAGCTTGCGACTGCATCTTTGTGAACCACAATCTTGAATCCAAGATTATACGCATCGACAGCCGTGTGAAGCACGCAAATATCTGTGCAAACGCCTACCAAATACAGCTCCTCAATATGACGTTCGCGAAGCTTAATCAGCAAATCAGTGCCATTGAACGACGAGTAGCGCGTCTTATGAATGTAATAAACGTTGCTTTTATCTTTATTTGCCTCATAAAAATTGCCAAGCATGCCATACAGTTTCTGACCGTGTGTTCCAGCAATATTGTGAGGTGGGAAAAGCTTAGTTTCAGGATGATACGGATCGTTTAGATGATGCGTATCGATTGCAAAAACAACGAATTCTCCAGCGTCTAGAAATTCTTGCGATATCTCTGTAATTCGCTTCTCGAGCTTTTGTGCAGGCTCTCCTACTGTAAGCGAGCCATCACTTGCAACGAAATCATTCGTATAATCAATGTTAATAAGAGCCTTTTTCATACATACTTCCGTCTAATTGTGTTAAAGCTACACTTACACACTACTCTTTACGCTAACAAGATTCTTTACACTAACATGTTTTGGTACAATCGCACTACAAGAATATGAACGTGTTCGACGATAACCTAAACTTAAATAATAAAAAAGCGGGGAACAATCAAGTTCCCCGCTAGAAAGAATAATGCGGCAGCGTGCTAGTCTCCCACACCCTATCGAGTGCAGTACCCTCACCGTGTCAGGCCTTAGCTTCCGGGTTCGGAATGGGACCGGGCGTCTCACCTGAGCCATGACCACCGCAAAACTAGATTATACACTCGCTTTAAACGAGCGGCAAATTGGCGGTTTGGGAACCGGACATGAACGCGAGCAACAGAAAAACAATCATCAAAATCAACAACTTAACCATAAAATGACCGTCTAACACTCCATACTATCTAAGAGAATTAAACGATAAGCAATACAAGTAGTATCACAATCGCCCATTAGTACTGGTCAGCTCCACCCCTTACAGGGCTTCCACATCCAGCCTATCAACCACGTGTTCTACATGGGGGCTCACACACAAAGTGCAAGGAATGCTAATCTTGGAGCAGGCTTCCCGCTTAGATGCTTTCAGCGGTTATCCCTTCCAAACGTAGCTAACCGGCAGCGCCACTGGCGTGACGACCGGCATACCAGAGGTTCGTCCACCCAGGTCCTCTCGTACTATGGGCAGGTCTCCTCAACATTCCAACGAGCGCAGAGGATAGAGACCAAACTGTCTCACGACGTTCTGAACCCAGCTCGCGTGCCGCTTTAATCGGCGAACAGCCGAACCCTTGGGACCTGCTCCAGCCCCAGGATGCGACGAGCCGACATCGAGGTGCCAAACCATCCCGTCGATATGGACTCTTGGGAATGATCAGCCTGTTATCCCCGGGGTACCTTTTATCCGTTGAGCGATGCCACGTCCGTACGCCGGCACCGGATCACTATCTCCGACTTTCGTCCCTGCTCGACCCGTCAGTCTCACAGTCAAGCCCGCTTGTGCGATTACACTCAACACCCGATTGCCAACCGGGCTGAGCGGACCATTGAGCGCCTCCGTTACTCTTTAGGAGGCAACCGCCCCAGTTAAACTACCCGCCAGGCACTGTCCCTAACACGGATAACGTGTCGAGGTTAGACGCCAGATATGGAAAGAGCGGTATTTCACTGATCGACTCCACGCAAGCTAGCGCCCACGCTTCACAGCCTCCCGCCTATGCTACACGATCCACACCTAACGACAATACCAAGGTATAGTAAAGGTCCCGGGGTCTTTTCGTCCTTCTGCGCTTAACGAGCATCTTTACTCGTACTGCAATTTCGCCGGGCTCCTGGCCGAGACAGTGGGGAAGTCGTTACGCCATTCGTGCAGGTCGGAACTTACCCGACAAGGAATTTCGCTACCTTAGGATGGTTATAGTTACCACCGCCGTTTACCGGGGCTTAAATTCACCGCTTCACCGAAGCTAACGGATCCTCTTAACCTTCCGGCACCGGGCAGGCGTCAGAGCGTATACAGCGGCTTACGCCTTCGCACGCTCCTGTGTTTTTGGTAAACAGTCGCTACCCCCTAGCTTGTGCCACCCCCAACAGCTCAACAATGTGAAACCATATCACCATCAGGGGTCTCCCTTATGCCGAAGGCACGGGAGTAATTTGCCGAGTTCCTTGGCCAGGATTCGCCCGATCGCTTTGGTATACTCTACCAGACCACCAGTGTCGGTTTAGGGTACGAGCGGAATCACACCTCACGTTGAAGCTTTTCTCGGCAAGCAGGATCACCGGAATCAGCCTTACAGCCTACCCATCACGCCTCAGCTTAAACATCCCCCGGATTTACCTAGGAGACAGCCCACACGCTTAGCCACGGAAAACCACCTCCGCAGCCGGCTACCTACCCGCGTCACTCCCACGCTAACCTACTACCGATACGCTCCCAACACTAAACCAGAAGAAAACCCCGAAAGATAATCAACCAGAATAACGAAGGTTAGTACTCTCAGATTCAGTTCGAACGGTGTAACACCGGTACGGGAATATCAACCCGTTCATCCATTCGACTACGCCTGTCGGCCTCGCCTTAGGACTCGACTCACCCGGGGACGACGAACGTGGCCCCGGAACCCTTAGTCATTCAGCGGACAGGATTCACACCTGTCTCTCGCTACTCATGTCTGCATTCTCACTCCCGTATAGTCCACGACAAGTTCACACTGCCGCTTCACCCCATACAGGACGCTCTCCTACCCCACATGAACTAAATCATGCAGCCGCGTCTTCGGTGGCGTGCTTAAGCCCCGCTACATTGTCGGCGCGGAACCACTAGACCAGTGAGCTGTTACGCACTCTTTCAAGGATGGCTGCTTCTGAGCCAACCTCCTGGCTGTCTATGCGACTCCACATCCTTTCCCACTTAGCACGCGCTTCGGGACCTTAGACGACGATCAGGGCTGTTTCCCTTTTGACGACGGAGCTTATCCCCCGCCGACTCACTGCCATGATAAACCTAACAGGTATTCGGAGTTTGGCTGCTATTAGTACCCGGTATGGGCCCGCAAGCATCCAGTAGCTCTACCCCCTGCAAGCAATAACATGACGCTGCACCTAAATGCATTTCGGAGAGAACCAGCTATCACGGAATTTGATTGGCCTTTCACCCCTAACCCCAAGTCATCCCCCCAGTTTTCAACCTAGGTGGGTTCGGTCCTCCACACGGTCTTACCCGCGCTTCAACCTGCTCAGGGCTAGATCATCCCGCTTCGGGTCCAGGACATGCGACTAAAACGCCTTTTAAAACTCGCTTTCGCTACGGCTCCCCCACCCGGGTTAGCCTCGCCACATACCACTGACTCGCAGACTCATTTTTCGATAGGCACGCCGTCACCCCACAAAGAAGGCTCCGACGGATTGTAAGCGCACGGTTTCAGGAACTATTTCACTCCCCTCCCGGGGTGCTTTTCACCTTTCCCTCACGGTACTAGTACACTATCGGTCAGACAGGAATACTTAGGCTTACCCAACGGTCTGGGCAGATTCACGCGGGATTCCACGAGGCCCGCGCTACTTGGGAATAAACATAAAAAGACATCGCGCAACCTGCTACGGGGCCATCACCCTCTACGGCTGGGAATTCAATCCCATTCACATAACACGACATTTTATCACTCTTCTCAACCCCGTCAGAGGCTGAACAGTCAATCCCACGACCCCGAATACGCAACACCTGACGGTTATCACACGTACTCGGTTTAGCCTGATCCGCTTTCGCTCGCCACTACTCACGGAGTATCCTTTCCTGCAGGTACTGAGATGTTTCACTTCCCTGCGTACCCCCCACAAAAACTGTGGTGACCACCCATAACAGTGGCCGGGTCTCCCCATTCGGAAATCCTCGGATCAAAGCCCACTCGGCAGCTCCCCGAGGCATATCGCAGCCCGTCACGTCCTTCATCGGTCCTGTCTACCAAGGCATCCACCATACGCCCTTACCAGTGATACACCAGTAAAAAGCCTATCGCTTAACTCTCTAGACAATAAATCATCACACTAAACGATCACAAAACGATCAAGCGACTCCACCAAAATGGAGCCGGTTGAAATTGATAAAAGTAAAAACAAGCAAAACCAAAAAACAGTCTCACTATTCTTACTCGCGTCCACTATCCAGTTCTCAAACCACCAAACACCAAGAACACAAGCCAAAAACCAAAAAGCCTCAACCTGTAATCCAAGGGCCAGGACCGCAACCCCAAAAAAGGGGGGTGGCAATCCGGGAACCCAAAAGCATGCCCAACAAACTCATCTAAAAACATTAACTATTGTTTTCCACACCAGTAACCACACTCAACCGAGCGTGCACAAAAACTCCGTAGAAAGGAGGTGATCCAGCCGCACCTTCCGGTACGGCTACCTTGTTACGACTTAGTCCCAATCACGAGCCTCACCTTAGACGGCTCCATCCCAAAAGGGTTAGGCCACCGGCTTCGGGTGCTGCCCACTTTCATGACTTGACGGGCGGTGTGTACAAGGCCCGGGAACGCATTCACCGCGACGTTGCTGATTCGCGATTACTAGCGACTCCGCCTTCACGTAGTCGAGTTGCAGACTACGATCCGAACTGAGACCAGTTTTAAGGGATTAGCACCATGTCACCATGAAGCAACCCGTTGTACTGGCCATTGTAGCATGCGTGAAGCCCTGGACGTAAGGGGCATGATGATCTGACGTCATCCCCACCTTCCTCCGAGTTAACCCCGGCGGTCCCCCGTGAGTTCCCGGCATAACCCGCTGGCAACACAGGGCGAGGGTTGCGCTCGTTGCGGGACTTAACCCAACATCTCACGACACGAGCTGACGACGACCATGCACCACCTGTGAACCTGCCCCGAAAGGAAACCACATCTCTGCAGTCGTCAGGCACATGTCAAGCCCAGGTAAGGTTCTTCGCGTTGCATCGAATTAATCCGCATGCTCCGCCGCTTGTGCGGGCCCCCGTCAATTTCTTTGAGTTTTAGCCTTGCGGCCGTACTCCCCAGGCGGGACGCTTAACGCGTTAGCTCCGACACAGAACCCGTGGAATGGGCCCCACATCCAGCGTCCACCGTTTACGGCGTGGACTACCAGGGTATCTAATCCTGTTCGCTCCCCACGCTTTCGCTTCTCAGCGTCAGTAACAGCCCAGAGACCTGCCTTCGCCATTGGTGTTCTTCCCGATATCTACACATTCCACCGTTACACCGAGAATTCCAGTCTCCCCTACTGCACTCTAGCCCGCCCGTACCCGGCGCAAACCCACCGTTAAGCGATGGGCTTTCACACCAGACGCGACGAACCGCCTACAAGCTCTTTACGCCCAATAATTCCGGATAACGCTTGCGCCCTACGTATTACCGCGGCTGCTGGCACGTAGTTAGCCGGCGCTTATTCGAAAGGTACACTCACCCAAAAGGCTTGCTCCCAATCAAAAGCGGTTTACAACCCGAAGGCCTTCATCCCGCACGCGGCGTCGCTGCGTCAGGGTTTCCCCCATTGCGCAATATTCCCCACTGCTGCCTCCCGTAGGAGTCTGGGCCGTATCTCAGTCCCAATGTGGCCGTCCGCCCTCTCAGGCCGGCTACCCGTCGAAGCCTAGGTGGGCCATTACCCCGCCTACAAGCTGATAGGACGCGACCCCATCCCATGCCACTAAACACTTTCCCAACAAGACATGCGTCAAGTTGGAGCATCCAGCATTACCACCCGTTTCCAAGAGCTATTCTGGAGCATGGGGCAGGTTGGTCACGCATTACTCACCCGTTCGCCACTCTCACCAACCAGCAAGCTGGTCAGATCCCGTTCGACTTGCATGTGTTAAGCACGCCGCCAGCGTTCATCCTGAGCCAGAATCGAACCCTCCACGAAAAACTTCAATGAAGAGCCAACAAAAGGCTCCAATATAAAAGAAAAAGACGAGACATTCTTTAAGGAAAGAACATCCCAACAAAAAACCTCACCATCATTTAACCATCTCTCAGGCACCCCACAATCCGTGAGGCTGACAATGAACTGGCAATAATTAACTAATAAGTAGTACAGACACGCTCTTGAGTTCTCAAACCACCACCACACCAGCCGGCTCATCAACCTCAACCGAGGAGAACCAGCCGCGCTGAGCAGCAAGAGATAAACTTACACCAAACCCCACCAAAACGCAAACCAACACAAAACAAACACCACAAAACCATTGAAAACAAGCCAAAACATCGGCGTGTCGAAAACACGCAAAAAACCACAACAAACCACCACAACCACCAACACAAAACCAAAAACAACCCAAAAAACAAACAAAAAACCATAAAAAACACAAAACCCGGGAGTGTCGCAAACAAAAATAGATGGGCAATTAACACATAACTGCCCATCTATACAATCTTTATCTATTTTTTACCTATTTTTACCTTAGATATTTTCTAGTTATTTTGACTATTTTTTAGTGACATGGCCACCAAACTGCGCGCGCAACGATGAAACTACTCGCAAAGTGTCATCTCCACCTCCGCGAGATACTTGACGAGCCCACAATGAGCATGCGGTAACTGGGGTTGGAACACCAAGTTCAAGTGCAGCTTCAACCATCCACTTTGCTTCACCAGATTCATTAGCAACAGGAGGCATAGATTCTAATGTTGGATCGTCTTTTGCAGCGCGCGCGAATAAGTCAAGCAACCAAGACTGAACAACAGAACCTTGGCGCCATGAAGACATAACCTTAGCTGGATCATCTATTAATTCTGAACGCATCATTGTTGCAAAGCCTTCACCAAAAGCCTGCATCATCCCGTATTCAATTCCATTGTGAACCATCTTGGCAAAATGACCACCGCCAACAGCACCAGCGTGAACGAGTCCGTCAGGGCCTTCAGGCTTCAAAGTCTCGAAAATTGGTAGCATTCTCTGATAATCTTCATCGGAGCCGCCAGCCATCAATGCGTATCCACGAGTCGATCCCCAAACTCCGCCTGAAACTCCAACATCCATAAAATGGATTCCCTTTGCTTTTAATTCAGCAGAATGACGTTGATCATCAATATACCTAGTATTGCCTCCATCAATTACTAGGTCATTATCTTCGAGAAGATTGCTTAATTTTTCGATAGTTGTGTCTGTAGGAGAACCAGCTGGAACCATAACCCATACAATACGCGGACTAGAAAGTCTTTGTACCAATTTTTCTAAAGAATCAACATCTCGATTTGATTCGGCACTAACGTCATATCCAACAACTTCATGACCTCCTTCGCGCAAGCGCTTAACCATGTTTCCACCCATGCGCCCTAAACCGATAACACCTAATTGCATAATAAATTCCTTCCTTCAAATTTTTTGATAACTTTTAATAACTTTTAATAACTTTTGCAAAACTGTCACAAAACTTATTCAGATAATCTTTTTAATTTCATATGAACACAGGAACAACAGCGGAAACTAGCATAATAATTGCAAGTCCAACAACAGACAATACTGTTTCCATTAATGACCATGTTTTAAATGTTTGTCCTACGCTCATACCGAAATATTCTTTAACCAACCAGAATCCAGCATCATTTACATGAGATAAGAAGATTGATCCAGCACCAATAGCTAGTACGAGTAACGCTAATTGTACTTGATTTAGATTTGCAGCCAAAGGTGCAACAATACCAGATGCCGTTACGGTTGCAACGGTTGCAGATCCAGTCGCCAGTCTAATTAGTACAGCAACAATCCATCCAGCAAGAAGAGGATTAAGATTTGCCTGAACAATGCCCGTAGCAATAACTTTACCAATTCCAGAATCTACAAGGGTTTGCTTGAATCCACCTCCAGCAGCAACGATCAACAAGATACTTGCAATTGAGGAGAACGAAAGGCCTACCAGAGAATTTAATGTATCCCTACTCCACTTTGCGCGAATAGCAAATAATATCATCGCAAAAATAGTAGTGATTGTAAGAGCTTCAAGTGGTGTTCCAATCCATGCGATTACACTACCAAATGTAGATTTTGATTGCCCCGTAATATCAACAACACTGGCTGCAAGCATAAGAATTACTGGAAGTAAAATTACGCTAGATGCTTCCGCGAATGTAGGACGATTTTGTGGCTTATCTTCCTTCTTATTGTCTTCGTCTTGCTTAGCTTGAATAGGAACCATTTTTACCATCCAATGAACCATTAGAGGTCCTGCGATTGCTACAGTTGGTATGGCGATAATCAAACCAAAAGCCAAAGTCAATCCAAGGTTTGCGTGCAAAGCATCAATAGCAACAAGTGGTCCAGGATGTGGCGGTACAAAAGCATGCAAAGCCGATAAGCCTGCGAGCGCCGGTATTCCTAAAGCAATTACTGGCATTTTTGTACGACGAGCAACAAGAAGAATAATTGGTATAAGTATCACTACACCAACTTCAAAGAACAGTGGAATTCCAACAATAAATGCGCTCAGCGCCATAGCCCATGGAAGCTTATGTTCTGGAGCTTTCTTAAGTATGGTGTCACAAATCACGTCTGCTCCACCAGAACGCGTAAGAAGAATTCCAATAATTCCGCCTAAAGCAATGAGTAATCCAACTCCTGATGCTGTGGAACCAACTCCATTAGTAAAGCTTGTAAGACTTTTATCATATGGAACTCCTGCAATGATTGCAGTTGCAATCGAACCAATCATTAACGATAGGAAGGGATGTACTTTTACCACTGCAATAAGTACGACAATAAGCGCTATACCTAATATTGCCGCAAGAATTAACCCACTCATAAATCCTCCATGATTTTGTGAATTGTTTTAATTATTGTGATGCTTTATTTATAATTCCTTGTGATCTTTTGTTTACGATCAATGCGCTAACAACTTTGTTATTTGCGTTAGTAATTTTTGAATGTATATTTTTGTGCTGCTTTACAATTGCGCCACTTTACAATTGCTATTGTTTTGCATTTATGATTGTTTTTGCAGCTGCGATTGTTCATATGTTTTCACTGCTTTGATAGCTCTATGAACCATATCTTCAACAGAACCTTCAATCGATATAACGGTTCCGTTTTCTTCTTTACCTAGAGGCTCCAAAATTGCAAACTGACTTGGCAATAAAGATGGTGGCATAAAGTGTCCTTTACGATCTTTTAGCCTCTGCGCTATTAACTCATGGCTTCCGTTTAAATGCAAGAAGTACACGTTTAGATTTTTAGAAAGAACTTCGCGATATGACCGTTTTAATGCAGAGCTTGAAACAACTGTGTTTTCTCCAAGACTTTCACGCGCAACCATCCATTTGTTAATAAGATCCAACCAAGGCCAACGATCTTCATCTGTTAGCGCAATTCCTGCGGACATTTTATCTATATTAGCTTTTGGATGAAAATCATCACCTTCTGCCAGAGTGTAACCAAGTTGATCGCGAATTGCCTCAGAAACAGTAGACTTGCCGCAACCAGCAACGCCCATCACTACAATGTGAATCGCCATAATAGCTCCTTTGTTATTGACAACACTATAAGAATACCACACAAAGACTCTTTGTCAAAGAATTAAGAGTCTTTGATATGTTATTTTTTGAGCATGATTATATTTTCATTTTCTATTTGCTAGGATGAAACCATAAATATACATAAAACTACGAGGCAAATATGGTGTCTAATACCACACAAAGTCAAATTTCTAGTGACTTAGTGACCGAAAACGCTCCTTTACATCTATCTATAGCAGATTCTCTCGCAGATGAAATAGTAAATAACAAATGGGAGCCAAAAACTAATCGAAAACTAGAAGATATTCAAAAACAATATGGAATATCTAGAACAGTAGCTCGAGAAGCAACAAGACTATTAGCATCTTTGGGTTGCGTACAATTTCAACGCGGAACAGGCGTAATAGCTTGCAATCCAGAAAATTGGGACGATTTAAATACACGAGTAATCACATGGAAACTACATTCACCATACAGAGAAAATGAACTACGAGCATTAACAGAACTTCGTCTTGTTGTAGAACCTGCCGCAGCAGCTGGGTGTGCATTACGCGGAGATGTAGAAATACGCTATAAATTGGGCGTAATTGGTCACGATATGGTAAAAGCGGTAGAAGAAAATAGACTGGCAGATTTTCATGAATTAGATATCCAGTTCCATACTCTTTTGCTTGCAAATAGCGGTAACCCGATTTTTGCAAAACTTAGTTCAATAGTCGAAAGCGTATTACGCGGCAGAGTTGAGCTAAATCTTTATCCGCAAAAACCAAATAAAGAAGCGATATTAAACCATAAAAAGGTAACGCAGGCAATTATGGAAGGTGACGCAGCTGCAGCAAGCGCTGCTATGCACGATATTGTAGCCGAAGTAAACACTGCACTTGGATTAGCGGCTTTATAGCCATAAAAGCAAAGCTTAATCAACTTTGCCTAATCAACCTTAAGCCCAAAGAAATCTGCAAGCTTGCAAACACTCACTCTGCCATACTTATTAACCAAGAACATCCATCGTTTTGCATTTTCTTCGCCAAATCGTTCAGCTTTACATCTATATGTATCAACTGTTAAAAATCGCGGCGGAATCGACTTACTGTTGTATTTATCTGCGACCATCACAATTTCTTGTTCAATAGTTTGCGGAATATAGTCGCCAGCTGGAAGCGGTAAATTCTGAGAAACAACTTGCTCGCGAGTCAGCCCTACACCAGTATGATTACGCGCAAATTGCGCAGTATCTTCGCTAAAACCGTTATCAATCAAATAGTTGTAGCCGCGCAAGCCGTGCAAAATATAATGAGGACCGTCAAACTCCAACTTACTGTTCTCTTCGCGCGAACCGTCTTTATCTAAAACAAAATAAGTTCCGATATCGTGCAACAATCCTCCAGCAAATGCAGCATATTCGTCTACATAATCACTTGGAGCCGCACCTCCATCGATTTGAGGAAGAGATAACGGATCTAAATTTATTAATTTTTCAAGACACGACTTTGCTAAATCACATCTATTTTTTAAGTCTTTATTGATTTTAGATATTTGACAAAGCATAATCCGTTCGACGGATGCTGGCGACTTATCCGCAAAATCCTCAATACTACCAAGCTGCTTAAAAGCCAACAACTGATTTTGACGTCTTGCGATCATCCAAGAAATCGTAGCAATAACAACACAATGGCAGTGAATCAAATTGTACGCAGCTTCACTTGGCGCAGTAGCGCGATGCAACTTTTCGATCCTATTAAAATCAGGCAAATCTGCAAGCATAATTACACCGCGCTCCTTAAAACAAAGCAACACAAACAAAGCACTTGTTGCTTAGTTGCTTAAATCACTTCACTTTTTAACTGCTTTAATCTGACCAGTATCTATTCTAGCGATTTTGCCAGTGTTAGATATTTTAGATTCCTTAGTCTCCTTATTTGCAGACTTTTCAGACTTCTCAGACTTGCCATCGCTAGAAACATTTGCATTAACAATATCTCTAGCGTTCATAATAGTTGTTTGTTCAGCATCCGACGCAACATCAGACACAATTCCTGAACCTTGCAAAGACTGAACTGCTCTAGAAGAAGCAACTTCTTCTCTCTTTAAACGAGGAGGTCTACGAGTGGAAACAAACAACGGCTGAACTTCTACAACAGGATTATACGGAGCTAATCCAAACCACTTAACAGGCGTACCAGCAATATGACGAATCGCATACTTCATTTTTAGCGATAACGCACCACGCAAAGAAATATTCGACTCAGGCATCAAAGCCTTATGTAAAAGCACGTAACGAATTGGACCAATATCTGGATCCGCATCAACCTTAGGGTACACAGATTGCTGTTGCGGAAGCTCGCCAGTATGCGACAAATCGTGCATAATCTGATGCAAATACGCAGGAATCGAAGGAGAAACCTTAAACCCAAGTTTGATCTTAACGCGGAACAAATAGTCCGTACCAAAATTCTCCACGCAATATTCGCGAGTAAACGGAGCATCATCCGTTTCCACTGACACAGCCCACCACGCGCGCGCACGCTTAGGATGATCCGCAAAAATAGAGAAGAAGATTCCAGTATCCAAACGCTTCATTTCCTTATCGGAAGTCAAATAAACAATGTTATCCGCAAAATAAGGAATACGGAAATCACGATGAAGCTTATCTAGCACAGGCAGAAAATCCTTAGGCTTCATGTGCAAGCGTTGAGAACGCTCAATCTTAGTGCCATCCTTCCAAGTGAGCATAACGATAAGAATCGTAGCCCCAAGAATCATGGTAAACCAACCACCATGCATGAATTTTGCCATAGATGCTATAAAGAACAAAATCTCGATAATCAAGAACACAGTGGCAAAAATTAAAGCAGCAATCTTCTTCTTTTGATACCACATGTGAACAGTAAGAAGTGTTGTTGTAGCAATCATGGTAAGCGTAAGTGCAAGACCATATGCTCCCGAAATATGCTCTGAATCTTTAAACACAGCTAAAACCGTAAGAGTTGCAAGACAAAGCACAAAATTAACAACTGGAATATAAAGCTGACCACGAGTACGCGCAGGGTAACGCACCTGGAGATGAGGCATCCAATTAAGGCTTGTAGCTTCTGAAACCATAGTGAATGCACCAGTAATCAAAGCCTGTGATGCAATAATGCCTGCTGTTACAGAAAGCACAACTGCTACATAACGTAAATTCGGGCTGAGCATCTGGAAGAAAGGATTTAAGCCTTCTATAGACCATAATGCTTTATTGTTTTGATGTTGTAGCATCCAGCTGCCTTGACCAAAGTAGTTTAGAACAAGAGCAACTTTAATAAATGGCCACGTAACGTAAACGTTTCCACGCCCAACATGACCCATATCAGAATACAAGGCTTCCGCACCTGTTGTGGAAAGGAATATGATGCCCATTAACGCCATTCCTTGCACATTGTGCGAACTAAACAAAAACTTCAAGCCGTAAATTGGGTTCAAAGCTTCAAAAATTGCCCAATCTTCTCCAATATTCATGATTCCAACAAGCGCTAGGAATCCGAACCATATCATAACTACTATGCCGAAAACTTTGCCTATTCTTTCAGTTCCTCGCTGTTGAACCGAAAACAGAATCACAATAATAACCACGGTAATCATTAAAGATAGATTGTCGTTTTCTAAGAAAATAGGCCTAAACGCAGATATAGTTCGCAGACCTTCAACTGCAGAAGATATTGAAACTGCTGGAGTTAGAACAGAATCCGCAAGGAACGCAGCACCGCCAATCATTGCTGGAATCGCAAGCCACGCGCCTTTTCGCCTAATAAGCGAATAGAGTGCAAAAATTCCACCTTCGCCTTTGTTGTCTGTGCGCATAGCTACAAACACGTATTTTACGGTTGTGATCAGCGTGATTGACCAAAACACTAGGGATAACATTCCGTAAACGGCTTCGCGACTAATGTTTTGCAATCCGCCTTGACCAGCTAAGAATGTTTGAGCAGTGTACAAAGGAGAAGTTCCAATATCTCCATAAACAACGCCCAATGCCACTATCGACATACCTAAAGTAAATTTATCTGAGCTGGTTTGTATCTTTGCCCACCATCTGCCAAGTGGACCTCTAACCGCACTATCCGCAAGCTTTTCAGCCTCTTTAACTTCTTTAGCCTGCTGATACGCCAACGCCTCTCGTTCTTCGCGAGTGGTGGTTTTCTGAGAAACTTTTGGCGCTTTTGTAAAAGAAGCGGCTTTTAGGATCGCCTCTTTAGGGTTCGTTACTCCCTTAGCAGCCTTCTCAGACTCCTTCGCCCCGTTGCGAAGATCCTTAGCGTCATCGTTAGATAGCGCTGAAACGCGTGACTTAGTCATGCTTGATTTTTCCTCCAAAAAGTAAGACCTCTTCTTTGCAATAATCTGCCATAATAAGAAGTCGCATATGGTCTTACTGCTTACAGTTTTATTTATTTGTACCTAAATATTGTATACAATAACAGATATATAAAGCAAAGTCAGCATAGAATCCTTGAAAAATAAGGCTTAATCAAAGCAAGAATATAAGACTAGATCATCTAAAAACCGTAGATTTCTTTCGTTGTTTTTAAAGTTGACTTTGCTACTTCTAGCAAAGAACAGTCAAGCGCGGTTGCTAACGATTCAAGTGTATAAGGAACCATATAAGGCGCGTTCGGACGACCTCGATACGGCATTGGTGTAAGGTACGGCGCATCTGTTTCAACAGTTATATGATCTTTGCCAATGATTCGCGCAGATTCTTGTAAATCTTCGTTACCTTTATAGCTAATCGTTCCAGAAAAACTTGCGTACCATCCGTTTTCTTTTAGCACTTGAGCTAAGTCTTTCCCGCCAGAATAGCTGTGAAACACTGTGCGCTCTGGCGCTCCGTCTTTTAGCAAAATTTCTACAACATCACTATGAGCATCTCTATCGTGAATTTGAAGCGGCAAATTAAGCTCTTTTGCAAGTGCTATATGCGCGCGGAATGATTCGCGTTGGTAAATCCTTGCAGACTCGCCTGTGCGAAAATAGTCTAATCCCGTTTCACCTATTGCCACTACTTCTTCTGCGTTATCTACGACTAGCGAGCGCAAGTGTTGCATTGCTTCGTCAAATGAAATATCATGATACGGCTTATAAACCACCGGTAAGCCGTCTGGTCCTTCTGCTCCCCTATGACCGTGTAGAGGCGCTTCGTTGGGGTGAATCGCTATTGCAGCACGCACGCAATCCGCGTGAGCTGCCGCAAAATCTATTGTTGGCTGCCAATTTGGATATTCGCATCCAACCTCAATCATTTTAGAAACGCCTGATGCTTTTGCACTATTTACTAAGTCATCTGCACTTGGTTCCGCAATTGGTTCTCGCCCTTTTTGCGATAATTCTTGATTAAGATTTTTTGCAAAATCCACTACGCTTAACATGTGCGTGTGGTCGTCTGCGATTGTTATGCCTTCTTTAATTAGATTCTGCCATATTTCAGACTGCTCTGTTAAAGAAGGCGCCCAATTGTGTTCGCGATGATGCTTACTCATGATTTACAAGTGTAGTCGCATATTTAACGTGGCTTAAAACGTGACTTAAAACGCAACTTTTGCGCTTACTGGATCGCAGCACTAATCGCAGCGTATTGCGATTCCACAAGCCTGTAATACGCACCTTTTTGCGCCATAAGCTGCTCATGGCTTCCGCGCTCCACGATTTGCCCATGGTCAATCACGCAAATCAAATCCGCATTCTCTATTGTAGAAAGCCTGTGTGCAATTACAAAAGAAGTGCGATTTTTAAGCAATTGAGCTAATCCTGCTTGCAACGCCTCTTCTGTACGCGTATCTATATTGCTTGTTGCTTCGTCTAAAATTAGAATTCGCGGATTCGCAAGTAATACTCTGGCAAACGATATAAGCTGCCTTTGTCCTGCAGAAAGAGTGGCTCCTCGCTCCTCAATTTCCGTATCGTAGCCATTAGGCAATTCTTCAATAAACTCGTGAGCGTGAACTACGCGAGCTGCAGCTTCAATCTCTTCGTCTGTTGCGTCAAGCTTGCCGTAGCGAATGTTTTCTTTAACAGTTCCGCTAAATATAAAGCTGTCTTGAAGCATAACGCCCATTTGCTTTCGCAAAGATGCTAACGTTATTGAGCGCACATCGTAGCCGTCAATTGTGATTGAACCTTCGGAAACGTCGTAGAATCTAGAAAGCAGGCTTACAAGCGTTGTTTTACCCGCTCCAGTAGGACCTACAAGCGCAACCGTTGTTCCAGGCTCAATGTGCAAGTCAACTAAATTCAAAATCGGCTTTCCGTTCTCTTCGTAGCGGAACACAACGTCGTTTACGTCAACCCTGCCTTTAATTTGCGGCAATTCTTTTGCATCTGACTTATCTACAATATTTGGCTTAATGCTTAGCGTTTCAAAAATACGCTCCAAATACACTGAGCATGTTACGAGTTGCGTGTAGAAGTTACCAATGTTTACAACTGGCTCCCAAAAAGTACTCGAATACCACACAAATGCTATAAGCGTACCCGTGCTTATGTTCATACTACTTGCATTCATTATGCCAACGTAGTAAAGCAGCGAAATTGCTGCGCTTTCAATAATCGAAGCTCCTGGCCAAAGTAGCATTTGCACTCTAACGTTTCGCATCCACGCTTTTCTGACTCCCGACTGCTGATCTTGGAATGTAGCGTATTGTTCTGATTCGCGCGCAAAAGTTTGAGTGGTTTTTACGCCTGCGATTGATTCGTGCAAATATGCGTTAAGATTGCTTTGCTTATTTGACAGTTTTTTAGACGCTTTTCGTTGCAAAATTTGCAAAGTGCGAGTCCAGATTATAAAAACTGGGAATAATACAAGGCTCCACAATGCCATTCGCCAATCTATAGAAAACATTGCGATCAGCGTAATGATTAGCACAAAAACATCGGAAAATACGTTGATTAAACCAGACGAAAGCGTGTCGGAAAGCGTATTAATGTAGTTTACTATGCGAATCAAAATTTTGCCGTGTGGGCGCGAATCGAAGTAATCAAACGACAACGATTGCACGTGCGTAAAAATATCGCGTCGCATATCTTTAATTATCATTTGACCAAGTCGCGTAATAGCAAGCGTTCTGTATGCCAAACCAAGCTCATACAATACAATAAGCACGCCAAACAATGCAATAAGCGCATACAAATAAGAAACGTTTTTATTAGGCAAAACTACGTCTATAAGTGTTTTTGTAATCATTGGCGTTATTGTCATAATGCAACTTCCGCTAATAACAACTAAAACTATTTTGACTAGCTGCCATGCGTACGGCTTTATGTATTTGCGAACGCGCATCAACTCGTGTAAATTTACGTGCTCTTCTTGGCTTTCATCTTCTTTATAAGTGTTGCGTTGCGCCATTCTACTCACCTTTAGCCTTGTCTAAATCTTCAAATCCCAAAGCTTTGCCCATTTGCATACCAAGCTGCTTTTTGTAGATTTCCCAATATCTTCCATGCGACACCACAAGATGCTCATGCGTTCCGCGTTCTACGATTTTGCCGTGATCTAGCACAATAATCATGTCTGCGTCTTTAACAGACGAGATTCTGTGCGCAATTGTGATTACTGTGCGAGAACCATCTAACTTTTTTAGCTCTTTTTGAATATGCTCCTCAGTTTCCATGTCTACTGCAGAAGTTGTATCGTCCATAATCAAGATTGCAGGATTATTAGCTAGCGCGCGAGCAAGACTTAAGCGCTGCTTTTGGCCGCCCGAAAGACCAACTCCTCGCTCGCCTACTACAGTTTCGTAGCCTTCTGGCATATTCATAATAAAATCGTCTGCATCTGCGATTCTTGCCATACGCCTAATCGTGTTATCTAATTCTTTGCAATTTTCCTCGTTTTGAGGCAACCCAAAGCCAATATTTCCTGCAATCGTATCGGAAAACAGAAATGTTTCTTGCGCAACTATGCTAACTTGATTTCTAACAATTTCTAAAGGCCATTCGCGCACGTCTTTTCCATCAATTAAAACGCGGCCGCGCGTAGGATCATAGAATCTTGCTATAAGACTTACAAGCGTTGACTTTCCAGACCCCGTTTCCCCTAAGATTCCAAGCTTTGTTCCTTCTGGAACATCTAAATCAATATCGCTTAAAACTGGGGAATCAAGATCATCTGGGAACGCAAAATCAACGTGTTCAAAAGTTACATGGCCCTTTACCTTAACGTTTTTCTCGGAGGCAGATGGCAAATCAATATGCGATTCTTGCGTGAGAAGCTTACGAATATTTACGCATCCTGCGTTGAATCGCTGCCAATCGTTAATAAGCCACCCAACCATTCTTACTGGCATGTGGAGCATCCAAAGAAAACTGTTAAACGTTACAAACGCGCCCAAAGTCATGCTTCCGTTAAGCACAAGCCATCCGCCAAATCCTACTGTTACAAGCTCTAGCGCAAAGCCCATGCCGTCAAGCCATGGCATGTATTTTTGCGTGTTTTTTGCAAGCGTAATATTGCAATTAAAATAATCTTCGTTGCATTTATCGAATTTCTGTGTTTCAAAAGGCTCGCGCACAAAAGCTTTTACAACACGATTGCCTTCAATATTTTCTTCTACCATTGAATTCATTCGCGCAAACGATTCGCGAATCGCAAGGAACTTTGGCCTAGCATTCTTGCCCATAAGTCTTGCAAGCCAGAACAAAAATGGCGTAATTGCCATAAGTGCTAGCGCTAGCTGCCATTGAATTGAAAACATTATAACTAGCGCAAACACAAACATCACTACACAATCAAGCG
Source organism: Gardnerella vaginalis ATCC 14018 = JCM 11026 (assembly GCF_001042655.1). NCBI lineage: Bacteria > Bacillati > Actinomycetota > Actinomycetes > Bifidobacteriales > Bifidobacteriaceae > Gardnerella > Gardnerella vaginalis. The sequence continues at coordinate 207,231 of NZ_AP012332.1, read as the reverse complement.
CCATATAAGACACCCAGCTTAAAACGTGGCGAATCGCATCCGTATCCGAAGTCATGCGACTCATAATGTCGCCTGTGCGCGTGTGATTAAAGTACGTAAAATCAAGCGAATGTAGCTTCTCGTACTCGTCGCTTACAAGGCGATACACGGCATTTTGGCCAAACTTTTCCATTAGAAGCTGGTAGATATACCTTGAGCCAACGCGAACAATCATCATTGCAACCATTAGCACGCATACGTTAAGAAGCAAATCATGCTGTTTGCCAATAATTATTTTGTCTACAATAAAGCCCGAAAGTAGAGGCATTGTCATTGCCATTGTGTCGTTTATAGTAAAAAGAACTAGCGATACGCCTACTCTCCACATATCTGGCTTACAATATTGCAAAACCCAGCGCACGTTACTCGCGTCTTTGCGTTTATTTGGATTTACATACATGCGCTAGATTCTCCCTTATTTTTGACTTTGTTTTTTGAGACTTAATCTTAAATTTATAGTTTAATCGACAGCTCTTGTTTGGTGTTGAGCGAGTTTCATAGCGAGCGCTTATTCCTCACGGCATAGCCGTTCGGCTGATTTGGCATGTGAAGCACACCGTGCTTCACAATTGAGCCAAATCACGCTTTGAAGGAGCTTGAAATCCTGTTGATTTCAAGCTCAGTCAAAGCGCACTCAAAAGCATGTGGCGTGCAGCCAAAGACCACACGCCACATGCTATAAGTTAAGCAATCAGCTTAGTAAACTTGCGCGAGTTATCGCTACAAATTTACTCACTTCTGCCAACCAATGTTTTCAACAAAAACGTTAGCATATCCAGCAGGACCGCCGTTAGCGAAGCCCTTCTTGTATGCCTGATAGGTTGGAGGAGCAGAAACTGGGAGTGTACCATACTCGGCGAAAGCCATGGACTCACCCTTATTGGCCAATGCAGTCTGTTCCTTGTAATCGTAGGTCTTGCCAATCTTGGCTAGAACGGCATCAATCTTCTTGCTGCCAGTGCCAGTAAAGTTGGAATCGCTCTTAGAACCGTATACCTGGGAAGCGGATGCCAAGAAGCTCAATGGAGATTGGGAAACCCAAGCCATTGGAAGCATCTGGAAGTCGAAGGAGCTTACAGTCTTAGAGAACTTAGATGCAGGATTGTTTACAGTCTTGCACTTCATGCCAGCCTTCTTCATCATGGCCTGGAATGCGTTAGCAAGAGCTGCCTGAGTAGAGTCATCGCCGAAGAAGGTGAATGTGAACTGAACGGTCTTGCCATTCTTAGCGTAGTAACCATCTTTGCCCATCTTGTAGCCAGCGGCTTCAAGAGTCTTCTTAGCGTTTTCTACGTTGAACTTAGCATCAGCTGGGAGGTTGTTCTTGTAGCCAGCCTGGAACATGGAGAGAAGCTCAGAACCTGGCTGCTCGATCTTCCAGCTCATACCCTGGAACTGAATCTTGTTGTAGGTAGCAACGTCGAATGCCTGAACAACAGCCTTACGCACTGCCTTATCCTTGAATGCGCCAGCCTTTGCGTTTAAGTTAATAACACGAATCTTGGTGCTGTAGCCGTAACGGAGCTGAGCGCCCTTAACGCTACGAGCAGCCTTGATCTTATCCTTGGTGGAGATGGAATCCACGGAATCGATTTCGCCGTTCTGGAAGGCGTTCATTGCAGCGGTATCTTCCATACGCTTTACAACAACCTTATCGAGCTTTGCCTTCTTGCCCCACCACTTTGGATTGCGCACGAAAACAACCTGATCTTCGGTTGCGGACTGAATCTCGAATGGACCTGCACCCCACTCGTTGTGAGGATTATTTACCCAACCCTGGTTGAACACAGTAGGATCGGTTGCCTTTGGATGAACCAATGGAGCGAAAAGCAATTCCCAAGTTGCGCATGGCTTATTGTACTTAACGATTACTTGCTTAGGATTTGCACCCTGCTCAACGGACTCAATGCAGTCATAGCCCTCGTGAGATGGTACAGAGTAGGCTTCGTTCTTGCCATTCATAACTTCCCAAGTAGCCTTGAAAGCAGTGTAATCGATGTCTGTACCATCGTTCCACTTAGCCTTTGGGTTCAAATCGTACTGAACTACGAGTGGCTTGTCGCTAACCTTCTTAACAGAAGTAATGTAATCAGGGTTGTACTTAACCTTCTCGCCCTTAACAGTGTCGTAATAAGGAAGCGATGGCTGGTAGAAGCCCCACAAAGTGCTCATATAAGCGGTATTACCGTCGTTAGAAGCGTAGTTCCAGTTTGGACCCATGTCGGAAAGCGAGAACGTGTAAGTACCGCCATCCTTAACATTGTCACGAGGCTGTGGATTGTCATAACGCTTGTCAACCTTAGGCATTGGAAGAGCGCCAGTGTAGGAAGTATCCACACCTGCGGCTGGCTCTTCGGTCATACCGCCCTTGGCCTTATCTGCTGTAGTAGCAGTTGTGCCACCGCAAGCGCCGAGTAGCATTGCAACAGAAAGTGCAGCTGCGGCGAATACAGTTAATTTGCCTGCATTAGTTTTTTTCATGATTCCTCTCATTCCCCAGAAATGATGTCCGCTTTCTGGTATGTGTGTAGAGTATATCTAATCTTTTGACATTTTGTGTTACGACTTTTTTAACAAATACTGAATTTAAGCTTTTGTTACTTAAGATTTAATCCATAAAAAAGAAAATTAAATACATAAAACAGTCAAACAGAAAATTTTTTAGTTTATTTTAATTAAAAAACAAAATATATTACTTTTTTTAGAATTTATGTGCCTGTAACAAAAAATCGCGTGTGTCTTGCATAACACACGCGATCAAAATTGCCCTAAACAAAAGTTTAGGCGTATTCACAAAAGATTAGAATCAGACGCTTGCAACGTCATCAAACGAATCTTCTTCATTGAGAATAATACGCTTACGATTCTTCTCAATCGCAGGATCTGGAATTGGCACAGCACTAATCAAAGCCTTAGTGTACGGATGCTTAGGATTATCAAACACCTCATCCGTTTCGCCAGATTCAACAATGCGTCCGTGGTACATAACAGCAATTCTGCTAGAAATATGACGAACAACCGCCATGTTGTGAGCCACAAACAAGTAAGCAACACCCAACTTGTCTTGCAAATCTTCAAGCAAGTTGATGATGCCAGCTTGAATAGAAACATCCAAAGCCGAAACAGGCTCATCAAGAAGAAGCAGCTTAGGGTTTACAGCCAAAGCGCGAGCAATAGCAATACGCTGACGCTGACCACCAGAGAACTGCGTTGGGAAGCGATCAACCTGATCTGGATTCAGCTCAACAAGCTGCATAAGCTCCGCAATACGCTGACGAATCTCTTCTTTAGACTTCTTTTGAACATGAAGAGGCTCTGCCAAAATATCGTAAACAAGCATACGAGGATCAAGAGAGCTCATAGGATCCTGGAACACGTATTGGATCTTAGAACGAAGCTCGCGACGCTGCTCTTTAGTCAACTTATCGTTAAGATCGGTGCCAAAAACTGTAATAGAGCCAGCTTCTGGCTTCTTTAAACTCATGATTTCCATCAAAGTAGTTGACTTACCAGAACCAGATTCGCCAACAAGGGCCACAGTTTCGCCTTCGCGAATCTCAAGGTCAATGCCATCAACAGCGCGAACTTCGCCAACCTTGCGTCGCAAGAAACCGCCACCAGTAATTGGGAATGTCTTAACTAAGCCCTTAACATCCAAAACAACCTTGCGATCCTCGCGAGGAATGCCCTCAAACATTGGCTTAATAGTTTTTTCGGTTTCTGCATGAAGCAGCGCACGAACGGTTTCGCTTTCTGCCTCAAGACCCATCATATCGCTAGTATCTCCACTCTTTTCTTCTGCCATCAACATATCCATTGTTGGCTTAGAGATTGGAGTTAAGCGGCGAGTACGCTTTTGGTCAACGCGCGGAACAGCGCCAAGCAAGCCGATTGTGTATGGCTGAGTTGGGTGAGTAAAAATCTCTTCAACGCTATTATGCTCAACCAAATGACCCGCATACATAACAATAACTTCGTCTGCAACGCCAGCAATAACACCCAAATCGTGAGTAATGAAGATCATTGCGGCGCCAGTTTCTTTCTGCGCTTTCTTCAAAACATCCAAAACCTGAGCCTGAATCGTAACATCCAAAGCGGTAGTAGGCTCATCAGCAATAATAATATCTGGGTTGTTAGCAATTGCCATTGCAATCATAACGCGCTGACGCATGCCGCCAGAAAACTCGTGAGGGAAAGCCTTTAAGCGCTCAGCTGGCTTAGTAATACCAACCAAGTTAAGCAATTCAATAGAGCGCTCACGAATCTGATCTTCGGTCATATTTGGATTATGAATAACCAAAGCTTCCTTAAGCTGATCTCCAATAGAAAACACTGGAGTTAAAGCAGAAAGAGGATCCTGGAACACCATAGCAATATTCTTGCCACGAATCTTACTCATCTCTGCATCAGACTTCGTTAACAGCTCTTCGCCCTTATAAACAACAGAACCCTTAACAGACGCGTTCTTATCCAGCAAACCCATAACAGCAAGAGAAGTAACCGACTTACCAGATCCAGATTCACCTACAATACCAATGGTTTTTCCGCGGTACAAATCAAAATTCATATTGCGTACTGCATGAACCGTACCAGCTTCCGAAGCAAAGCTAATTTGCAAATTGCGTACAGAAAGAAGTGGTTCGTTGTTCTGATTTTCCATCACAGAATCTTCCTTAATTGCGTCATTCACCATATCAGTCATGTTTAAACCTCCAACAAGCCTTACTCGGCCTTACCAACAGACCTAGAATATGGATCAATCGCATCGCGAAGACCATCGCCAATAAGCTGAACAGAGAAAGTCAAAATAACCAAAACCGCAGAAGGAACCAAAAGAACCCAAGGAGAGGTCATAACGCTACTTTGACCAACATTAAGAAGAGTACCCAAAGAAGTATCTGGAGCCTTGATACCAAGACCCAAGAAGCTCAATGCGGTTTCGCCGTTGATTGCACCAATAACACCGAGAACCGTATTAATAATCAATACAGAACCAAGATTTGGAACAAGGTGGCGAACAATAATGCGGAACGAAGAAACACCTTCAAACTTGGCTGCGCGCACATATTCACGCTCGCGCAAACTCAAAGTCAAAGTTCTAAGCGTACGAGCATAACCAATCCAACCAAAGGAAGTCATACCAAACGCAAGCCAAAGCCAATCATTGCCACCAGTCGCGGAGCTAACAATCAAAGCAATAAGCAAGAAGGATGGAACAATCAAAAGCATGTCCAAAACCCACATGCCAACTTGCTCAAACCAACCCTCAAAGTAAGAAATAGCAGTACCAACCAAAGCAGCAATAATTGTAATAGAAATGGAGCTTACAATGCCAATAGAAAGTGAGCGACCAAGTCCGCGAACAACCATTGCATACATGTCTGATCCGCCAGGAGTTGTACCAAGCCAATGCTCTGCGCTAGGAGGAGTTGCAAGAGCCGTAAAATCAGGCTCATCGTAGCCCCACTTACTAATCTTAGATCCAAACAAAGCAAGAAGAATCAAGAACACAAGCAAAACCAAGCCAACGACGGCAGACGGTCGCCTAAAGAAGCGACGCGTATAAAGCGTAATTTTGCCAGTTCGCTTAAAATTACCCCAAGAATTAGCATTTGCCTTTTTGTCTGCAACAGACTCTTGAGACTTTGAAGATACATCTTTTTTACTCATATCAATCACCTACACTGTTGCACAATTAATTCAAGCGAATACGAGGATCAAGCCAAGCAGAGAAGATATCTGCCAGCAAAGCTCCAGCCAAAGTACACACAGCTCCGAATGCAGCAATAGCAACAGAACCATTAATGTCGTTATTAGAAATCGTCTGCACAAAATAGCTACCCAAACCGTTAATTGCAAACACGGTTTCAGTAATAACGGCGCCCGTAAACACACCTGCAATTGAGAAGGCAACATCTACGGCTGTAGGAATCAACGAAGTACGCAAAGCGTGGCGGCGAATAGCAATGTTCAAAGGCAAGCCCTTAGCACGAGCAGTGCGAACATAATCAGCATTCATAGTGTCAAGCAAATAAGTGCGCTGCGTAAGATGGTATCCAACCATGCCAGGAACAGTCATAACAATTGTCGGCAAAATCAAATGCTGTAAGAAGTCAAGAACAAAAGCAATAGGGTTAGAACCTTGATAAGAATGCAATCCCGTAACAAAGAATAAACGAGAGCCAGCAGCATTGTTAACGCTAATTGCAGCTAACACAATAAGCAATCCAAACACAGCAGCTGGAACAACAAGCAAGAACGTAGCAATAGAGTTAAGAACTCGATCCTGCCACTTGTACTGACGAATAGCAGTATAAACGCCAACACTAACACCGAAAACAATACCAAGAACAGTTGCGCAAGTAACTAATTGGACAGACGCACCAATACGAGCCGCAATCGCAGGACCAACAGGAGCCTGCTCTGGGCTTAATCCCCAATCCCAACGAGTAAGAACGCCAGTAATCCAACGCAAATATCTCGTAATAACTGGAGTTTGGTCGTTAATGTTCGCCAAATCCAAAGAACGGTTAATCGAAGGAATTGGTGGATGCGGATGCCTAGACATATAATTCGATCGCGGATCCATAAAAGCACTTGCCAAGAAATACGTCATGGATACGGAGACAAACAGCATCACAACATAATTCAGGCATCGTTTAACGATGTATCGTATCATTGTGACTCTTTTCTACGTCTAACCATTGTTACCTCCATCTGGTAACTGCAAGCCTAAAGCTTGCACACTGCCATCGTTTGCTATACCCAGTTGCAAAAGCAAATCAAAAGCATACTCAAGGCACACTTAAGTAAGCCCTCATAAATGGGACATGTAATTAGTATATTTTTAGCTAACCTATGTACATTGCTTAAAATAAACATGCAATAATACGGAATAAATATCAATTATCACAAAAATTAATACACAAAATCAACAAAACATCAGAATATTTAACGGAATTATTTAAATTTTACGAAAATTAGTTTCGTAAATCGTAATAAAAGTGTAAATACAATAACATTTCGTACTAACAAAACACATTGCAATTAGTTTTACTAGCATCCTATTAAAAAAGCACAGACCACGCAAAACGCTACTCGTGCATTGAACACGCTACAATAACGCTTATTCGCCTATTTTCAACCTAACAACAAAAGGAGATATATGTCTGAAAACGTAAAAGCCGTTACCATAGACAACGTGCGCGAATATTCCAAGCATTTTAACGAACAGCGAGCAAATCGAGTAGCCGCAAACGCTTCTGTAGCAAGCGGCGTTCTTAAAGCTGCAACAAGCTATCAAGGACAACGCGCTTTACCACGCAACTTCTCCATAGAATTAAAACAAGGATCAATAACAAACCAACAGCACTCTGGACGTTGCTGGATGTTCGCTTCCCTTAACACTTTGCGTTACGAATTAATGCACAAGTGGAATTTAGACGACTTCGAGTTTTCCGAAAGCTACTTGTTCTTCTGGGACAAGATTGAAAAGGCAAATGCGTACTTGGAAAACGTGTTGGCAACATTAGACGAAACCCTAGATAGTCGAATCTTTGAAAACATTAACTACGGTCCGATCGACGACGGCGGATGGTGGCAAATGTTCGTTAACTTGGTAAACAAGTACGGACTCGTGCCAAAGAGCGCATACCCAGATTCACAAAATGCTATTGACTCAGATGCATTCGTACAATACATAAATACCAAGTTGCGCGAATTCGCGGCTGAATTGCGCGAAGCACACAAGAATGGTACTTCCATAGAAGAGTTGCGCGAAATGAAAATCCGCGACCTTGAAACCGTATACCGTATGACAGCTATCGCACTTGGCGAGCCACCAGAGCGCTTCGACTTTATTGCACGTACTAAAGATGACGACGATAAGAAGGACGAAAAGGACGACAAAAAGAACGAAGCCAAAGAAGACGAAAAGAAAGACGAAAAGCCAAAGACTGGCAAAGACGATCGTCCAATGATTCGCGAATATGGAATTACACCACTAGAATTCGCAAAGAAATACGTTCCAATTGACGTAAACGACTTCGTAACAATGTGCAACTCACCTATGAAACGCACTCCGTTCAACAAGCTCTATCAGTTAAAGTACAGCACGAACGTAGCTGAAACTGAAGAACTGGAATTTGTTAACGTTCCAATTGAAGTATTCCGAAAAGCAGCTGTCGATCAGCTAAAAGACGGACATCCAATCTGGTTCGCATGCGATTGCACTCAGTTCTCACTCCGACAAGATGGATTCTTTGATCCTGCAGTTGTGCGCGTAGATGAACTGTTTGATGTGAAATTCACATTCGACAAAGCTAAAGGTTTGGAATACATGGATTGCCCAGGCAACCATGCAATGACATTCACAGGTGTGAACCTCAATGAAAACGGCGAGCCAGATCGCTGGAAGATTGAGAATAGCTGGGGCAAGGATAACGGCGAAGACGGATACTATGTTGGATCCGCGCAGTGGTTCGACCGCTACGTTACCGAGGTAATCATCAACAAGAAGTATCTCGACGAAGCAACTCTAGCTATCTTAGACCAAGAGCCAGTAATGCTTGAACCATGGGAGCCGCTTTCAAAGCGCTGCCGCTAAACTCGATATAGAGTGTAACTGATTTATAAACGCAGATTGCCAACGCAGTCTGCGTTTTTTTGACCCAAATTCGTTAGATTTGTCTCTCTCGTGAGACATTTGTAACGATTTTTGGCTTAATTTCGTTATATTTGCATCATCGATGAGATATTTGTAACGTTTTTTGGCTTAATTTCGTTACATTTGTCTCGCTCGTGATGCAAATATAACGCTCGCGACATTCTCTGTTTACTGTTGCTAGAGGGCTGGCTAATTCTTGTCTCACAACGCTCCGCCTATTACGTGTAGTCTAGAGTTGCGGTTGTTCCGTTTTGTCTTTGATTTTTGTTTTTGGGTTGAAGTTTGTTTGTAGTGGTTGATCATTGGATTGTTTGATATCGGCTGCCGCTCTTATACTGTTCGACCAAGAATCACCCAGCCCTCTTACGTACTTGAACAATTGCGTATTGCTTGATCACCGAGATTCTCGATTTTTCTTGCTCTCTCGGCGAGTCACCATTTCATGCTGAGGTTCGCTTCATTCGCTGCGAAAAATCTCGAATCTCCACCACACTTGGCAGAAATAAAGGAACAAATGGTAGGGTAAGCGGCGAACAGTTAAAAAAGATAAAAGAAGCCCGGTGGGAAAGAGAAGACCCACCGGGGCAGAGAGAAAGAGAGAAGAAGGTTTCAGTTATGGGGTTCGCGAACGAACCTCACTGATGGATAACCATCAGCAATACTCATTATAACCACACTTTTCTCGCAAAACACGCATATAACCTAAAAATTTCCTTAAAAAATTTTTTAAATCCTGATAGTCAACCTATTTTTTGTTACATGCATCACTATAACTTAAAATTTTTCGTTTAATCACTTAGATTCTAGTGATTTTTTAGCTGCAGCCAATCTTTCTTCGTCAGCTTTACGACGAGCGGCAAGCGCAGATTCAAAACGCTCAAGCTCCTCATCAATAGCCTCTTTAGGAATTTTGGCAAAAATCGGAGTTGGCTTAGCGACAGGTGTACCAGTCACTAATTCTTCGCTCTCCCATGGGTGGACAGTTTCGCCAAGACGATAGTCGCCAGTAATAATCGGATACTTAAAATCTGGATTATCTAAGTCAGTCACCTCTTCAATTCTTGGCAGAGGCGAGAACACACCCGTACCACCAAGAGCTTCCCACACTTTTTGCGCAGAATGCGGCAAGAATGGAGCAAGTAAATGATTAGCATCAGAAACAGCTTGAGCTGCAACGTGCAAAACAGTACCAAGACGTGCTTCATCATCTTTAATCTTCCAAGGCTCAGTTGCAGAAATGTACTTGTTGATATCCGACACAACACGCATTGCCTCGTTAAGCGCATTCTTCTGATGATGACGTTCAATCAAACCACCAACAATCTCAAAAGCATTAGAGGTTTGATCGAGCAAAGCGCGATCCATATCTGTCATTGAATTTTCATCCAGAGCAGGAATCTCTCCGAAATTCTTATGAATCAAATTAGCGACACGATTTACCAAATTACCCCAGCTGGCAGCAAGCTCTTCGTTATTATGACGAACAAATTCTGCCCAAGTAAAGTCGGCATCAGAATTTTCAGGACCAGCAATAGAAATGTAGTAACGCACAGCATCCACAGGATAACGCGCCAAAATATCCTTCACGTAAATCACAATTCCACGCGAAGAACTGAACTTCTTGCCTTCCATAGTCATAAACTCAGAAGCAACAACTTGCTCAGGCATATTCAACGGGCCATAAACTCCAGCCTCGCCACCCTTAGAGCCAGCGCCATTATATGCAAGCATTTCTGAAGGCCAAATCTGAGAATGGAAGGTGATGTTATCTTTGCCCATAAAGTAATAGCCAGGAGACTTAGGGTCACACCACCAATCGCGCCAAGCATCCGGCTTACCTTGACGGCGTGCCCATTCAATAGATGCAGACAAGTAGCCAATAACAGCGTCAAACCACACGTACAGGCGCTTATTCGGGTTATCAACCCATCCTTCTACAGGAACAGGAATACCCCAGTCAATATCACGAGTTATAGCTCGAGGCTTAACTTCCTTAAATAATCCAATCGAGAAGTTAATAACATTTGTACGCCAACCATCCCTTGAATTAAGCCAGCTTAAATTAGCATCAGCTAAAGCAGGCAAATCGAGGAAGTAATGCTCTGTTTCTTCAAATCGCGGAGTTTCGCCGTTAATCTTGGATACAGGATTAATAAGCTCATCTGGATCAAGCTCATTACCGCAAGCATCGCACTGGTCGCCTCTAGCTCCATCCGCGCCGCAAAGTGGGCATGTGCCCTCAATGTAGCGATCTGGAAGAGTACGACCTGTAGAAGGCGAAATCGCAACCTTTTGAGTACCCTTATAAATGTAGCCGTTCTTTAAGCACTGACGGAACATCTCTTGAACAACGTGCTCATGATTTGCTGTAGTCGTGCGCGTAAACAAATCGTAGCTTAAACCCAAATCGCACAAATCTTTAGTAATCACGCGATTATAGCGGTTAGCAAGCTCCTGAGCACTAACGCCTTCTTTATCTGCCTCAACTAAAATCGGCGTGCCATGTTCGTCTGTACCAGAAACCATAAGCACGTCATTGCCCTTCATACGCTCATAACGCGCATACACGTCTGAAGGAACACCAAATCCTGCAACGTGACCAATATGACGAGGGCCATTTGCGTAAGGCCATGCAACATTCACCAAAATATGACTCATAGCCAAATATTATCTTGTTCAGCGAGGACACCTTAATAAAAAACATATACACATATGCACATTTTTTAATGTAAAAATGCTTAAAAATCCACTTTTACACATTTCGCAAAAATCTTATGGACAACATGAACAAACGTATCTATTCTGTCTAAAACCATATGTCTAAAAAATTATTCCCAATCATTATGTCTAACAAGAAAGGAGGGATTATGAATAACGAAGCAGAAATTATTGCAAACAAAACTATTAACAATTCGACTAATACTACAAGTAAATACACATGCAAAACAACCGATAAGCGAACAAATAAAAGAACAGATAAACCCACAATCAAGCCAATCGCTAAAAATTTAAAAAAGACTTCAAGACAGACTTCAAAAAGCAGAAACTATGATGCGAATAAATACAGTACGACTAAAGATATAGCTCAAGAAACAAAAATAATTCTTGAAAATTACGACAATAAAAATCAACACATTGACATTAGTAAAAATCTTCCAACCTTACTAGACACAACGCATCTGCCAGGACCATTGTGCATGAAGAAATTATCTAAATTCGGAGCTTTTGAACGATTGTCAATAAGAAGCGGATTTGCACATTCCACTGCAAAGTCCATTGAGGGGCGGTGCAAAATACTCAAAAAACTAATACCACGAGACTCTGCAGCATGCATGTTTACAGCATCATGGATTTGGCTTGGAGGAACAATTCCAAACATATTAGACATTATCTCTGGCAGCCATTATCGTGTAGTGCCACATGATCATCCATTACGAGTATTCAGACGAAAATTGTTGAAGAGAGAACAAAAGGTGATTAAAGATTTGCGCATAACATCTCCTGCTCGAACAATCTGCGACATAGCATTAACACCATCTAAAAATATTTACGACGAGATACGCAAAAAAGACACAATTTTCAATCTGATTCAAGAATATGGCACAAGCTTTAAAGAATGCGAAAAAATCATAAATAGCAACCCACATTTTCCAGGAGCGCAAAAAGCAAAAGATTGGCTAAAAAACGTTATAGAACAGGAAGATATTTTTTATGAATATTAATATTGAACATTTAAATCAAGTACAAGAAAATACAGAAAATTTCCATAAAACACAAACAAAAGATCTACCACCAAAACCGCCAATTATTCTCACAGAACAAGTAGCATGCTGTGAAAATACAGACAAAGAAATACTTTGGCACATAGCGAGAAACATTCCGCACTTACGAAAATGGGTTATAGCAAACCCAGCCGCTGACGCAAAAATACTGGAGTATATTTCACAGAAAGGAGGTCCAGATGTTAAGCATAGCTTAGACGTACTTTTAGAAAGCTATGATTACGCGAAACAGATTTCATGACTTGATGTTTAAACAAGCAGCATAAACTTCTTTACGATTCGCAAAAGAACCGTCTGAAAGAGGATTTTGTGAAACAATACGCGTTATAGCATCTTTAATACGCAAACCCTCATTTTGCGAAAGATCGTAAGACATTTGCGCAAGCTGTTCAACGCTCAAATCAATGTTTCGCTGCTTGATTTCTTCATCGCTAGCTCCCGCAATCACAAGAACAATTTCTCCGCGCGGAGGGTCGTTTTCTACGCTTTTGCATATTTGAGAGATTGTTCCTCGCCTTATTTCCTCAAAATCCTTTGTAAGCTCGCGACATAACGCCATTTTGCGATCTGCGCCAAAAACTGCAAGAAGATCTTCCATTGACTCCGCAATTCTGTGCGGCGCCTCATAAAAAACGATTGTTCGCCGCTCTGAAAGAAGCGAGCGCAAATGCTGCTGTCTGTCTCCAGATTTACGCGGCAAAAAACCTTCGTAGCAAAAACGGTCTGTTGGCAAGCCAGAAAGCGCTAGAGCATCTAGTACGGCACTCGGCCCAGGAGCGCAAGTAACAGGCAAATCGCGCTCTATTGCACGGCGAACGATCGCAAGCCCTGGGTCGTTAATCGTAGGCATACCAGCGTCGGAAACAACAAGAACGGTATTGCCTTGCTCAACCTTGTCCAGCAAGCCATCTGCCTTATTGTGCTCATTGTGATCGTGATATGCAATAACTTGCCCAGAAACATGCACGCCAAGGCGATTTGCAAGATCGTAAAGCCTGCGCGTGTCTTCCGCTGCAACAATATCCGCGGTTTCTAGAAGATTAATCAAGCGCGATGAAGCATCTCCCATATTGCCAATAGGAGTGGCTGCAAGAACAACTTTACCTAAATTATCTTCTTCATTACGCATCTTAAATCTCCTTATGAAACTTCTTAAGACTCTACACGAATTTATAAAATAACGCACTTAAAAAATAAGATATTTGATTAGAATTATGCTTAGTAATTGCGCTTAGTAATTATGCTTAACATGAATTGCAAATAAGCAAAACGAAAAGAGATACCATGAAGATTATAGAACGCCAAATTAAAGGCATTGACGGTAGTAACGCGCTTCTTACTGGATATGTTTTAGACGACAACTTAGATAGCGAAGGGGATCAAACACGCCCAGCAGTGCTGATTTTGCCAGGCGGCGGATTCTTGCGCGTTTCTAATCGCGAAGCAGAACCTGTTGCTATGAAGTTTGCTGCTGCTGGATTCCACGCATTTGTTCTGCGCTATTCTCTTGTGCCTAGTGCACACCCGACTCAGCTTTTGGAAGCAGCACAAGCTATGCAATTGATTCGCAATAATGCAAAAGAATGGCATGTAGATGCGCAAAAAGTGGCGATTATTGGATTCTCTGCAGGAGGCCATGTTGCAGCAAATCTTGCGACTAGCGTTAGCGACGATGTTGAAGAAACAAATGGATACAACGCAAATGATGTTCGTCCAAACGCTCTTATGCTTGCTTACCCAGTGATTTCCGCTGGCGAATACGCACATAAGCCAACTTTCGACCGTCTTTTTGGAAGCGTAGATTCTAACACTCGCGCGCAACTCGTTGAACAGCTTTCGCTTGAAAACCACGTTGATTCTAAGACTCCACCTGTGTTCGTTTGGCAAACGATTACAGACCAAACGGTTCCAGTTCAAAACTCAATTATGTTTATTAATGCTTGTGTTAAAGCTGGCGTAAGCGTGGAAGCACATTTGTTCCCTAAGGGTCCGCACGGCTTGGCTTTGGCTGTTAAAGAAACTGCTAAGCGCGATGAAAATGGCGCAGTGATTCCTGAGTTTGTACAGCCAGAGGTTCAGCAGTGGATTGATCTTGCTTGCGATTGGCTTCGTCGCACATTTGCGTGCTAATCGACCTGTCTTCGAGCTTAGAGCGTAGCGCGGTTCCATTGCTTGGTATTGCGCGAGGTTTGATGTATTTCTCTCCTCGCAAGTCCCGTCGCTGCGCTCCTCTTTTATTGCTCGTATAGAAATACATCAAACCTTCTGAATATCTAACACTTTTGCGTATCTTTTATCACCGAGATTCTTGATTTTTCTTGCTGCTTCAGCGAATCACCATTTCATGCTGCGAATCGACTTGCATGAGCGCTTAAAGCGTAGCGCGCGAATGCACTTCGATTCGCTGAGCTTGCTCAAAGCTGAAAGCACAGTGTGCTTTCAACGCAAGCGAAGACGTGAGCGCGCTGTAACGCGCGAGCGATACACCTCTTTCGCTGCGAAAAATCTCGAATCTCTACCTCACTTGCGCTCCGACCTGCCTTTTCGCTTAAAGCGTAGCGCGCGAATGCACTTCGATTCGCTGAGCTTGCTCAAAGCTGAAAGCACAGTGTGCTTTCAACGCAAGCGAAGACGTGAGCGCGCTGTAACGCGCGAGCGATACATCTCATTCAGTGCGAAAAATCTCGAATCTCTACCTGGTTTGGCGTAATCATGTAGTGCGCTCAGGCAGGTCGTCGCGCAAACGCACTACACAAAATTGCAAGTCGACGTTTTATATTATTCACCTGAATTTTCTACGATTATTGCCTGTGCTTGCCCTTGCAGAAATAACTCTTTATTTTATTTGTAGCACCCAGAGCGAGCATAGCAACGGACGCAACAGCTGTGAAAACTGTGCTTACGCCAGTGTTTACAAGCTTATCCCTCACATGCTCTTGCTTAAAATCAGCATTATTATTGTCAAACGAACTTTCATTCGACTGACTATTATTGCTATCTAAATCATTATTAATGTTTGGTATCGGATTATCTGATTCACGAATCTCAGAGTGATTAGGTCCTGAAGAATCCTCCTTAGGCTGGGAATCCTCATACTGAGGGGGATCATTAGACTCTGTGTCATCAGTATCAGGATCCTTAGGAGTATCAGACTTAGGATCATCAGGCTTAGACTCAGGATTCTTAGGGTTCTCATTGTCCTTCGGATTTTCAGACTTAGGATTAGTATCCTTTGGATCAGGATCTTCAGGCTCATCCTTCTTAGGCTCATCATTAGGCTTAGGATCCTTAGGCTCCTTCGACTCAGGCTCCTTAGGAGTATCAGACTTATCATCCTTAGGTTTCGTAGGATTATCAGGCTTCTTAGGATCTTCAGGTTTAGTATCAGGTACATCCCTATCCTGATAATTTGGATTATTAGGCTTATCCTTAGGCTTTGGATCATCCTTCTTAGGATCAGGAGACTTAGGAGTATCAGGTTTTACAGGATTGTAATCCTTAGGATCAGTCTTTTTCGGCTCAGGATTTTGCTTTGGCTTATTATCAGGATCCTTAGGCTTATCCTTCTCAGGATTAGGATCCTTAGGCTTAGGGTCCTTAGACTTCGGCTTATCCTTCTTAGGATCCTTCGGATTAGGATTTTGCTTAGGATCCTTAGGATCTTCATGTTTAGGCTGCGGATTCTTAGGCTCAGTATTTGGCTTAGGGTCCTTAGGCTCATCCTTCTTAAAAGCTCCAGCATCAATATGCTTTTTATCTTCGCCAGCAGAAAGACTTATATTGCCAACATATGAGTTTTTTGAAGTTGAATTATCAGTTTCTGAAGATACGTTTTCTATAACAGACCTATCCGTTACAGGCTCTCCAGGAATCGCGTCAGAATCTACAGAGGAATCTGACCCTTTATGCGTATATGTAAAACCAAAATATTCACTACCTTCTGGAAGTGTGAATTTAACAACATAGCTTCCTGGCAGCAAATTAGTAAATTCGTAGTATCCATCAGGCGAAGTAGTGGTAATAGGCTTAACTTCATTGCCATTTATGTCGATTACTGTACTATCTCCATACTGTTTAACAAGCTGTACTTTTGCACCAATTATGCTCGACTCCCCCTTATCTTGAATACCATTATGGTTAGCATCAAACCACACGCGTCCACTCAAAGATGCAGGAATAACGATTTCAATAGGAACTGTGCTAACTTTGCTGCGATTGCTGCGCGCATACGTTGCAACAGTCTCCTGAATCTTGTTAATAATTGGCGGATATTTCAAAGTACTATCTGGATAATTATCATTACAATCTAACGCACGATAATACGATTTTATAGATGCGCTTGCTTTTCCACTCATCCAAATACCGTTGCTAATATTATCAGGACCAAACACAGTTGAATCTGGGTTAAATTCTCCAGATATTAGCAATTCAGAAGGTCTGCTTTGTTCTGGAACAGTTCCCCAACCATCGAAATATTTAGAATCCAAAATATCGCCGAAAACTTCAGTATTCTCATAAGCAACTTTTTCTATTCCGATATTGCCCATAATTTTACGAGCTTCAGCATTGTTGTTAGGCGAACGGAAAACTGTTAAATGATGATTTTTAAGAGCTTGCTTAGTTCCATTTAAAGTATAGTCCTTAGAACCAAATGGAATTTTAAATCTCAACTTAATCGGATTATTGTCGTTCCCATTGCGATAAATAGTTACGAATTGGTTATGCTCAATATTTGCAGGTATTAATTGTGGTAACCAAACACCATTCTGCGACTCAACCATAGTGCTTCTACTGTCATAATCGACGCCGCTCGTTTCCATAGATAGCCCAGTGAACCAGAATCCATAATCATCTCTGCCGTCCCATCCAGTTACCAGATCCGAACGCACTAAGCATGGATTATCTTGAAGTATCTTATCGTTTGGAAAATCTTTTAATCCGCCGATTGTCGAAGTATATTCTATAGGCGTTGGGAAAGGCATATAAGACACTCTGCCTTGGATTAATGGTTTCACACCTTTTTTGTAATTTTGCAAATCAACTAGATCAGAAGTATTTGCATTACTGTCGACTACTGTGGGGATTTCAATGGAAACTGTTTGATTATTTTTTACTACATCACCATTGGATAATACATTGCCAGAGTGGTTCACGCCTTTTATGGCAGCAAGGTATGGCATTTCGTTTGCAAAATCAGAGGACCACTCGTTGTAATTAAAGTAGACGTCAAAAAGATTATAGTTACCGAGATTGTGGTTATCAAACGACTTAGAATCTGAAATCTGTACTACTTTATTTGCAACACTGCCAGCATCAACAACAAAATCATTTGCGTTTACTGTAAGAATTTTCGGAATGGCTAGTCGAAGATATGGTCTAAAAACATCGCCAGCTTCAGGAACAATAAATTTGGCTGTAGCCCGGAGCGTAAGCTTGCTACCTGGACGCAGAATTTTATTAGTTTTATTCGTATCCGCATGATTGTCAGTAGAATCTCCATCAACATAGCTGATTGAAGTTCTTACTTCTGGAAGTTTCCCATCTGGCTTGCCGAAATGCTGGGTAGGAGCAGGAATTAAATCAATGTTGTTAATACTGGATTTATTCGTTGGAATGTTCTCACGATTAGTGAAAGCATTATCATTGCTCGACTGAGCTAACGCCGAAGAAGATAAACTTGCTGTTAATAACGTGGCCGTTAATAAGCTAGCTGTCACTATTTTCATTTTCATTAAGTATTTTCTCCCTTCGCTCATGAAAATAGTTATGAGACAAGCCACGAGTAAAACACTAAAAAATTTATTTTTCAAACTGAAAATTGTCGTAAATTTTCCGACAACTAAAACCCTTTTTATATTTATGGAATCGCCGAATAAAAAAAAAACACCTTCGGCGAGTCTGAAGAAAAATTTAAATTAATTAAGATAAAATACGAAAAATATACATGTTAACTCTCTTATAATAAAGCTAAATCGTAATATTTTCTGTTGTTATAACAATATGATGATTAAATGATATATGTGAGGTTTTTCACATTTCACAATATTCTACAAGTTCAATACACAAATATCTTTACGACAAATACAACATGGATCCTATGTAAAAGATTAAAAGACGTTTATAAACAACGTTTATAAAACAGAAACGTCGTCCTCACACCGTGATTGATGTGTTGACGACGTTTTGTTATTTGTTATTTGTTATTAATAAGTAATATTTAAAAGCAATCACACGATTTTTGGCATTGGCGTTGTTAGTGAAGATGTAAGGTTGACTTGAACAACCCCAGCTCCAGCGTGAACTTCTACTTTCTTTAAAGTTACAGTGCGAGAATCTTCAGGCGCGTGATCGTCATCAGTCATGGTTGCTGGCGACTTTACAGCAACAAGAGCCAAGCTATCAAAATCAACACCAGCCTTATTGCACAAATCCTGCGCTTCCTTCAACGAATCAGCAAAACCTGCTTTGTCGATTACGCGCTCAGCAGGCACACCATACGCCTCGGAGCAAAGCAGATTAATGCGCTCGCGAAGCGACTTTCCTCGCCTACTTTCTGGAACTTTCGTTTCAGCATCAGCGGTAATCACAGACACAAAATCGTCTAGCTGATCCGCCAAGCCATCTCCGCCATCTCGGAAAAGATTACCAACAATCGGCTTACGGAATCCCAAAGTCTTAGCTTGCTCAAGCAAATCTGGAACTTGTCCATCTTCCCCTTCCCACAAATTAATCAGAGGGAAAGTAGGAATATCAAGCGACTCAAGGCGCGAAACGTGGAACGGGTAACGCCACGCAAGCGTTTCGTCATCTCGCCAAGTAGTTGCACGAGTAACAACAACCGCAGCAGCAGGCCACTTTGCGCCAAATTCGCGAGCAGCAATATCTAGCCACTTTTGCGCACCAGCATCCGTGCCATAGCCTGCTTCCACAACAACAACATCGTGCAACGCACAAGCCATTTCAACGCTTACAAGGCTTGGAATACCAAGAGATACGTTGGCAAATGGCCCGCAATGAACATAAATCGGAGAACCATTAATCGTCTCAGTTTTTGCAGGCTTTACAGCATCGGCAAGAATATTTGTGATTCGCCACAAGTCAACAAAATCGCCAAATTTAACAGGATTCCCGTCTTTTGTGCCAGCAATCATGGCAGCAACGCGATTTGCGATTTCTTCCATGCTTCTCGAAAGCACTACAATTTGCATAAGCTCACAAGTTGGCGTTAACACAACGCGCTCCGCAACCGTGCTCTTGCCAAAGTCAACAGCAATACTACGCAAAGATCTTGAAGGTACTTCACTTACGCGCGGCACTAAAATCGTGTCTAAAATACCCTCGTCAATCGCTTTTTCTGCAAAAGAAACAAGCAAATTCTGCGCACATTCAATGGCAGCCATTTCTCCGCACAATCCCCAATCGATTAGCTCAGGGTGCGAAAGTGAGGACTTTCCGCCGCCGCTAGCGCCGCCTTTTGAACCCGCTGCAGTAATGCCCATGCTTGGCTGGCGCAAAACAGCCGCCGCATCTACCCCGCGTTCGCGCAACGCGTCTACCAGCGCAATAGTGGTAGTTGTTTTGCCTTCTCCTCTAGAAGCCTTAAGAGGAGTATCAGCTGTAACGAGTAGCACTTTACCGTGCTTTTTTTGCTCACTTGGATTCTTCTTTAAATAATCCATAAATCCGAAGGCGTCTATTTTTTTAACTAATCCAAATTGCGTAGTAAACGAATCAAGAATGCTCATATTCCCCACTTTCATAAGCAAAAAGCCTAGTAGATGCCCAATAGTGTTCAATAACAAACGTTCAATAACAGATGCCCAATAAACGCTCAATAGTAAACGCGCATAGCTAATGTAAATGAACAATTTTTATACTATACGATTGCATGGGCGTGGTATAACAATATTACATTAAAACTATGCGCGTTATCACTAATGTCTATAACAGCTTGCGATCAGTGATCGGAACGATTAAAACCATTCTTCATACGCATGCTAGTTATGTACAGCACTGTGTCAAGCAAAGAATCTGTTTCTTTCTTCAACTTTGCTGCCATATCGTCGTTCGCTTCAGCCAAAGCTTCACGCACTTTGTCGTTACGAAGCTCTGCAATAATTGCTTCAGGATCGCGAACTAAATCATCGTAATCTTCGCCTTCATTACCTTCACGTTCTGGTTCGTAATCCTTCAAAGAAACGCCAAGAAGATCTGCCGCAGCAGCATCCGTAGACTTAACCATTGCGTGACCAAGGGAACCGACAACTTCTTGGTAACGCTCAATCGCGTTTGCAGTGTCGTTAAATGCGGCATCCGCAAGAGCTGCAATAATGCGATTCTCCCAATAGAAGTTTTCGCTTGTTACGCGAGTAGTCGTATCTTCCAAATACTTTGGAGTTTCGTTTACATTTGGATAGAACGGCACAAGCGCATTAAATGGGTTAGAGCCGTACGCCATCCACTGAATTGTGCGGAACGCTTCTGGCACGTAAGGGCGGATTTGCATAACAGCCAGCTGACTTTGACGATTGATGCCGATTGGACGGAAAAGATGACGAGTATGCTCATCGCCAAGCTTGTCGTAAGGATCGTACTCAGTTCCCTGATAGTGCGAGCTAAGCACGTACTTAACGTCTTCAACCGTCACTTTGCGCTCAGGCTGACGCGCCCACGGAATATCGTTGCTATCTGGCTTGTGATCCGCGTCTTTGCCATCCCACACTTCGTCATAAGGATTCAAGAAACGCTCCATAAACCACGCGCGCGGCGTGTTGTACACATGATCAGCGTCTGAATGAGAGCCGAAAGCATCTCGAGGATTAAATGGCGAAGCGTTTTCTACCGACAAATCTAAGTGGTTTTCTTCAATAAACTCAAGCAAATCAGCCGAGCACATGTGCTCTTCTTGGTCTCCCAAAGCATCTTCCAAATCGAACTCGTCAATTCCAAGCTGGTTTGGCATAACAACATACGCCTCGTCTGGAACGCGCTTAGCAATCCAGTGGTGTCCGCCAACAGTTTCCATCCACCAAATCTCGTTTACATCCGAGAACGCAACGCCGTTCATCTCGTAAGTGCCGTACTTTTCTAGCAACGCGCCCAAACGCTCAACGCCTTCGCGAGCGCTACGAATATAAGGCAAAACAAGCGTTAAGAAGTCTTCTTCGCCAATTCCGCCAGGCACTTCTGGCTTATAATCAGCGTCACCTTCTTTGCCTTGCGCTTTTTGAAGTTCTACCATTGGGTCTGCGCCCAGCACGCGCTCGTTGGATGTAAGCGTTTCGGTTGCGCTCATTGCCACGTTTGCTTCGTTAACGCCAGCTTCTCCCCAAATTCCTTCGCGCAAGTCTGCGTTTGGAACGCTTGTGTATTGCATTGGATTATCTGGAAGCTCTACTGTTACGTGGCTAAGCACGGACTTATAAACGCGAGGCTGGTCTTGTGGCTTAACTACTACTAAGCGCTTTGGGTTAAACTCTCCATTTGCGGAGTCTTCGTTACGCGCAATAAGCGTGGATCCGTCGTAGCTCGCTTTGCGTCCTACTAAAATTGTTGTGCATGCCATATTTGCATCCTCATTTTTCTAATTTTTGATTATTTTGGTTATTTGATTATTTTAGATAATTTTGTTTGTTTAGATTAGTTTTGCTTAGTTTTGACTATTTTACACACGCGCATCTAGTCGTAAGCTGCTTGCGATTTGCCAGCGCGAAGTCATATAAAGCCTAAACCTAAAGCCTAAATCCTATACTCTAAGCTCTAAATCTTAAGCTCTAAGCTTTTCCTCGCAAATATAATCCGTTAACGTCTACATACGAATCATAATGCCTGATTTCATTCATCATTTCGTTAAGGTAGAAGCCCTCTTTAAGATTTGCAAGAGGCTTTTGCGTGCCGAACACTTCTAGCATGTAGTCGTGATCCTTGTCTGGCGGCTGCGGGCCATTGTAGCGCATTGTAATCGCAGGGTCCGTGCATCCCACAAATCGGCTAGCTTGCGAGTTTCGCCCTTGTACAACTTCTGGAATCATGGTTGGCATTGTGCGAGAAAAGTCTTGCGGAATTTGCAAAGCGCGCGAGTCGTTAAAGTCAAACATAAGCGCTTCCACTGGAACATTTGCTACAACCCAATGAATCCACTGGAATCCGCACACTGGTATAGCGTCGTCGTCTACAAATCGCCAATGCAAGTAGTGCACAAAATCAGGCAACTTGTCTACATAAAATGGAAAAGATACGACTGGAACGCCGTTAATCTTGTTTTCTTCCGGCGCAGCTTTTGCAAAGTTGTCTGGAATAGTGGTGAAATCTGCAGAAATATTCATAATTTAAGTATCTACTACCGCTGTGACTATGCGCGCCAACCTGCCGTAGCGCTTAAAGCGTAGCGCGCGAAGGCAATTTGGCGCGCTGAGCAGCTCAAGGCAGAAGCACTGCTTCTGCGCTGCGAAGACGTGAGCGCAGCTAATCTGCGCGAACGACACGACCTACCTTTTCGCTTAGAGCGTAGCGCGAAAAGGTAATTCGGAGCGCTGAGCTTGCTTAAGGTTGAAAGCACGGTGTGCTTTCAACGCAAGCGAAGACGTTCGCGCGCTTAGACCGCGCGAACGTAGAAACACCCAGCCCTCATACAACAATACCAAGCAAAGACGCTAGCGCGTTACAGCTTGCAAAAAAGCGCTTCAAAAACAAGCGTTGCGTTTCCATTGCCAGCAAGCCGCTTTTTAGCCACCGAAAGCGCATCAAGGCATTTAAGCGCGCGCTCTGCTGTAATTTTTTTAGAAAGCTGAATAATCTCTGCTTTAAATTCTTGATTCACAAGTGGCGTTTGTAATTGCGCATTGTTTAGCACAACAAGCACATCTCTGTACACGCTGCAAATCGCATCTATTGCGCGGTTTAGAACATCTCTGCTTACGCGAGTCACTTTGCGCTTAACGTCGTCTTTTTTGCCAATCGCATTGTATGCGCTACGAATTTTAGGCGGAATTTTATCTGTTGGCTTAATGCCATTTATGCGCAAAAACTCGCTTTGCTCTTCTTCCACAGATTTTTGCACTTCTTCTTCTGCCTGCGCTTTAGCATCTTCGATTAGCGTTTGCGCAAGCATAATCGCATCTATTGCGCTGCTAATGCGCAAAACGCTAGCAACAAGCTCTTCTCGCCCGCTTCTAGCACGCTCGCTTGTAGCATAAAGCATTGCCAAATCAACGTTTCCTTGCGCAATTCGTGCAACGCTCTCCGCTGTTTTTGCATCAACGTTCGAGCATTTTTGCACGTATTCTTGCACATCTTGGTCGCTTGGTTGCACCAAATTCACTATTTGAGACCTGGAACGAATTGTTGGCAAAACATCTGCCGCGCTTGCCGCGCAAAGAATCCATATTGTGCGAGGTGCTGGCTCTTCGATTTCTTTTAGCAAAACGTTTGTTGTTCTCTCAAGCATGCGCCCAACGTCTTCGATTATTATGATTCGCCACGGTGCAACACTTGGCATTTGCTCGGATATTGATACGAGTTCGCGCACTTCGTCAATGCTTACTGTAACTTTGTCCGTGCTTAAAATGTTTACGTCTGGGCTTGTTCCAGCTAATACTTCACTTGCGATTTTATCTGTGTTTATTTGAGTGTTTATTTGAGTGGCGGAGTTTTCGGCGGCGCGGTTGCTTGCGATTTTTCCACTCGATTGCAATGCCGCTGCAAACGCTCTTGCCACTTTTGCACACCCGAATCCAGTAGATCCGCAAATAAGCCATGATTGCGCGATTTTGCTTGAATCGCCTTGCGCTACTTTTTTAAGGCGTTCAACAACTTGCGCTTGACCAACTACCGATTCCCAAACGTCCATTGCTAAAATCCTATAGTCCTAAAATCCTAAAATCCTTGATTTTCTGGGGCTTCTGGCGATTTTTTGTCACCTATTCCAGCATTATCCATCAACTCGCACATGTCTTTAGCAATCAACTTAGATAAGTCGCAAGCTGGCAAAGTGGCGTCTAAAACGCAAAATCTTTGCGCATTTTGTTTAGCAAGATCTAAGAACGCTTCACGCGTGCGGCGCGCAAAATCAAGCCCTGCACTTTCCATGCGATCCGCCTGCCCATGCAATCGCACAGCAGCATCTTTCTCGCTCATATCTAGCAAATACGTGCGATTGGGCCAAAGGCAATTAGATGCCCACTCGCTTAAATCGCGCACGTCTTGCATAGTGAGCTCACGCCCCCCAGACTGATACGCTAGCGATGAGTCAATGTAACGGTCCGTTATAACCACCGCACCGCGCCGCAAGGCTGGGATGATGATTTGCGCAGCATGTTGAGCGCGATCCGCAGCAAACAGAAGCGCCTCGGTGCGCGCAGAAATCGCTCCGCCGTGTAGAAGAATGTTGCGCAACTGTTCGCCCAACGGTGTTCCGCCAGGCTCTCTCGTTACAACAACCTCAAGTCCGCGTGCTTGCAAAAAATCACGCAAAGCCTCAACTTGCGTGGTTTTCCCAACGCCGTCTATACCTTCAAAAGATATAAAAAGACCTTTGTTTAAACCGCTAAGCCCGCTGTTTTTAAGACCTATAGCCATTTTTGCATACCTCTACCAGGTTTACTCGCCTTTAGACGTGGACTTTTTTGCTGTGCTCTTTTTTGCAGCAGGCTTTTTAGCGGCCGTCTTCTTTGTTGCCGTCTTCTTTGTTGCCGTCTTCTTTGCAGCAGTTCTCTTGCGCTTTACAGGCCCTGCCGCGCGCTTTTGCGCCAAAAGCTCAAACGCAACCTGTGGCTCAATCGACTCAGGCGTGTACTGCTTTGGAAGCGTGCGATTCGTAACGCCGTCTGTAATATAAGCTCCATAGAAGCCGTCTTTAATTACCACTGCTTTGCCGCTTTCTGGATCTTCTCCAAGCTCCCTAAGCGGCGGTTTTGCGGCTCCACGAGTGCGCTTTGCATACTTCGGTTGAGCAAAAAGCTCCTTGGCTTCGTCTAAAGTCACACTAAAAATCGCGTCTTCGCTTGCAAGCGAACGATTGTCTGGCTTGGCATCCGCAGACGCTGCCGAATCGCCAGCATCCGCGCGCTCGTAAGTCTTAGTCAAATAAGGTCCGTATCGACCATTATTCGCCTCAATCTTCGCGCGCTTCACTTCGCCTTGCTCATCAACTTCTTCCACAACGCCAACCAATCGAGGCAAATTCAAAAGTCGCAAAGCATCTTGCAAAGTTATTGTCGCAGGGTCCATTGTTTTAAACAAAGACGCCATTTTTGGCTTAGCTTTAGCAGACTTTTTAGATTTTGAAGAAGACTTTGCGCCAGTTTTAGCAGAATCGTCGGATGCTTGCGACCCATCCTCATCCGAGGCTTCAACAAGAGCAACGTACGCTCCAAAACGCCCGTTCCTAACTTCTACGCTGCCGCCAGTTTGCGGATCCGTACCCAAAACGCGCGGACCGTCGGAGTTGTTCTCAATCAAATCTCGCGCAACTTGCTCAGTCAACTCGTCTGGAGCCAAAGTACTTGGAATCGAAGCTCTGCGCGCATTGCCCTCTTCGTCTAGATTCTTCGTATCTTCCAAATACGGGCCGTATCTACCTACGCGCACGTGCAATCCGCCGCCAATATCAATCGTGTTGATTTCTCGAGCGTCAATCTCGCCAAGCTGATCAACTTGTTTTTGCAAACCTTCATGCATTGCAAAGTCGCCAGCAACCGCCCCGTTATCTCCAAAGTAAAACTTGTAAAGCCAATCTTTACCAGCTTCCTCGCCATGTGCTATGCGGTCCAAACCATTTTCCATGTCCGCCGTAAACGCATAGTCAACGTAAGTTGGGAAATTAGATTCCAAAAGCTTAATAACAGCAAAAGCAAGCCAGCTTGGAATCAACGCGCGCCCACGCTCATACACGTATCCGCGATCAATAATCGTGGAAATAATGCTAGCGTAAGTAGACGGCCTACCAATCTCCTTAGCTTCAAGCGTTTTAACTAAAGACGCTTCCGTGTAGCGAGCTGGCGGCTGAGTTTCATGACCATCCGCGCTAACTCGCAAAGCTTTAAGAACATCGCCATTAGCCATAGGCGGCAAAGCCTTAGACTGCTCGTCTTCGCTAAATCCGCCAAACACCTTCATAAATCCAGCAAACTCAATCACGGTTCCAGAAGCTTGGAAATTAGCCGTTCCAAAGCTGCCAGCCGAAGCATCTAGCTTAACTGTAGCTGTAAAACCAGTAGCATCCGCCATTTGAGAAGCAAGAGTGCGCTGCCAAATAAGCGTATAAAGTTTAAGCTGATCGGCAGGGAGAACACCAGCCAAATCCGCAGGATTTCTAAACGTAGATCCAGCAGGACGAATACACTCGTGCGCTTCCTGAGCGCCTGCAGAAGTCGTAGCATACTGTTTTGGAGAATCCGCTAAATACTCGTCTCCGAAACTAGACTTAACGCAATCTCGCGCCGCAAAAATCGCCTCTTTAGAAAGCGTTACAGAATCAGTACGCATGTAGGTTATGTAACCGTTTTCGTACAAAGATTGAGCCGCGCGCATAGTTTGGCGAGAGCTCATCGACAAGCGGTTTCCAGCAGTCTGTTGAAGAGTAGAAGTTGTAAACGGAGGCAATGGGCGGCGGCGATACGGCTTAGTGTCCATTGAGCTCACAACAAAATCAGCCGCGCCAAGACTCTGTGCAATCGAACAAGAATCTGCCTCATTCAAATAGTGCGCTAAAGCAGATTCGCCCTTAGTTTTTTGAAGCTCGCCAAGCGAATTAAAATCTTTAGAAGCAGCCAAACGCTCTCCATTTAGAGCCATCATTCGCGCCTGAAAATCAACGCCATTTGCGCTCAAATCCGCACAAACATCCCAATAGCTCGCCTTTTTAAACGCCATTCGCTCGCGCTCGCGCTCAACAATCAAACGCGTTGCAACAGATTGCACTCGCCCAGCAGAAAGACCCGGTCCCACTTTACGCCACAAAACTGGCGAAAGCTCGTAGCCGTACAATCTATCCAACACGCGGCGTGTTTCTTGCGCATCAACCATATGGTCGTCAACGTTTCGCGTGTTAGCAAGCGAAGCTTGAATCGCATCTTTTGTAATCTCGTGAAACACCATGCGCTTTACTGGCACTTTTGGCTTAAGTGCTTGCACAAGATGCCACGCAATCGCTTCTCCTTCGCGGTCCTCATCAGTTGCGAGGAACAATTCGCCCGACTTTGCGAGCGCAGCCTTTAAATCCGAAACTGTTTTCTTTTTATCCGCGCCAACAACATAGTATGGCTCAAAACCATTGTTTACATCTACGCCAAACTTGCCAAATTCTGCCTTTTTAGCAGCTGGCACCTGACTTGGCTGTGCTAAATCACGAATATGACCCACGGATGCCATAACAGTGTATCCGTTTCCAAGATATCCGCCTATTTTACGCGCTTTAGTGGGAGACTCCACAATGACAAGCTTGTTCTGCTCTGTCATACGCTCTCCTTTCGTACAGATGCATTTTGTATGCATATTCCGCGCTTTTACTACTCAATCCACGCAAACTCTAACGCAATACGCGTTTCATATTCAACAAAATCAACAAAATCAAACTTTGCGAAATATCAGCATATACTCCTATATATACCACTTTACTTATTTTTTATTCAATTAGACGATAATCTTAACAATAAATCGTCCTCATCTTGACGTTTTGGAACTTCGCTTTTTGAAGGAGGAGTAGGCGGAGCACCAACTAATCCTAGCCTACTTAAAGGAGCTGCACTGGATTGTCTAAGAACCATCAAAACGCCGAAAGTCAAGCTACACACTCCTGCTACAGCCCAATATGCACAAGAGTGCGATACCCCTATAGCCCATTTTGCACCTAAATCTATTCCTGGCATAATCTGGTAAATCATGTACGAACAGTAAGTTAGGCAGATTATTCCCATTGTGATCATTGCGCTTCCAACGATTTGCACGCTTATAGATGATCTTCTTGAACCTGGCACGTCCATTCCAGATGATCTTGTAAAAATCAACACTGTTGATGTTACAGCACCAACTATGAGCACGGATATCATAACGTCTGCCGGCCTGTGCCATCTGCCTCCCAAAAGAGCTATGGCAAGCAGAAATGTGATTATTGCTGAGCCAAGTGCAACCCATGCTCTAAAAGCGCGACTTACAGCGCAAACAAGCAGCGCGCACGCAGCCGCCATTAGTAGCATGTGACCAGACGGAGCGGAATTTTTTGCAAGCGTTGCTACATTTACTAGGATCGGACGCGGAAGCACACGTTTTAGAGGCTCTGCAGCTAGAGATAAAACTAGTATTACAGCGCATTGCGCAATCAGCCACCAGCGTTTTCTTATGATTGATATTATTGCTGCCGCAGCGCAAATCAAGGCAGATAAGACTATAACGAGTATGGAACTTCTAAGCGGAGTTAGTACAACAGACAGCCACGACGGAATGGCACTATATCCAAAAGTACTAATCACCATTTCTTCATACGACTGACCTATTGCGGTTCTAACGGCTAGAATCCACATGATTGATGCAAAAGATGCAAAAAGAACAGCACACAGCGCACACAAAGCTATTGTTGATATTCTAGGACGATTCATCAGCGGATCGAGCTTAGAAATATCTTGATTAGCCTCGCTGCTTTGAGAATTTTGACTATTTTTGATATTTTCACCAATGCCGCTAATTTGGCTATTATCACTGTCGTCGCTGCCATCACTAATCTTGCTGCCTTCAAATAGACTCATACCAAGCATTTTATCAAACAACACTCCACTCGCTACAGGGTTATGTAGATTACGCCAAATGTGGTGGAGATTCGAGATTTTTCGCAGCGAAAGAGATGTATCGCTCGCGCGTTACAGCGCGCTCACGTCTTCGCTTGCGTTGAAAGCACACTGTGCTTTCAACTTTGAGCAAGCTCAGCGAATCGAAGTGCATTCGCGCGCTACGCTTTAAGCGCTCATGCAAGTCGATCCGCAGTCCTCCGATGGTGACTCGCCGAGAGAGCAAGAAAAATCGAGAATCTCGGTGATGAAAACTACGCAATTGTTCAAGCATGTAAGAGGGCTGGGTGATTCTTGGTCGAACAATATAAGAGCGGCAGCCGATACCAAATAGTCCAATGATCAACCACTACAAAACAAACTTCAACCAAAAAACAAAATCAAAGACAAAACGGAACAACCGCAACAACAAGAAACACACAAGAGGCGGAGCGTTGTGAGACAAGAAACACCCAGCCCTCGCGCAACAACAAATGGGTAATATCGCTTGCGTTATATTTGCATCACGAGCGAGACAAATCTAACGAAAATCAGTCAAAAAACGTTACAAATGTCTCACGAGCGAGACAAATCTAACAAACTTTATATAAGAAAACCCCCGCGCACCCACCAGAGGCCACTTACCCTTGCTGCATTCCTGCCCTGGGGGGATTGGGTGACGTAGTGCCACGCGGAGGCTCTACCTATATTACACGATTTTGGCTACAAGTCGAGCGCAAGTCGCAAGCTTCCGCACCATTAGGCGCATTGCTAGGCGCGCCACACGCTTTTACCATGTTCTTTTGCAGCCTCAACATCTGCATTAAGCTGCGACTCATCTGCCTCAACATCTCCAGCAATATAGCGCTCAACGAGTTCGCGCGCCTCGCTATCTTCATGCTGAACAGCTGGCGACTTCATAAAGTAGGAGCTAGGAGCCAAAATCGGGCCTGAAAGCTTGCGATCCAACGCAATCTTCGCTGCGCGCACAGCGTCTATAACAATGCCTGCAGAATTAGGCGAATCCCACACTTCGAGCTTGTACTCTAAGCTAAGCGGAACATCTCCAAAAGTGGTGCCCTCTAAGCGCACAAACGCAAACTTGCGGTCGTCAAGCCAAGCAACATAATCCGAAGGACCGATGTGCACGTTGTGATCATCCATATCGTGCGGAACAATCGAAGTAACCGCGCGCGTCTTAGAAATCTTCTTCGACTCAAGCCTAGAGCGCTGCAACATGTTCATAAAGTCCATGTTTCCGCCAACATTCAGCTGGTAAGTGCGATCCAAACGCACTCCTCTATCTTCAAAAAGTCGCGCCATAACGCGGTGCGTAATCGTAGCTCCAACCTGGCTTTTAATATCGTCGCCAATAATCGGAACGCCTGCGTCACGGAACTTTTGCGCCCAAACTGGGTCGGAAGCAATAAAAACAGGAAGGCAATTTACAAACGCGCATCCAGCTTCCATAGCCGCCGTAGCATATGCCTTATCTGCCTGCTCGGAGCCAACTGGCAAGTAAGAAACAAGCACGTCTACATGCAAATCGCGCAAAACCGCGGCAACATTTACAGGCTCTTCCTTAGACTCCTCAATCATTTGCTTGTAGTAGTCGCCCAAGCCATCGTAAGTAGGTCCACGCTGCACTTTAACACCAAGATTAGGCACATCTGCAAAGCGAATCGTGTTGTTTTGCGAAGCATAAATCGCCTCGCTTAAATCATGACCCACTTTTAAAGCGTCAACATCAAAAGCTGCTACAAACTCAATATCTCGCACGCGATATTGCCCAAAAACAGCATGCATTAATCCTGGAATTTTATCGCCATCATTGGCATTTTTGTAGTATTCAACGCCTTGAACCAACGACGAAGCACAATTGCCAACACCGGCAATGGCAACGCGGATACTCATATAAACTCCTTGCCCAAAAACAACAGCATATAATCATGCTGCACTAACACACTTTTATAATACTAGCTTTTACAAATATTACACATGATATTACATATGATTAAAATTCCTCGCCAAGCGCTAACTTGGATTATATGGTTGCAAATAGTAATGGACAAAATTCGCACTCTTCTAATACAGGACGCACTGTAAGAAGCGCGACTTCTGCAGAGGAAAAACGACGCGCAAACGCCAGAACTGGAACAGCCAGACCAAGCGCAACAAGAAAGCCGCGTCAAAGAAGAAAACACAAAAGAATCCGCGACACGTGGCGAACAAAACATCCAATCCTATTTTGGGCATTAATCATAATTTTTACGCCAATAATCCTTGGCACACTCGTATTTGCGGTTATGTATGTGAACACCGACATTCCGCAGCCAGATAAGATTGCGATGGCAGACAAAACCAAGGTGTACTACGCAGATGGAAAAACAGAAATCGGTAGTTTTGCGGAACAAAATCGAGAAATCATAAGTTGCTCTGCGCTAAAACCATATGTTGGCAACGCGATAGTCGCAAGCGAAAACAGATCGTTCTACAAAGACGGTGGAATTGATTTTAAAGGAATTGGACGCGCAATAATTCACAACATAACTTCTAAAGGACGCTGGGGCGGGTCCACAATCACACAACAGTATGCAGAACGCTACTATCTTGGTGAAACAAAAACGTATTTAGGCAAGCTTCACGAGGCGATTCTAGCGCTAAAAATCGCGCAAACACAAGATAAAAATACTGTGCTATGTAACTATATGAACACTATTTATCTTGGTCGCGGAGCGTATGGAATACAAGCGGCAGCAAAAGCGTACTTTGGTGTAGAAGCAAAGGATCTTACACTATCTCAAGCAGCAATGCTGGCTGGAATAATCCCTGCACCAAGCAGCTGGGATCCTGCAATTATGCCTAAAGAAGCGAATATGCGATTCAAGCGCGTTCTTAGGATTATGCGTGAAGACAAGTACATTACTGACGCAGAATATAAAAGCGCTAAAATGCCACAAACCATTAATCAGACTAAGCAAAACGTTTATTCGGGACCTCAAGGTTATTTGCTTAACATGGTTCGCAGCGAGCTTACTCAAAGCGGAGCTTTTACAAAGGAAGACCTTGATACTGGCGGATATCGTATTGTTACAACAATCGATAAAGCTAAGCAGGATTTAATGTTTAGTGTGGCAAGCCCTGCTATGGGTGGTCGCGGAATCGCTCCAGCTGGGTTGCAAGTAGGTGGAATGAGTGTAAATCCTAAAGACGGGTCAATCATATCCGTTTATGCTGGAGATGACTATCTTTCTAAACCGCTTAATAATGCTACTCAAGCCCTTTATGAACCTGGAAGCACCATGAAGCCATTCGCTTTAATCGGTGCTATTCAGGCTGGAACAAGTCTTAATACTCTGTTTAATGGAAATTCTAACCTAAAGTTTGAAGGCATAGATAAGCCTGTTAACAACTATGCAAACACTAATTGGGGAACAATCAACCTTTATAAAGCAACAGCAAACTCCGTGAACACGCCGTTTATGTCTTTGCAGCAAAAGCTTGGGCGTAGGGCTGTGGCTCATACTGCTGTTACGGCTGGCTTGGATCCTAAGAGGATTAATGGCGAAAATCCGTTCACAGTGTTGGGTAACGACCCTGTGCATGTTAGCGAAATTGCGCGAGCCTATTCTACGATAGCAAATCAGGGGCGCAGGCCAGATATTCATATTGTTGCTAGCGTTAAGAATCCAGATGGTAAAGAATTTTATAGAGCTCCAACATCTGGACGACAAGTGTTTTCTCCAGCAGACATGGCTCTTACCACTAAAGCTCTGCAAGGCGTTGTGCAATATGGTACTTCTACGGAAGCTAGGGGTGTTGGCAAACCTATAGCTGGAAAGTCTGGTACCGCAAACGATGAGACTGCATGCAGCTTTGTTGGTTTTACTCCTAGTGTTGTAACCGTGTTTGCTATATGGTATCCGAATGCGCAGGGAAATCCTCAGCCTGTTCCGTCTTTCCGCGGTTATCCAGGCGGTGTTGGGTATTCTGCACATTTGTTTACAAAGTATATGCGTCACGCGCTTACTGGAATGCCTACCGAGAAGTTCCCAGAAGCTAAGGATAACGGCAAAATTGGTGGTGAAGATGGCAAGTGGGGACTTGGAGGCAATAGGCGTACTTCGGAATACGACTACTCGGATAGAGCTTCTGACGATAAAGAGCCTTATAAGGAAAATAAGGATAAAGTAGATAGGACAGAAAATAAGCCTTCAGATTCTGCAGGCGCGGCTGCTGGCGACTCTTCACGCGGGTCCGAAGGATCTTATGGATCTGGGCTTGGTTCGGGAGAGTCTGGTCAAGCTGAACGCAATTCGT
Source organism: Gardnerella vaginalis ATCC 14018 = JCM 11026 (assembly GCF_001042655.1). Lineage (NCBI taxonomy): Bacteria > Bacillati > Actinomycetota > Actinomycetes > Bifidobacteriales > Bifidobacteriaceae > Gardnerella > Gardnerella vaginalis. The sequence goes on along the minus strand of NZ_AP012332.1, from coordinate 173,668 downwards.
CTGGAGCATTTGACTCGCCAGGATCGCCATATGGATACTCTGGATCAGAGACTCAAGAAGGCGCTGCTGGCGGCGATTAATCTATATTTCCCCGAGTTTGTACGTGAATCGGGTCGAATTTGGTACAAAAAGCGTCGATTGGTTCGCGCGTTACAAGATTACGTAGGTTGCGCCAAGTAGGTAGAGATTCGAGATTTTTCGCACTGAATGAGATGAACCTCAGCATGAAATGGTGATTCATCGAATGAAGAAGAAAAATCGAGAATCTCGGTGATTAAGATATACGCAAAAGTTTTAGATATTCAGAAGGTTTGATGTATTTCTATACGAGCAATAAAAGAGGAGCGTAGCGACGGGACTTGCGAGGAGAGAAATACTCAAACCTCGCGCAACAGCAAGCAAAGAAATACCGTTCGCGCGCTCTAAGCGCTCACGTATTCGCTACTGCGCAATTCGCGCAATAATGTAGCGCTCAAGCGTTTGAGGCGTAACATCTTCGTATCCATGTATATCAGCGAATTGCGGTCCGTTACTTACGTCTAGATTCGAGTACGCTGTTTGTGCAAGAGTCGTCGCCCCCGAAGCTGCAGCCGACTTTAACCCTGCAAACGAATCCTCAATAGCGATGCAATACTTCATGTTTTGCGCACTAATACCAAGCAGTTTCCCTGCTGCTAAATATGGCTCGGAGCTTGGCTTTGTAGCATATCCATCGTCTCCGCAAATGTATCCTGCAAACGCACCTTTTGGCGCATGGTTCACAATGTTTTCAACAAGTCGCCTTGGTGAATTGCTCACTAGAATCGAAGGGATTCCTGCATCCGCTAATTTTTGCAAAAGATTCAGAACGTCTGGTACCCATGGAACCTCTATCTGCTCTTTTTGCGCTACATAGTCCACCATCGCGTTGCCGATTTCTTCAACGCCCATTTTTGTTCCGCGAGCAATCATGGCTTCAGCAACATCTTTTAAAGATCCACCAGAATACTGCCAAGCTAATTCTTCGTTCCATTCGCCACCATGTTCTTTTGCGATTTGGATTTCAGCATCATGCCAATACGGTTCCGAATCAATTAACGTGCCGTCCATATCCCAAAAGACTGCGGAAAGCTTGTGATTTGTGGTGTTTTGCGCTGCTGTTGTGTTTATTGCCATCAATACCCTTTGTTTTGTCGCTTTACGTATGCGATATTTATCAATATTTATATTTTATATTTACATTTTATATTTAAACATTTGATTAGTATTTAATAATATCTAAACTAATGTTAGACTGCTACATTGCTATATTCTGAATGCTCGCCACAAAACAACAGACTTATCGTCGTTTAAATCATCATAATCACAATTGTTGTATTGAGCATCGTTTTGCGAGTGAGAATGTTTATTATACGATGATGGCAATGCTCGCTGTTGAACACGAATGTCGCGTCGCCAATCCTTTGCGCTTTGTGACCTTTGAACTTCTACAATATTCCCATCTACAGTCGCAGTAAAAATATTTCGTTCAGCGCAATTGGCTTCTTCAATCAAGTGTCTTACTTGTCTTTTAAGCTGGCGATTTTCTTCTTGCAAAGCCAAAATACGCATTATTCCAGCAAGATTTACTCCATCTTCTTGGCTTAGTTTTTGTGTTTGCACAAGCCTATCTATGTCTCTAAGCGAGTATCTTCTAGCTCCACCTTCTGTACGCTGTGGCATAATCAAGCGCAGCCTGTCGTACTGTCTTAGTGTTTGTGGATGAGTGTCGGTTAGGTTGGCTACGTGGCTTACTGTAAAAATCGGCATGTCGATTTTAAAGCCGACTTCATCTGCGCCGTCAAGAGTTGCGCTTCCACGCACTAACGCCACTGCACACATTTCGTACAATGCTTTAGTTTGGCGCTCCAACCTAACCATGACTTTTCCTTTCTACACGCATGCGCTAAGCGATTTGTTGCTATGCGCGCAAATCGTGCACTTCTTGCTCATATGATTCTCCGCATGCCTTGTTGAATTCTTTTGCAGCACGCTTTATCATCATGCCAGATCGCTTTGGTATTTGTATTTGTACGATTCCTACAAAGGCTCCATTTTTACCTGGCACGCCTTCGCCTTCTACACGTACTTCGCTACCGCTAGATGTTCCAGCTGGCACTTTAAACACTACTGGCTTACCATCTAGGTTTTTAAGCGTGACTTTTGCTCCGCGAACAGCCTCATCTAGTGTAAGCGGAAGATTTGCCACTAAATCACAGCCGCGTAGAGAAAAATTATCGGTTTTTTCTACCTGCACTTGTAAGTACATATCTCCAGCTTCTCCACCAAACTTCCCTGGCTTGCCCTTGGACTTTAAGCGGATTTTTTGCCCATCTTTTACTCCTGCTGGAATATGAGTTTTGAACGACTCTCCGCCCGATCGAAGCGAAACCGTAGCACCTTTGAACGCTTGTTTAAACGTTAGTTTGATTGAAGTTGTAATGTCTTCACCGCGTTCAGGCGAATTTTGTGGAGCAGATTGACCATATTGACCATACTGACCATATTGACCATATTCTGCGCCACCATTAAAGCCACTTCCTCCAAATCCTTGCGAAGATTGCGCTCCTGCACCTCCCGTGAACATGGAGAATATGTTTCCCATGTCTGGTCCAGCTCCGCTTGTGGAGAATCGCACGCGAGACCCATTTGAGCCTCCGAACATCGATGAGAATATATCGCTGAATCCACTTGCGTCGAATCCGCCTGCACCAGAGCCTCCAGCGAATCTTGCTCCGCCCGCTCCAAATTGGCGTATCGCATCGTAACGCTGACGTGTTTGCTTATCTTTCAAAACGTCATACGCTTCGGACACGTCTTTGAATTTTTCTTCCGCTTCTTTTGTTTTGTTTAAATCAGGATGATATTTTCTAGCTAGTTTTCTGTATGCTTTTGTGATTGTGTCTTCGTCGGCATCTTTGGAGACACCGAGCACTTTGTAGAAATCTTTGGCTAACCATTCATTTTCAGCCATTTGTGCCTCCTTCTTATGTTTCGAGCACATTGGCATAACATTTATATATAAACCTTAAATACAAACCTACTCGTGTTGGTTTTGCGTTTTTAAACAGTGTTTTAAACGTTTTAAACCAGCACGAGTAAGTTTTTATGGGATTCTTCGCAAGTCGGTAACTGCGTTTTATTGCGTTACATACAAACCATACGAATGTTTCACAGCGTGTTTCACGAGCTTGCTGGCGACGCAACAACCACTCTAGCTGCGCGAATCACTCGATCTCCGATCCTGTATCCTGCTTCTACAACAACATCTACTGTGTCTTTTGTAGCATCTGGATCTGGCTTATGCAGAATCGCATCGTGCTTAGTCGGGTCAAATTCTTCGCCCTTTTCGCCGAACTTTTCAACGCCGAATTTCTCAAATGCTTTGTCTAACTTTGCAGCAACGGCTTTAAATGAATCGTCCATATCGCTATGTTCACGAATACGATCAATATCATCTAAAGCAGGTAGCAAAGCTGTTAAAACATCGATAATTCCATGTTGACGGAATCGATCTTGCTCTTTAGAAGCACGGTTACGGAAGTTTATGAACTCTGCTCGCTCGCGTTGCAACGCTTCCAAATACTCCGCCGCCTCTTTTTTAGCTTTGCCAAGCGGCGTTAAAGAATCTTCTTCTTCGTTGCTTTGCGTGTCTGAAGAATCATTATTTTCTTGAGACTTACTAGCGTTGGCTTCATCGTCGGTTGCTGGCGACTTTTCACGTTCGGCATCTGCATTAGCGTCCGCATCTTGTGTTGACGTATCTTGCGTCGCCGCATGCTTTGCCTCATGAGCAGCTGCGTCTTGTGCTTCGTTTTGTGATGCATTCACATGCTCATTAGACGAGGCTGCACTAGCAGAATCAGCTGGATTTGACGATTCTTCCAAATCGCCAGCATCCGAAGGCACATCTTCCAATCCGCTCAAGTAGTCGTTGGCGTTAAACTCGGACATTACTTGTTGTCCTTATCGTCCTTGTCGTCGTCCACCACTTCGGCGTCAACCACGTCGTCATCCTTTGCAGAAGATCCAGCGCCTGCATTTGCATCAGATGCAGCACCAGCAGCGCCAGCCTGTGCACCTGCAGCACCAGCCGCACCCTGCTGAGCGTAAAGCTGCTGACCAATCTTTTGAGCAGAAGTCATAAGCTCGCTCTGAGCAGACTTAATCTTCTCAATATCATCACCCTTCAAAGCTTCCTTCAAAGCATTAACCTTTTCGGTAACTTCCTTGGAGATTTCGTCAGAAAGCTTATCCTTATTATCGTTAACAAGCTTTTCAGTCTGGTAAGCAAAGGATTCTGCCTGGTTACGAGTATCAGCTTCCTCCTTGCGCTTCTTATCTTCAGCTTCGTGAGCTTCAGCTTCCTTAACCATGCGGTCAATCTCGTCCTTTGGCAAGCCAGAACCGCCAGTAATCGTCATGGACTGTTCCTTGCCAGTGCCCTTATCCTTAGCGGAAACGTGCACAATGCCATTAGCATCAATGTCGAAAGTCACTTCGATTTGTGGAACGCCACGAGGAGCTGGAGCAATACCAGTCAACTCAAAAGTACCAAGAGGCTTGTTATCACGAGCAAACTCACGTTCACCCTGATAAACCTGAATCAACACGGATGGCTGATTGTCTTCTGCAGTAGAGAACACTTCAGAGCGCTTAGTTGGAATTGCGGTATTACGCTCAATAAGCTTCGTCATAATTCCACCCTTGGTTTCAATGCCCAAGGAAAGTGGAGTTACATCAATAAGCAGAACGTCTTTTCGGTCTCCCTTAATAACGCCCGATTGCACGGCTGCACCAACAGCCACAACCTCATCTGGGTTCACGGACTGATTCGCTTCCTTACCGCCCGTAAGCTCCTTTACAAGCTCCTTGACGGCTGGCATACGAGTTGAACCACCAACAAGCACCACGTGATCAATCTGGCTTACGGAGATGCCAGCATCGGAAAGCACGTTGTTAAATGGCGTACGGCAACGACCGAGCAAGTCGGAAGTCATTTCCTCAAAGTGAGCGCGAGTCAAAGTCTCATCCAAATGCACTGGAGTTCCGTCTTGAGTCATTGCCAAGTACTGCATAGAAATTGAAGCAGAAGTAGAAGAGCTAAGCTCCTTCTTTGCCTGCTCAGCAGCTTCCTTCAAGCGCTGCAAAGCAATCTTATCCTTGCTCAAATCAACGCCGTACTTGTTTTTAACTTCGCCAACAAGCCAGTCGATAATCTTCTGATCCCAGTCATCGCCACCCAAGTGGTTATCGCCATTAGTTGCCTGCACCTGGATTGTAGAGAAGCCGTCGTCATCCTTACCAATCTCAAGAAGCGACACATCGAAAGTACCGCCACCCAAATCGAATACCAAAATGCGCTCGTCTTCCTTGCCTTTTTCGAGGCCGTAAGCCAAAGCTGCAGCAGTTGGTTCGTTAATAATACGCAGCACGTTCAAGCCTGCAATCTTACCTGCATCCTTAGTTGCCTGACGCTGTGCATCGTTGAAGTAAGCTGGGCATGTAATAACGGCATCGGTTACTGGCTCACCAAGGTAGGCTTCAGCATCGCGCTTCAACTTCATTAAAACCTGTGCGGAAATCTCTTGCGGAGTCCACTTCTTGCCATCAATCTCAACAGACCAATCCGTACCCATATGGCGCTTTACAGAGCTAATCGTGCGATCAACGTTTGTAACTGCCTGACGCTTAGCGACTTCGCCAACCAAGATTTCTCCCGACTTGCTGAATGCCACCACGGATGGTGTTGTACGCGCACCTTCTGCGTTAACAATAACTGTTGGACTGCCGCCTTCAAGCGTTGCAATGCAGGAGTTCGTTGTTCCTAAATCAATACCTACTGCGCGTCCCATAATATCTCCTAGCTATCTTTATCTACGTACCTTTAATCTATGTACTCAAATTCTTGGCAGCCAGCCTTGCGACTAACCGCTTTTTCTTTTTACAAAACTTGAGTCTAACACACTCAAGTTATTAAAGTCAAGCATTTTCGCACGCGTTTCGCAAAAACTTAATACTACTCCACTCAACTTTTGTAACTTTTCGCAAAGTTCACGCAAACCTAAAATGTCGAAGCGAGTTATCAATGGCGTTATATCGCGCCAAAACCCCAATAAGCGGCTTTCCTATACCAGTTATAATCTTGATTGCTTCCGTTGCCATCATTGCGCCAACAATAGCTGCAGTTGCGCCTAATACAGCCGATTTTGGCACTTTTTCTTTAGGTGGAGGGCAAGCATACAAGTCACGCAAAGTAGGTCCTTTTCCTGGCACAAAAACGCTTACTTGACCTTCATAATAAAGAACTGAGCCATAAACTTCTGGCGTGCCAGCACTACAAGCAGCATCCGCAATCAAAAAGCGCGTAGCAAAATTATCACAACCATCAATTATTAAGTCGTGATTTTCTACAAGTTGTTTTGCGTTGTCTTCATTAAATCTATTTACAAGGTTGATTTTTAAACCTGGAGATAATGCCTGCAAGCGCTTAGCTGCAAGTTGCGCTTTCGACTTGCCACACTGATCAACAGTGTATAAAGTCTGCCTTTGCAAATTAGAAAGCTCTACAACATCGTCGTCACAAATCGTGATTTCACCAACTCCTGCAGCAGCAAGCGAAAGCAAGCACGGCGAACCAAGTCCACCTGCCCCAACCATGCAGATTTTCGCATCGCGAAGTAACTGCTGATGTTCATGCGTAAAGCCTGGCAGGAGCAAGTGGCGGCAAGTGCGTTCCGCCTCAAGCTCCTGCAGGTTATCATAAATCTTATTAATCGTCATACTGAATATGCTGAATCAATTACAGTACAAAATTTACAGAATTTACAGTACCGCGTCAGCCCAAGCGCGACCTTCAACAGGCGAAGACGCGAGCGCATGCTCACGCTTAGGAATACGGCCAGCATCGTGAGCAAGCTTACCAGCAGTTACAGCAGCAGCCATTGCACGACCCATCTTTACAGGATCTGGGCAGCGAGTTACAGCGCTTGCAAGAAGCACGCCCGAGCAACCGATTTCGAAAGCTTTAACAACATCGGAAGCAGTTCCAACGCCAGCATCCAAAATCACAGGAACGCCAGATTCTTTGCTTTCTTGAACAATCAGCTCAATGTTTCGAGGATTCAAAATACCAAGTCCAGTTCCAATTGGAGCACCCCCTGGCATAACAGCCTTCACACCAAGCGACACAAGGCGACGAGCCACAATCGGATCGTCATTCGTGTAGCAGAGCACGCTAAATCCTTCTTCAACTAGCTTTTCTGCAGCAAGCAAAACTTCGCGAGTGTCTGGGAGCAAAGTATCGTCGTCTGCAATCACTTCGAGCTTAATCCAATCAGTTCCAAGTGATTCACGAGCCATTTTTGCTGTAAGAACAGCATCATGCGCAGTTTTGCAACCAGCAGTATTTGGCAAAACGTTAATATTATGACGCTGCAACATACCGTAAATATCAACTCCAGTTTTTGCGTGACGACGCAAAGCAACAGTTGCTACTTCCGCGCCTGAAGCAACAAGTGACTTTTCCATAATGTCAATGCTTGTCATTCCACCCGTGCCAAGCAAAAGCCTTGAGTGCAAGGTCTTACCGCAAAGCTGCCAAGTATCGACATTTTCTTCTGCATTATTTTCTATATTTTCTGTCATTTTAAGCCTTTTATATAAATTTTTTGAAACCATACTCAAATTATTTAGCGTCATCCGCCTATTGAGGGTCATCCGCCCTGAACCGCGCTGAGAATTTCGATTTTATCCCCATCGCAGATGATGGTTGATTCCCATTGGGCGCGCTTAAGCACATCGTCGCCAATCGCGACCGCTATGCCAAAACCAGAGTCAGATCCGTAGAGTTGTGCAACAAGTTGGGCAATAGTCAAGTTATCTTTCACTTGAGCGGTTTCACCATTGACGACGATTTGCATAATTCAACCTTTGTTAGCGTCTATTAAAACTTGCGTCACTAGAAACTTGCGTAACTAGGAACTTTCTTCACTAGAAGCGAGCAGGATTGCAGCTCTCCAAGAAGCCCTTTTCCTTATCAGTCAACTCTTGCTCAAGCACAAGCTTTGTAGTCAAAGAAGAACCCAAAGCTGTGAGCAAAATGCCGTGACGGAAGTAACCAGTAGAAATTGTGGTGTGCGTCTTAGGATCAATGCCAATGAATGGCAAATCATCTGGAGTTCCTGGGCGACCGCCAGCGGTAACCTCAGTAATCGAGCATTCCTGGATGCCAGGAAGTACGCTTGCTGCATCGCGGAGCAAGTCGAGCACACCGCCAACCTTTGGAATATCGCGGTCGTCTTCGCGAGAAGTAGCGCCGAGCACAAGCTCGCCTGTTTCCTTAGCGCGAGGCACCAAATACACTGGGCGGTCATGCACAAATCCACGAACCACAGAGCTCAAAATTGGGCGCAAAGGCTCTGGAATAGTCATACGAATCATGTCGCCCCACACAGCGCGAAGTTTAAGCTGAGGAAGCATTTCCTTAGCACCCAAACCAGATGCCAAAACCGTGTCTGGACCCAAATCGTCTGGAGTGCTTGCGCGACGCTCAATAACAACACCACGCTTTTCAAGTGCATCAATCATTGCTGCAGTAAACTGACGAGGATTAATCTGATGATCATCCGGAACGCTTACAGCGCCTGCAATCGTCGGCGAAAGCGCAGGTTCAATTTCACGAAGCTTACTCACAGAAATATGCTCAGCTCTACGTCCGTAACGGTGCTGCAAGTTTAGCAACTCGTTTACGTGCTCGTTATCTGCAGCGTCACCGCCAATTACGTAAGATCCGCACTCTAAGTAGCCAGTTGGCTTATCGGTGTATTTTGCAACCGAATCAACCAATTCCTTATACATAGTTGCAGACTCAAACATGAGCGGATACAAGGCATCCTGCTGATATTGCATTTCTGCGGTAGGAGCTAACATGCCGGCAGCATGATGAGAAGCGCCAGAGACTGGATCTGGATCAATTATTCTAACTTTTACGCCAGCTTCTGTAAGTCTCCAAGCTGTTGCTAGACCAATGATACCTGCACCAATAATACGAATATTTCGCATAATACTCCTTCCCTACGGCGGCATTACCCGCATCAGGTTTACGGTCGGCTTTCGCCCTCTCAGCCTGTATAGAACAAGCTCCCGTGTTTCGTCTATTTTGGTTAATTTTAGACCTTTTAGACTGTTTTTTAGATTATTTTTTAGACTATTTTCTCTTTTTGACTTTTGCAATCACAACTACTGGCGATTATTCGCGATAGTGCAATCCTGCAAACGTCCCCATACGGGTGATTTGCAATTTTGCTTTGCATAAGTCACAGTTACGGATTTTAACACTTTTGTGAAAAATTACTAAATTCACTGGTATGTTCTTCGCAATATTCTCCAAAATGTTATTTGTCGTTTTCTTTGCTATGTTATTCGGAGATTCCTTCCGCGTCTTCTTCCGCGTCTTCTTCCGCGTCTTCTTCTGTACATGAGCAAACAAAATGTGGAAAAGAAGAAAACAATTAATGGCTTGAAGAGATTATCTCCAAGCCATTAATTCACATTACTCCAATCGTAGCAGCATCACACACTACTACAGATTAAACTAACGAGCCGAATGCTTCCTACGCTTAGACGCAGCACCAACCACTCCGAGCCCAGCAAACACCGCAGCCAAAGCAGCAAACACCGAGGAACTAGCGCCAGTATTAACACCACTCACGTCACCACGCTTGAGATTCATTCCAGCAGAATTACGCGCTGCGAGCATTCCCGCACGCAAAGCTGCACGCGCAGCACGCAAACGAGCCAACGCCGAATCAACCTGCCCCTGAGTAGCATTAGAATCCGCTAATACTAAACGAGCATAATTCAAAGCCGCATTAAACTCACTCACCAAGTTAGAATCAGCCACTACACCATTAGCATTAGCCGAAACATCACCAAGAGCCGCATCAACCTCAGCCTGCAAAGCACCCTTATCAACAACATTATTAACACTAGTATTATTCACATCGTTAACACCAACACCAGTATTAACAAGCCTGTTATAAGCATCAATCAACTTTTGCTTAGCATCACGAAGCCTACGAAGAGCCTGATCAACCTGAGCTTGTGTAGCATTAGGATCATTAAGCACACTATTCGCATCATTCAACGCCTGCTGATACTCCGCCAAATCAGCAGCCTTACCAATAATGAACGGAATCGACTTACGGAAATCAGGATCATTGTCAGCCTCAGTGTTCAAATCAGACTTATCGGTCTTATGAGAATCAGCAAGCTTCTTCTTAGCGTCCTGAAGCTTCTTCAAAGCATCATCAACCTGCGCCTGAGTAGCATTCTTGTCACCGAGAACCTTGTTAGCATCCTCAAGAGCCTGCTTGTAAGCATCAGCCTCTGGGCTTCCTGCAGCATTCTGATATTCAGGAGTCTTGGTGAAATCAGAATCCTTATCAGCCTCAACAGTCAAATCAGACTTATCAGTCTTATAACCATCCGAAAGCTTAGACTTAGCGTCCTGAAGCTTCTTCAAAGCATCATCAACCTGCGCCTGAGTTGCGTCCTTGTCACCAAGAACCTTGTTAGCGTCTTCGAGAGCCTTCTTGTAGTCTTCAAGAGCTTGCTTAGATGCGTCATCACCCTTAGCTTGAGCATTCTGATACTCAGGAGTCTTGGTGAAGTCACCATTAGCATCCGCCTCAGACTTCAACTTAGAAGGATCAGTCTTGTAGCCATCAGTAATCTTCTTCTTAGCGGCTTGCAATGCATCTAGGGCGTCGTCAAGCTCTTTCTGAGTTGGAGCCTTAGTCATGCCCTTAGGCAACTGGTCTTTTACTTTACCTGTTGTACGATCAAAAGCATCGAGAAGATTCTTAGCTTTCTCTAGGGCATCCTTGTATGCCTTCATGTCGGAATTATCCGACTTGCCGTCTTCACCCTTCTTAGCATCAGCGTTCTTGAACTCAGGCGTGTTCTCGAACACGTCGGTGCTGGTATCAGTATCGCCGTCCTTAGACTTATCAACTTCTTCTTGCAAGTCATGTGGGCTTGTTACGTAGTTCTTAGTAATCTTATCCTTGATATCTTTAAGATTCTTAAGAGCTTCGTCAACTTCCTTCTGAGTTGGAATATCCTTTTCACCCTGCTTTGGCGCAGAACCATCGTCGTTAAACTTCTTCAGAAGATCTTGAGCCTTCTTCAGTGCATCCTTGTATGCCTTTACATCAGGAATATCTTCGTCACCAGTCTTCTTAGCAAGAGCGTTGAGGTACTCCGTTGTTTGTTCAAACTTCGGATTATGTTCCTGTCCGGTCTCGTCTTTATCGTCGGCTTCCTTCTTAAGGGAAGATGCGTTGGTCTTGAAAGCATTGTCGATAGCTGTCTTTGCATCTTTAAGGTCTTGCAATGCCTTATCTACCTGCGCTTGGGTTGGACGATCTTCTGGCTTTGCATTTGGATCAGGGTTATTCACCTTGTTGATGAGTTCCTGTGCAGCCTTGAGTTTTTCGTTGTAAGCTTCCAGCTTCTTAGTAGCGGAGTTAGGATCCGTTGTCGCATGATCTTCTGTCTTCGCCTTTTCAAGTGCGTTCTTGTACGCAACAGACGCCTCGAATGGAGGAGTTACAGGATTACCTTGCGTATCCTTATCGCCAACTTCGTTAGAAAGCGGCTTGACATCAGTCTTGTAGCCCTCGGCAACAGTCTTCATGGCTTCTTGCAAAGTCTTAAGCGCGTCATCAACTTCCTTCTGAGTTGGAATTCTGGCTCCCGTTGTCACATTTGGCTTGCCGTCATCGTCGAATGCCTGAAGAATACCGATGGCTTTATTCAGAGCGCCGTCGTTAGTGTTCTTATCAAGAGCATCAACGTCAGTCTTAGCTTTAGATTTCTTATCTGCATCCGCGTTCTGATTATCCTTAAGAGCCTTAGCATTCTTATACTCAGGCGTATTCTTAAAGTCGCCAGCTGCAAAGTCTTTTGCAGCCTTAAGCGCAGCTGCATTGGTCTTGTAATTGTCGGTGATTTGCTTCTTGGCGTTCTTCAAAGCCTCAAGCGCCTCGTCAACCTGCTGCTGCGTTGGACGTTCGCTGTTCTTCTTGCCTGCCTCCGTAGCAGCCTTTACAAGATTGCGCGCTTTCTTAAGAGCTTCCTTGTAGGCTTTAACATCCTCATTATCCTTGTCGCCTTTGCCCTTCTTAGCGTCGGCGTTCTTGAACTCTGGCGATTCCTCGAACGAACCAGCAGTTGGCTGAGCAGCGCCGTCAGCAGTAGACTTATTAATTTCTGTCTCAAGATCAGTAGTAACGGTCTTATACTTCTCAACCTCAGTACGTGCTTTATCAAGAGCATCAAGCGCAGCATTAATTTCTGTTTGAGTTGGCTTTGCGTCTTGCGGCGTATCGGCGCTGTCATGCTTCTTCAAAAGCTCCTGAGCTTTTGTCAAAGCTTCATCATACGCCTTCTTGGCTTCGACAGCCTTAGTGTTCTTTTCTTTATCAGGAACAAGCTTGCCGCCCTCTTCTTTCATGAAGTGAGGATCAGACGCGTTGCGATACGCATCAGATGTAACAGTACCTTCGGTAGCAGCTGTGTCACCCTGCTTCTCTTTACCGTGTTCGCCAACACTCTTTTCCAGCTTGGTGGTGTCGGTGTTGTAGTCGTTGAGAGCCGCACGCTTCTCATTCAAGGTCTTAAGCGCGTCGTTTACTTGCTTCTGCGTTGCAGCAGGATTCTTGAGCAAGTCCTTTGCGGCATTAAGAGCGTCACCATACTCATCTATAGCCTTTTTAGCTGCATCATTCTTGGTTTTGTCGGCAGTCGTGCCATCTTCTTGTTTGTAGTCAGGATGCGACGCGTTCTTAAACGCTGGGCTTGGATGCGTGGTTGCGTCCTCGTTAATCGACTTAATCAAGTCATCGGTCTTGGTTGCAAACTTATCCAGACCTTTAACAGCATCATTAAGCTTTTCAAGAAGCCTCGTCACATCCCTATTCAAAGGCTGCTGCTTAGCGTGCGACTGAATGCCATCAAGATAGCTCGCACTATTTGTGTCGCCACCCTTTTTAGGAATAACGGACTCTGGGATTTCGTTACCGTCGTCACCCCTGTCCTTATCCATTTGATCATTGAACGCCTTTTGCAACTCCTTAAGCGCATCGTCGTACGCTTTCTTTGCCTTAGCTTCGTCAGAATTCGGGTCAGTATTTGCGGACGCATTTTTATACGCCGGACTATTAGTAATAGCCAAGCTATGAAGCAGCGCAGCCGAAATCTTGCTGGTATCCGTGGCGTACTTGTCGATTACCTTACGCGCTTCGATAAGTTGATTCTTAACCACATCAACCTTTTCCTGATCTACGGTACTCCCCGGCTTCTTTAAATCTTCCATCAAGTCTTTTGCAGCGTGGTACGCGTCGTTATAGGCTTTGAAGTCTTTCTTAGCCTGCTCGTCGCCCGCCTGCGCTTTATCAAAGGCGTTGAAGTAGGCAGGCATCAAATAACCGCTGAAGTTGTCTGCAAGCGCTTCCGCAAGGTCAGTTGTCTTTGTCTGATAGGTATCAGCATAAAGTACCTTTTCAGCATCTTCGAGATCTTTCTTAGCCTTTTCTACATCAGCCTTTGTAGCATTCTTTTCACCAAGTACTCTCTTAGCTTCTGCAAGCGCCTTATCGTAGTCCTCAACAGCCTTTTTAGCAGCAGGGTCGCTGTCTTTCTTTGCGGCAGCGTTCGTATAGAACACGCTGTGCTTGTTAGGATCTTTTGGATCAGGGTTATCTAAAGTCTTTTGAACCGCAGCATCAAGAGGAGCCTTGTCGGTTGCGTTAGCGTCGAGCGCATCCTTGGCGTCCTTAAGTTTCTTGATAGCGTCGTTTACTTCCTTTTGGGAAGCGTTTGGATCGGCTACAACCTCGCCTGCCTTCTTTACAGCGTTATCGTAAGCTGTACGCTGCTCAGGAGTAGAATTCTGGTAGGTTGGGTCAGCGGTCTTGAGCTTTTCGTCGCCTTGCTTAGTTGCGTCGCCCGTGTTCACATGACCATGCTGAGCGATGGCATTATTCAACTCATCTTTGTTGGTGGTGAAGTCGTTAAGCTTCTTGCGAGCCTCGTCCAACTTAGCCTTGGCATCGTCAACAGCCTTTTGCGTGGCGTTGTCGTCTGCCTTTACCTTATTGGCATCTTCAAGAGCCTTGTCGTAGGCTTTCTTCGCTTCTTTAGCAGCATTGTTCCTGGTTTCATCAGGCTTGCCATCAGCTGTCTTAAAATCAGGATTACTTACGTTCTTATACTTATCGCTAGCCTTTGTACCAGTTGTAGCTTGTTGACCTTCAGCAGGCGTACCATCTTCTGTTATCGACTTATCCAGTTCGTCTTTCTTGGTAGCGTCACCATCAAGAGCTTTGCGAGCTTTATCCAGCTTAATGGTTGCATTATCAACCTCAGCTTTAAGCTGTTCAGTTAACTGATCATCTGGTGTAGTTCCAACTTTTTCAAGCGTTTGCTTAGCAACCTTCAATGCATCTTCGTAGTCTTTCTTCACTTTGTCAGACGCGTTGTAGTACTTCGACTGTGTTGGAACTTCCTTGCCTTCAACCTTGTCCGTCTTGTGCTCAGCAATCGACTTAGAAAGATCATCTTTCTTATGATTCGTTTGCGGCACAAAGATAATGTTGATTGCCTTAGGCGTGTTGTTAGGATCCTTTTGATACGGATTTGTATATACGCCGCGATAGTACGTCAAAGTATATGGTGCAACAAACAAGCGCGTCTTAAAAACTTTGTTCTGCTTAGCAGCAACAGTTACAGAACCAGCCTCTGTATCCCAGGTATACTGACCCACCTTCGACTCTTCGTCACCCATATTCACGTCTGAATTGGCAACTTGTGGATTGCCTATCCAATACGGACCACTCATCATACCAAGGGTCAGCTCGGTAGTAGGTTCACCATTTTTATCAATTGAATAATACACATGAGATTTACGCGCCTTGCCGTTCGCGCCTTCGTGATCGAGCGCTTCACCACCCGTAAGCGGACGCAAACCTGTTTTCTGATCCTTAGGCGTGGCTTTGATAAGTTTCAAAATCTCAGGAGCGGTAAACGCTTGAGCTTTGGTTGAATCATAACGATAGATAAGCGTAGTGTGTTTATCGTCACTCCACGAGAAGCCCTCATCGCTATCGCGACCATCAAGCTTATTCTTTACCAGTTCAACGTTATAATCGGTGCGGATATCTGGTAGACGCGTCAATTTATTCGACTTTACATCGGATGTAAACTCGGCAACTGCCTTATCAGTTTTAATAGTTACACTAATATTATTTTCTTGTAAGCCGTTTGAACGACCTTTATTAGCATCGCCTGCACAAGTAAGGTCACCCGTAATGTACGAAAGCGTGATTTGGTCTTTGTAGTTATCCTTGGATAGTCCAAGTTCTTGATTATCTTTATTAGCTTCGTAAATAGCTGTTTTAATTCGATCAAGTTCAGCGTTTGAGTAGCCAAGTGGGTTAGCCACAAAGACTGCTTTATCGCCAGTTGGAACGGCAACGTCGGTTTCTGCTAGTTTCTTCATAACGAGGTCTTTGAGTGCAATCTTAGGAGCGTCCGCAGCATCCACGCCGTCGAAGCTGATTACAGCTTCACCCTGATCGTTGAAGGTCACCTTGTCTTGTGACACATGATTAAGCTGTGCGAGCTTCTTTCGAATGTTCGCCTTTTGGTCGTCTGTAAGCTTAGTGATGTCCACCTCGTCCACAATCGGCTTATCAATACGCGTGTCGTAGCGCGCAACCGTAAGCGCCAGCGCCTCGGACTTGTAGCCGAGGTCGGAGACCAAGTAGGTCTTGAGTGTTTGAGCGCCAGTGGTATATGTGGTTACTTTGTCGGTATTCTTTGATGTTACAGTGTTAATGCGATTAAACTGATTAGCATCATACGCCTGATTGTCAGTAATAACCACCTTTTTATCAGGGTCATCTGGCGTCTGAACGAATTTACCATTTTCTCCAGTGCGACCACCAACGCCGTTAGATCTACTTGCAGCATCAATTTGTGCGCGAATTGATTTTTTACCAGTGGCTTCGGTAGGAGCATCTAAAGCAGCCTTGAGCTTATCTTGAATTTGTTGTGCGGTAAGCTCTTCGTTATACTTCAAAACAATTGAGCCAGCTGTTTTAGGCGGAACAAGTGTTGCTGCACGCACAATATTTGTTTTATACAGTACAGATTCTTTACCATCTTTGGTGCCGTACACATAAATACAGCGGTTTGCAGTGTATTTTTCTGCAGCCATGTTTGCTTCGCTATAAAGCTTAGTCATGGTAAGCTTAGCTGAGCCATCTGTATTTACTATAAATTCGTACTTACCAGAATATGGCTTGTGCTCGTTTTCATTAGCAGAATAATATTCAAGGAACTTTCTACTTTTATCATTATCAACAGTATTACCATCAGATGGGAAAATTGCTACTTTGGTAATTGTGCTACCGTCAGAAGGTTTTGCAAAATTAAATGTTACTTCTTGGTTTTGCCCTTTTTCAATATACACATTGTCAGAAGATCCCCATGCATACAAGTTAGGAAGCGTGTCTTTTGTTTCTTTTGAAAGCGTTATCTCACTATTAACTTGTGGAGCAGGTGCAGGATTAGCTTCGCGATCTTGACCAACAACAGGTTCGCTCTGCTTCTGATTTTCATCCTTAGCATAATTAGTAGCCTCAGGTTGCTTATTCTCAACCGTCGCACGCCTTGTACGCTTCTTTACAACATTTTCCGCAGGAGTGCTAGTTTCCTCAGTGGTGCTACTGTCTGCATTATTCTTATCAGTAGCAGAAGTGCTATTCGTAACCTTATTATCTACAGCCGTAGCGCTCTCAACCTTCGACCCAGACTCAGTCTTAGTAGCGTCAGCCTTACCTTCGGTTTTTACTACAGTCTGCTCAGTTGGTTTAGTCTGCTCAGGCTGCTCCTTCTTAGATTCTTCCTTCTTATTAGTCTCGGTCGCAGTCTTCTTAGAATCCTCACCCTCAGTCTTATTCTTATTAGCAATTACACTCTGTTCTTTTGCAGGATCATTCGTATTAACAGGCGCAGAAGCAGGAGTCTCCGCCGCCATTGCAGGAGTTGCGCCAAAAGCAATCGCCGCGCCGGCAATTACGCTAGCAGCTCCAGCCGAAAGAGCAGCCACTTTGCGCATATCAACAGCCTTTGCAGACTCATCTTTTGCAGAACCAAATGTCTTGTTGGCGTGTTTAGCAGATTTTGTAGTCATGTTCTCCTCTTTCCGTGAGATTAATTAAATTTACTTGATATTGCTTTGCGCACCGACCGTGAATCTCAAAGCCCTATAGTTTTTAACAATAGTTTTACAAAGTCTTATAGCGTACATCTATAATGATGTAACCATCCTTTGAGAAGTCATTATAACATTTTAGAAAAAATTTTGAAGATAACTAACAAATGTTTATAGCTTTGGGGGATACATACCCCCCCCCCCAAGCCTTTTATTTCAAGGGTTTTTGCGAAATAATTTTTTCAAAAATTCTTGCAGTTCTGGCAAGTCAACCGCCATTTTTAGCTCACTCATCTAAACATTTGTATATGATACAAATCACATTTTTAGACCCTATACAGCGGGTTTTCGTTCGCCGCAAGCATCAACTTTTTCCCGAAAATGTTGTTCAAAACGGCAAAATCAACAACAAAAAGCGGAGTTGTTTTCCGTGCTTTGTTGTTTATGTTGACTTTTGTTCAATATTTTGTGCATTTCTTGTAGTGCGTTTGTATCAAAAAACGCCGAAATTCAGTACAAACACACTACAGTTTTGCGTGTTTGTGTAGTGTGTTTGTATTAAAAAACGCTGAAATTCGGTACAAACGCACTACATGATTACACCAAATGCGGCGATGAAAGCCACACAAAAGCTCAGACGTGTAAGAGGGCTGGGTGATTCTTGGTCGAACAATATAAGAGCGGCAGCCGATACCAAATAATCCAATGAGCCACCGCTACAAACAAACTTCAACCCAAAAACAAAATCAAAGCCAAAACGGAACAACCGCAACAACAACCAACACGTAAGAGGCGAAGCGTTGTGCGAATCGACGACTTCGAGCTGCATAATGCGCGAGAAGTCACTTCGATTCGCTGAGCTTGCTCAAAGTTGAAAGCACAGTGTGCTTTCAACGCAAGCGAAGGCGCGAGCGCGCTGTAACGCGCGAGCGTAGAATTAGCCAGCCCTCCTACAACACCAAATAGGAAATATCGTTCGCGCATTACAGTGCATTACAGCGCGCTCCGAAGTAAAATCTCCTCAAGCGCGCGCTTAACCGAATCAGGCAGCGTGCACTTCCATTGCGCCCACTTAGCAACCTCTGGGTGCTGCGGAGCATGCGCATTAGTCAAGTCAACGCTTTGCTGATGTCGCTCAAACTCGCTCTCGCTAGTGTACTCAAGCGCGCAAAGCTCACTTATAGCACTCGCGCTACCACCAGCCTGGCGAATCGCGTCAAAAGCAATCTCCTTGCCGCGGTACGGCATTTGCGCTTGTAAAAGCAGCCTGTAGCAATCGCCAATCTTAGGATCTTGCGCAATGCACAGTCCGCTATCCACAATCACTCGCACGCAATCGCAAACAGGCACGTTGCGCACAGAAACAATAAGACTTAAGTCGCCCTCTTCGCCTTCATATGAAACTTCTACAGCCTTAGATTCAAGCTGATTTTCCCCAACAAAAACGCGAATGCGCGAAAAGTCTGGGCAAGCAACACCTCTAAATACCACGCTCCAATCGCGCTTGGAAGGCAGCGAAGAAACAGCACTAGCGCATCCTTTTGCTGCATCAATCACAAACTGTGTGGATCCATTCCCATCTCGCCAAATAAGCTCCATGCGCGTATCGGCAGTTTTCCCAGCGCACGCGTCTTCAAATCGTCCGTTATCTTCGCGCATCACAAACTCGCCGCAATCCCCCGGGAATGCGAGAACGCGCAAAGATCGCGGATTTTCAATGCTATTAACCGCAGCCGCCGCCTGCTCGCTACTTGCACAAGACGCCTCACTTGGCAAAACTTGCATTGGAATAATGGCACCAGCGCGCGCAAACGCCGGCACGCGGTCGATTCCTCGCCAAACCTCAAATCTGCGCCCAGCACCGCCGCGCGAAACGTAGCGCCTTCCGTCAAAGAAATCGTACCAATCGCCTTCTGGAAGCCAAACGGCAGTGCACCCGCGCTCAACTTGCGCGCGCCCCTTGCTAACGATTGGCGCAACCACAAGCTGGCTGCCAAAACGGTACTCATTCGGCATCTCGTACGCTGCAGGTGTTTCTGGCGATTGCCAATACATTGGCTCTACAATCGGCCTTCCGCAAACCGCCGCGCGATAGTTCATCGTATATAAATAAGGCAGCATTTGCGCGCGAAGTCGCAGCATTTTAACCATCGCGTCACGAGTTTCACGAGGGAAGTTCCACGGCTCCTTGCCTGCAAACGGCGAGCAGCTGGAGTGAAGGCGATTAATCGGGCTAAACGCGCCAAACGCATACCAGCGCGCCTCCAGCTCATCGCATCGCAAGCCAAGCATGTGTCCGCCAATATCGTGGCTCCACCAGCCGTAGCCAATGTTAGACGCCGTAGAAGTAAAGTAAGTTTGGAAAGCCAGCGAATCCCACGTTGTTACGCTATCTCCCGAGAATCCCACTGGGTAGCGGTGCGAGCCAGGCCCCGCGTAGCGCGAGAACGTTATCGGCCACGCGCCTCCGCGCCCCGAATCCTGGTAGTGCACGTGGTTAAGCATCCAAAGCGGATCCAAGCCAGCCTGCTTTGTAACTCCGCCCTGCTGCCAGTCAATCCACCAGAACCCAACGCCCTCGTTCTCCATGCGCCGATGCATGTTTAGGTATGCTCGCAAAAAGCGCGGATTTGTAAGGTCAAACTCAACTGCCTTGCCGCTTGCAGGGTCAATTCCCATATCGCGCGCAACTTGCGCATAGTCTTCTTCAAACGCGCGCACGCCGTCTCTCGGGTGCAAATTAAGCGTTGCAGAAAGCCCTTCGCTGGCAAGTCTGCGCAAAAACGCGCGATGATCTGGGAATAAATCGCGGTTCCACGTGTAGCCAGTCCATCCCGAACCATACTTTGGGTCCACATCCGTCACGTGCCAATCCATGTCGATTACTGCCGTGGAGAACGGTATTCCTTCGCGCTTAAATCGGCTCATCAGCTGCAAATATTCGTCTTGGCTGTACCTGTAGTATCTGCTCCACCAGTTGCTTAGCGCAAATCGCGGAAGAAGCGGCTGCGCGCCCGTAAGCTTGTAAAAGTCGCGAATTGCGCCTATATAGTTGTGACCGTAGCCAAAGAAGTATAGGTCTTTAGAGTTTTCGCCAGAGTTTTCCCCAGACACACTGCCATCCGCCTTTTCACGCGGCTCCACCCATGCCCCGTATGGGTTTTCTTTTCCATCAACAGCAGCCGCATACGCGATTTGTGCCGAGCGCGAATCGTCTAACACAGCCCACCCGTCGCGAGATATTACGCCCGTTCCAAGCTTAACGGCTCCATCCGCCTCGTCCACTGTTCGCGCTGTGCCGAGCAAATTGCCGTGGCACTCGTCGCCGTAATGCCACGTGTTGAATTGCGAGCCTGGCACTCCGCGCACAACAATGCTCAAGCCCTCTTTGCTAAACGGCTGCTGGTTGTACGTGATCAGTAGTTTTTCGGTTTCGACTTCTATCCAGTCATTTTCCAAGTTTTTTACACTATATTTTGGATTAAAAGCGCGCGATGCCTCATCTTCGGTTGCTTGCGACTTTTCCGCGGCAAACTGCGTGCCAGCCTCGAAGTTTCGTCTTACAACTGTTTGCGTAGGCGCGTCTACAAATCCGCCGTTTTCACTCCACTCAAGGCGCACAAGCGAATCCGTGATTAACGTGATTCGCCAATTTTTGCCGCTTATAACCTGCGACTCTTTGGCTTTAGACATCGGATTTTTAGCGTAATCGTAAAAAATGTGTGTGTCTTGCACATCCTGTGTTCCACGCGCTTCACGCGCATCTTGTAAAGTCATTCGACCCGCCCTTTTCTACTTACCGCTGCCGGTTGAAATTCCAGCAATAAACTGCTTCTGGAACACCAAGTACACTACTACTACAGGAATAATAGCAAGCGATGCCGCAGCAAACAAACCGCCGTAGTCAGTTCCAAATCTTCCGCTAAACGTCTTCAATCCAACTGCAAGAAGCTGCTTTTTCTCGTCTGTAATCATAAGGAATGGCCACAAATAGTCTTCCCAATTCCACAAGAACGTAAATATCGCGAGCGCAGCAATAGTATTGTGGCTCATTGGCAGAATTATTCTGTGGAATATTCTAGAATCCGAAGCTCCATCTAGTTTTGCTGCTTCAATCAATTCGTCGGATATTCCGCTTATTGATTGTCGGAATAAGAAGATTCCAAATGCGCTTATTAAGCCTGGAACTATAAGCGCGCGATACGTGTCTTGCCAACCAAAGCTAGTCATCATGTCGTATTGAGGAATAATTGTTACTGCCCACGGTACCATCATCGTGCTTATTACTATTCCAAAAAGCAGATTTCTGCCACGGAACCTCATTTTTGCAAACACATATCCAAGAACGGCACTCGTGTAAATGGCTATTACCGTTTTAACTACCGATATAAACAATGAGTTAAAGAATAGCCTCAAAAAGTCGAATTTCTCTTGAATCCCAACGTAATTCCCAAATGTGCTTGGCTTTGGGAACAGCCCACCATCTATGCGCACAATGTCGCTGTTTGGAGCAAAGGAAGATACAAACATCCAAATAAATGGCACGATTGTTAAGAAAGACAATAAGAATAGGAATATTGTTAGAAACCATCCAATAATGCTCTTTTTAAGATTTTGTTTTTTCATACTAACTCACTATCCTTAGACGCTTTAAACATTATGAATGTTAGGATTCCAGTGATTATAAACAGAATGACGCTCATTGCAGATGCAATTCCAAAGTTATACTTTTGGAACGCTTGATCAAAAATTAGGTAGCTGATTGTGTACGTTGATGTTCCTGGGCCTCCATTGGTCATAACAAGAATCTGAACATACGCTTGAATATAACCAATCATAGATGTGATTACTATAAAAAGTGTTGTTGGTTTTAGCAACGGAACTGTTATTCTAAAGAATTTCTGAACACTATTAGCGCCGTCGATTTCTGCCGCTTCGTAAACATCTTTTGGCAGATTCATTAATCTAGCCAAATACAATACCGTTGCGTAGCCAAAGTCTTTCCAAATTGTCATTATTATGATTGCTGGCATAGCCCAAGTCGAACTGTGCAACCAATTTATGTTTAATCCTGTAACCCTATCGATCATGCCAAACTGCGGGTCAAACATCCACATCCACACAAAGCTCACTGCCACCAACGGCGTAATTGTTGGCATGTAGAAAAGACCTCGCAGAGTATCTTTGCACTTAACAAGCTTGGAGCTTAACAACATTGCAAAACCAATGCCAAGAATAACGCGGAATACAACAGATACAAACGTAAAGATTGCGGTGTTTGCAATGGACTTCCAGAATAACTTATCTACTAAAATCTGCTTAAAATTATCCAGCCCAACCCAATTGTATGTTCCAACAAGCGGATTCCATTCATGGAAGCTGCCTGCAAAAGCCTTATATATTGGATAGGCAAGAAAAATCACAAAATAAACAATCAGAAACACTACTGCTATATTCCGAAAGGAGAAGGTTCGAGAAAGAGCAGTGCTTATTTTTGACATACCACCATTATGTTTTCTCATTTTGCTCAAATGAGAATCCTGATTTACTTGTTTCATGATTTTCCTTGCCTTACCTACTGAGCACAGTGATTACGATTTACAACTAGTTAACTAGTCTGCTTTGTTTTTACTTGTGCTCTTTGAAGAACTCATACTTACTTTCTGCAGACGTAAACTTAGAATTCTTCATATCTTTAACCATTGTTGCTTGAGCCTCTTTGATTGCATCATCAATAGACTCACCATTTTGCATAACGTTCTGGAAAGCAGCCTTGCTACTTGTTTCCACGGTAGAAGGCGTGATCCCTGGCCAGATTAGGCGATCTGCACGCGGCTGAATCGCAGCCATTACTGGAGCCTTTAGAATCTCAGGATCGTTTTGCAAAGACTTCTTTGCTGGGAACGAGTTCAAATGCTTTACTGCCGAGCGAATAAACGCATCGTTAGCGAGAATGAACTTAATAAAGTCTTGAGCAACCTCTTGCTGATCTTTTGACTGGTGAGCGTTAATTCCTGGAGTGGATTCTCCATTGTAGCGATCGTACGCAAATGGCTTTTCTTTTGTGAATGTTGGAGTTGGGAAGACTCCATATTCAATATTTGGGTACTTTTCTTTTAGCACACCTTCGAGCCATCCCCAGGCATAAACCATTCCAGATTGGCCGTTTCCAAAGCTTTGCGTGTAATCCGTGCCAAAGTCGGTAGAAATGACCTTGTCTTTGTCGTACAAATTCTTCAAGAACTTCATGTTTTCACGCGTGACTTTGTTGTCAAAATTAGGCTTCTTGCCACTTTCATCAAAAGCAAGTTCACCACGCTGATAGTTCAATCCTTGATTGATTGCAGCATAAGCATCGCCGTTCACGTTAAATCCAGCCTGTTCCATCTTGGAACCGTTCCACTTAGTGAGTTTCTTTGCCACTTCGCGCAACTCATCCCAAGTAGCAGGAATATCTGCCTCGGTTAAGCCAGCTTCCTTCCAAAGCTTCTTGTTGTAGTAGATGTTTCCCGTATTGATTACGGAATCAATGTACTTTACATTACCTTTAGCATCTTCATGCGCACTAGCCGTTGCGTAATCCGATTCCATAGCAGCCTTGTCAATCTTGTAATCGGCAGCGTATGGGCGAATAAGCTCATCTTTGGAGTTGTGAATATTGAACAAAGCTGGGCCCTTTGTTCCCTTTAGAGCAAGAGGAAGCTTTGTCCAGTAATCATCCCAAGCAACGTTCTTAGTCTTAAACTTTACATTTGGATAAATCTTTTGATAATCCTTAATCATGTCGTAAATTGGATCAGTGGACGCGTCTCCCCAGCTCCAATACTCAAGCTGGATTGGCTTTCCTTGATTTACTAAATGATTTGGGTCATACTTTAAAGCTTGACCCATAACAGCTAGGCCTTTGTCTTTCTTTGTATCTGTTACTCCTGCTGCACCATTATTCCCACATGCGGCAAGCGTAGAAATCATGCCCAAAACTGCTATACAGGATATGCATATTTTTCTAATCTTCATTGTTACTCCACTTCCTCGTGAAATTGATGGGTAATTTTATAATATTGCTTTAAGTTTGACTCGGTCAAACATTAAAAATGTAAATGTAAAGGTTTTCATTTTGAATCCTTAATACTAAGCTAGTTTTGCACGAATAAATACTTTTTAGGCGGCGTGTCTAAAAATGTAAACCTTTTCATTTATGATAACTAGAAGCAGGGTGATTGAAAGAAATGCAGCTAAAAACTCTGCAGCTAAAACGCTTAAAAGAGGTGCGACTTGTCAAAAACTAGTATTTGCGATGTAGCAACACTGGCAGGAGTGTCGATTGCAACCGTCTCCAGAACATTCGCACATCCAGAAAAAGTCTCCGCATCTACACGCGCCAAAGTCATGCGCGCAGCCGAACAAATGGATTTCACTGTTTCTAGAACCGCTGGAGAGCTTAAAACAGGCAAATCATATCGCATAACGCTACTAATCGGAAGCAGTAAAATCGAATGGTTTAGCTCAGCAATTATAGAAGGATTAAATAGCGTACTGAACAAAAATGGCTACGACCTTGTAATACACCTTTTAGAGGGAGTTGAACAAAGAAAAAACTTCTTTAAAGAGCTGCCCTTACGCGCAAACACAGACGCAATAATCGTATCGTCATTTGACATAAGCAGCAATGAGGCTGAACAATTACAACGCATAAACGTACCAATTGTCGGAATAAACTGCACAGCTTCTAAAGTGCTTTCTGCATCAATCGGAATCGACGATGCTCTGGGCATAAAACTTGCGATTCAACACTTAGCAACATTAGGGCATAAGCGTCTTTTATACGTGTATGAGCATTTTTGTTCATCTTTCCGCTTTAGCTCGTCAAGAAGAATAACAAGCTTTGAAAACGTGTGCAGCAATATTGATGGAATGCAAGGGAAAGTACTGCCAATAGACATAAAAGATGACCCTATAGATGCCACTCTTTCTGAGCTTTTTACACAAGAAAATCCCCCTACTGCAATATGCTTCCACCAGGATTCAACAGCAATGCCGTTCTTGTTTAGATTACAAAAATTAGGAATTCGCGTGCCTGAAGATTTATCGATTATAGGATTCGACAATGGCACTTATGCAAAAGAGGCTGGACTAACCACAATCCGCCAAAATCCTAAAACAATGGCAGAACAAGCTGGGAACATTGCGATATCTCTTATAGAAGGTAAAGCTGTAGCGCGAAGACATCTTACAGCTCCAGTGCAACTTATTATAAGAAATTCTACGGCTGCACCTAAAGCAGAATCGTGAACAAGCTTGCGATTACAAGCATAAGCGGATACCACGCATACATAAGCCAGCGGAATTGCTTAGTTTGCTTAGGTCCATCGCCATACGGGCTGCGATAGTGCAGCACAGCCACGCCAACGCCTGGCGCCAAAAGAGACATTGCTCCGAAAGCGCCAGCAATCAGTTCCATGCGAATCTCGTGGTTTTCTAGGAATCTAAAAATCAAAACAAATCCTAAAAGTAAAGCTCCGCCCCAAAAAATATTCTGCCTAAAGCCGACTTTTCCGAAAAGATTCCACAATATTCCTGCAATCAGAATCACTGCGATTGACGCCACTTTTTGCGCACCCTTAAAACGCGCGCGAACCATGTCAATTCCCGAAAGCACAAAAAGCGCAATAACAAGCCCAAACACTGGGTTTTGCGAGCGCATATCGAAAGCGCAGCCAAAGGTTGTAAAGTCGTACGGAACCTCGCAAATAAGCGCAAGCACAAGAAGGCGGAGCGTGTAAAGGTTGAGATTATGCGTGTTTTGATATCCGCGAACGAGTAGCCACGCGTACCACGGCAGAGCCGACCAGCTTATAACTTCGCAAACTACGGCAGCTGTGAGGCTCCACATGTTGGAGTTGGAAAGGCCGCCAAAAAGGTGCGGAATCACGGTTGTTCCGAACGCACTGAGCATCATCATTACAGCGCCGAGCAGCTTGAACTTTTTGAGCGTAATACCCATTTTTATGTTCTTATCTGCGCGGATCTTTGGTTTTAGCGCGTCCATAATTCACCTCTTGCTAGCACTCGTTGCGTTAAGTGCGTATAAGCTTTTGCCGTCATTGCAACGTTATTGACAACAGCGTTGACAACGTCATTGCATAATCATTGCAATTGTATCAAACCCTAACTTAAATCTCTGCAGTGCGCGACGACCTACCTTTTCGCTTAGAGCATAGCGCGAAAAGGTAATTCGGAGCGCTGAGCCGCTTAAATGTAAAGTCCAGTGGACTTTACATGCGGCGAAGACGTCCGCGCGCTTAGACCGCGCGGACGTAGAAACACCCAGCCCTCACACAACGCTAAATAGGAAAATCGTGTTATAAAGCAAACACGGCGAAGGACTGCGCGCCTAGTTTAAGCGCGGAAGAATCGCAAGCAACCGCTCCAACCGAAAGCCGCGGCTGCAAAATCGCCTCTGGCGTAAGCCCCGCAAGCGCGCTAAGCGCAATCGTCTCCTCGTTTAATCCAGGATTCATAACCACAATGCATCTATCTGTAGAGGATTCGCCATCCGACACATTCGACTCAGCCGCGCATCGCTCGTATGCAAAGCTGCGACCATCCACAGGCGCATGCAACACTCGCCAAGTGGCATCCGCGTGCAGCGCCGCGCACTCGTGGCGCAAAGCAATCAGCGCGCGCACCCAGTTAAGCAGCGAATCACCATCCTGCTCTTGCCCCAAAACCGTTGGAATTTCGCCACTTTCTACCGCTTGTTTGCGAGAATTTGCGCAGGTCCTTCCATCCGCGCGCGCTTCAACAGGCAAATACAACTTCGACTTTGCGGCCGTGGAGAATCCAAAATTCTTGGAATCATCCCATTGCATTGGTGTACGCGTACCCGTGCGCGCATAACCTCCCTCTTTTGTAGGAATATCGCGGTATTTCATGCCGATTTCGTCGCCATAATACACAAACGGCACGCCTGGCATTGTAAGAATCATGCCGAAAGCCACGCGACGCTCACGATCGTCAAGACGCGGAGCTAAACGCGGCGTATCGTGATTGCACGTTATAAAGCTAAAGTAGCCGTCGTTACAAGTAGCCTCGTATTGTGGGCAATAATCGTCTAAAAATGGGCAAATGCTGCCGCCACCACGCGCATTAAAGTAGCTGTGGTCGTGCTCAGGATTGCTGTCTAGCGCATTATCCACATCTCTAGCTAAGCGCGCATATCCGTTTGGCTGCCCATCCCAGCGCCAATTCAAATAGAAGTCCATGTCGAATCCAGCAGCCAGCGCCTGACGCGGCCTGCCCCACTCCGAAACGAACGCAGCCTGCGGATACTCGGCCTTTACAGCACCCAGCATTTCTTGCCATGCGTGAATCGTGTTGTCTTTGCCAAGGCTTCCTTCGCCATTGTTGTCGTCGTTTTTTACAAGCGAATCCGCCATGTCTACGCGGAAGCCGTCTGCTCCAAGCGAAAGCCAGAATCGCATAACATCAACCATTGCAGCGCGAGTTTGCGCCGCCTCCTCAGAATCTGGCGCGGATTGCCACGCGCGATCCCTTTGCGCAAAACCGTAATTTAGCGCTGGCTGGCATTTGAAGAAGTTCAGAATATACGTGGCATCTCGCTCGCTTTCGCCGCCAATAAACGGCATGGAATAGCCGCTAAACGCGCTGTCGGTCCATATATATCGCTTGCTAAACTCGTTTTCTTGCGCGCGCGAGCTTTGCTTAAACCACTCGTGCTCTTCGCTTGTGTGTCCTGGAACAAGGTCTAGCAAAATGTGCATTCCGCGATTGTGTGCTTCGCTAAAAAGACGCTGCAAATCCTCGTTTGTGCCGTAGCGCGCTGCCACTTTTTTGTAGTCGCGCACGTCGTAGCCCGCATCTTTAAATGGCGAATCGTAGCAAGGATTTAGCCAGATCGCATTGCATCCAAGCGATTTTACGTAGTCGAGCTTTTCGATTATGCCTGGAATATCGCCTATTCCGTCGCCGTTTGAATCGTAGAAGCTTTGTGGATAGATTTCGTAGAACACGGCGTCGCGCAGCCATTGTGCATGTTCGTTTTGCATATTTCCCCCGTTTTGTTGGTTTTGTTGGCGTGACCTGTCTTTTATCTTGACTTATCTTATCTCTTTTATTTTGACTTGACTTATCTTGTCTAATTTTATTTTACTATCCACTTTTCCGCATTTTGTTGCTCAACATGCCATTTTGAGCAACAAAATCAGGAAAACTTTACGCTTTGACTGAGCTCAAAATCGTCGATTCACATTCAACCAGTCAATAATAAAATTCCGTTAAATTTACTGAGTTATAGAATAAAATACGATTTTCTAAAGCTAAAAAGTCACTTTACAAACAATTTTTCTAATCACTTGCGACATGATTTGCTAACACTTTTATATCCGTGTATACTACACATTGCTTATATACGGATTTCAATAAAAATGCGACACTGCTCAACGCAGCAAAATGCGATGTTGCGTCGCATGGAATCTGTTACTATGCCACCAAAGAACATGCCAAGCTGGCATGATATAGGAGGTCAAGGATGACGAATATGAAGAAAGTGCTGGGCGCAGGCCTCGCAATCGCTACAATGTTTGGATTTGCTGCATGCGGTTCTAGCACCAACGCTGGCTCCAGCAACAAGGCAAACCCAGTAAAGCTCACCGTGTGGTCTTCTTCCGAAGATCAGAAGGCTGGCGGCTGGATTCAGGCTATGGAGAAAGCCTTCAAGAAGGATCACCCAGAGGTTACTTTTAAGAACGCTGTTGTTGCTCCACCAGATGCTGCTAAGACCGTTAAGCAGGACGCTAAGGCTGCTGCCGACGTTTACCTGTTCCCTAACGATCAGCTCGGCGACTTGGTAAAGGCAAACGCAATTGGCGAGTTGAGCGACGACGCTGCCAAACAGGTTAAGGAAGACAACGATGATACCATCATCCAGTCTGTAACCGCTCAGGATGGCAAGCTTTATGGCGTTCCATACATGGGCAACACTTGGTTCATGTACTACGATAAGTCCAAGTTCTCCGACGAAGACGTTAAGTCCCTCGATAAGATGCTCGAAAAGGGCAAGGTTGCTTTCGATATCAGCAACGCTTGGTACCTTCCAGGCTTCTACCTCGATGGCAACATGACCCTCTTCGGCCAGAAGAGCAACGATGGCAAGGCTGGCATCAAGATTGGTGATAAGGCTGCCGAAATCACCAAGTATGTTGCAAAGTTCATTCAGAACAAGAACTTCGTAATGGATGGCGATGGCGCTGGCTTAGCTGGCATTAAGAACCACACCGTTGACGCTTACTTCTCTGGCTCTTGGGATGCTGGCGATGTAAAGAAGGCTTTGGGCGACAACTACGCTGCTGCTCAGCTTCCAAAGTTCAAGTCTGAAGATGGCGAACATCAGATGAAGTCCTTCGCTGGCTCTAAGGCTGTTGCTTACAACCCTAACTCCAAGGCTCCAGAGATGGCCGCTAAGTTCGCTGCATTCCTCGGTTCTAAGGAATCCCAGGAGCAGATGTACAAGCTTCACGGCGATATCCCAGTTGCTAAGTCTTTGTCTGATCTCGTTAAGGACAACCCAGCCGCTGTGGCTCAGATGAACACCATTGCTAAGACTTCTGTCTTGCAGCCAACCGTTCCAGAAATGGGTGCCTTCTGGGATCCAATGAAGACCTTCGGTACTGCATTGGCAAACAAGGAAGTCAACGACGGCAACGCCGCTGCAAAGATTGCAGACTTCCAGAAGGGCTTTGAGGAAGCTCTTAAGAAGTAAGTATTACTTACGACTGTTTTCTAAATATTAAATTCTTTTAAAAGAAAATAATATTTAGAAAACACACGGCAAGGACGCCCCGCTCCCCTAAGGATTTTAAAATCGGGGCGGGGCGTCTTTTGCTTGTAAAAACCCCACAATTTTACGAAAGGCATGTCATGACTGGCACGACATCCACCAAGCGAGGGAAGCGTAAGAAGGCACCTGCTGCCGATGAATACATTGCCCCTTCGCAATACTCATTACAGGAGGCTGCAAAGCACGCAGACGTACTGTCTTGGGTTTCGATAATTATCTTCGGTTTTGGTAACTTCGTTCGCAAACAGTACGTGAAAGGTCTCGTATTCATTCTATGCGAGGCTGGAGTTCTTGCCTTCTTGGCCACAACTGGCGCTGAATATCTACCAAAATTCGGTACTCTTGGTACTAAGAAGCAGGGTAGAGTAAAGATTAACGGCTTCTGGCACTATGTGGCTGGAGATAATTCTGTTGAAATTTTGCTGTATGGCGTTATGAGCATTGCAGCAATTGTTGTTTTAATTTATTTAGCTACTTTGTCTTTGCGTAGCGCATACAAAGCTCAGGCTTTTGTAGCGCGCGGAGAAAAGCCTATTACTTTTGTTAAAGATGTTGAGTCTTTGCTCGACCGCCATGCGCACGTTGGTTTTATGACTCTTCCAACCGCTGGAATTGTTTTGTTCACGGTTTTGCCATTGGTGTTCATGATTTCGATGGCATTCACAAACTATGATCGTGACCACACATTGCTGTTCCATTGGGTTGGTTTAAACAACTTCTTTAAGATTCTTGGAAATACAACTGGAACCATTAATGCTGGAATCTTCTTTGATGTTTTGATTTGGACCCTTGTTTGGGCTTTCTTCGCTACATTCTTGAACTTCTTCTTCGGCATGTTTATGGCAATGATTATTAACAGGCGCACCACTCGTCTTAAGAGCTTGTGGCGTATCTGCTTCTCTTTGACCATTGCTGTCCCACAGTTTGTGTCTTTGCTTGTTATGCACAGCATGTTGCAAAGAGATGGCGCTATTAACCGTCTTCTCATCTCTTCTGGCTGGATTCATTCTCCACTACCGTTCTTCCAGGATGCTACTTGGGCAAGGGTTACGGTTATTCTCATCAACCTTTGGGTTGGTATTCCTTACACCATCATGCAGATCACTGGTATTTTGCAGAACGTTCCAGCTGAACTTTACGAAGCAGCAGAGCTTGACGGTGCAAGCTGGTGGCAGCGTTTCATGAACGTCACTATGCCATACATCTTCTTCGTTATGACTCCATACCTGATCACCACCTTCACTGGAAACGTTAATAACTTCAACGTTATTTACCTGTTGTCTGGCGGCGAACCAACACCAATTGGTTCTTCTGCAGGTAAGACTGATTTGCTCATCACCTGGCTGTACAAGCTTACGGTTGATAAAGATAACTACAGCATGGGCGCGGTAATCGGCATTATGACATTCATTGTGCTTGCGATTGTTGCTTTGATAACATACCGCAACTCTGGCTCCTACAAGAATGAGGAGGGATTCCGGTGAGTAATAAGAAGGATCTTATGCAAGGCGAACAGACTGTGCATAGTGTACGTAGTGTCCCGTTCTGGCGCGATCAGCGTATACGCCGCATATTCGGAGACATTGTAGCTCATCTGTTCCTGATTGTTATGGCTGTGATTTGGCTTGCGCCAATCGTTTGGGTGTTCTTGGAAAGCTTTAACCAGAACACTGCACCATATCAGACAACGTTCTTCCCAACTAAGTACACGTTTAATAATTACATTCAGCTGTTTACTGAGCGAGAAGTTCTTGACTTCCCACGAATGTTCTTAAACACCTTGATTGTGTCTATTTTCGTGTGCATTATCTCTCTGTTCTTCGTGCTTGTAGTAGCGTTCTGCATGTCTCGTTTGCGTTTCCGCGGTCGTAAGACATTTATGAACATTGCTTTGATTCTTGGTATGTTCCCAGGCATCATGGCAGTTATCGCTATCTACTTCATTTTGAAGGCTTTTGGCTTGACGAATGGTTCTGTTGTTCTTATTTCCCTTATAATCGTTTACTCTGCTGGTAGCGGCATGGGCTTCTACGTTATGAAGGGCTATATGGACACGATTCCAAAGTCTTTGGATGAAGCCGCTTATTTGGATGGATGCACAACTTGGCAAGTATTCTGGAAGATTATTCTTCCAATCTGCAAGCCTATGATTGTGTTCCAAGCTATTGTTAGCTTCTTGGGTCCATGGCTTGACTTCGTTTTGGTTAAGACTATTGCCCGTACTCAAGATAATTACACTGTGGCTTTGGGCTTGTACCAGATGTTGCAGAGAGAATACATCAATCACTGGTTCGCACGATTCTCTGCTGGAGCTGTGTGCGTTTCCATTCCGATTGCAATCCTGTTTATTGTCATGCAGCGATTCTATGAAGAGTCGATGTCTGGCTCTGTTAAGGGATAGTAACCTCTACATCAATTGTGGGGTTTAATTGAAAATGGGGGTCGAGCGTTTTAAAGCGTTTCGGCCTTCATTTTCTTCTGAATAATTAAAAGAAGGATATATTACATGACGTGCACGTCTTCAACACAATGGCCAGTGTACTCGGGTCAGCTTGGATGCTCGCTTAATGAAAAATCAACAACATTCACAGTTTGGGCACCAACCGCATCATGCGTAACGCTAAGACTTTTTGAAACAGGAAACAACAGCGAGCCGTTCAAAACACGTAATTTAAAGCCATTGCGCGACGGCGCATGGAGAACTTCAATATTGCAAAGGCTAGATGGCGTTTATTACGATTTTCTGGTGACTTTTGCTGATGGAAAAGTGAATCGTACAAGTGACCCTTGGGGTGTTGCTAGTGGCGTAAATGGCGAGCGCAGCATGGTTGTAAGTGAGGAACGCGTTAGCCCAGCTGACTGGCACAAAGATAAATCGCCAGAGTTTGTGCGCCATGCGACGGTTGTTTGGGAAACGCATGTTGAGGACTTTAGCAGCAATCCTAATGGTGGTTTTAAGCCAGAACATAGGGGTCAGTATCTTGCTTTTACAGATTCGCATACGACTTTAGGTGGCGATGAGCACTTCCCTACTGGAATTGACTATCTTAAAAAACTTGGTGTAACTCACGTTCAACTAATGCCAATCTACGATTTTGCTACTGTGGATGAGGTTGCGATTTCGTCTGCTCGCAAAAACGGTGAGAGCGTGGATTCGCTTTACAATTGGGGCTACGATCCACATGCGTACAATGTGCCGGAGGGTGCTTACTCTAGCAATCCATACGACGGTACGGCAAGAATACGCGAGTGCAAGGCGATGATTGGCGCTTTGCATAAAAATGGCATACGCGTAGTTATGGATGTTGTTTATAACCACATGTTTGAGGCTGCGTCGAATGTGTTTGAAAGTGTGGCTCCAGGCTATTTCTGCAGGCGTAAGGCTGATGGGTCTTTTGCTAATGGTTCTGGCTGCGGTAACGAGATGGCTTCCGATCATCCTATGTTTAGGCGTTTTATGATTGAATCTATTTTGCACTGGGCGCGCTGCTACCATGTGGATGGTTTTAGGTTTGACCTTATGGGCTTAACGGATGCGGAAACTTTGAATATGATTCGTGCCGAATTAGATAAGCTTGATGGCGGCAAAGATATTCTTATGTATGGTGAACCGTGGGGTGCGGATGCTGCAGCTGTTGGCGATGATTGCCCTATGGGAGATAAAGATGGGCGCGGCTTCCTTGATTCTAGAATCGGCTGGTTTAGTGATGAGTCTCGCGATACGCTTAAGGGCAATGTTATGGATCATCATGACCGCGGATATGTAAATGGCAATGAGTTTTGGACGGCGGATCCTGTGCGAAACGCGTTTAATGGCTGGCGTGGTATGCCTTGTGCTGGTAAAAGTGTTGGTCAAATTGTGCAGTATGTTTCTGCTCACGACGATTTGACTTTGTGGGATAAGCTGTGTATTTCTATGCGCGATAATGCGTCTAGCTGCGATTTTGACGCAAGTGATCCAAACAGCGTTGCAGACATTTTTAGCGCTAATATTCTCAGTGCTGGATTGATTTTGTGTTCTGCTGGAATGCCATTTATGCTTGGCGGCGAGGAGTTTGGTCGCACTAAGCATGGTTGCGATAATTCTTATAATCGCGGTGCGCTTATGAATCAGCTGGATTGGTCTAGAACTAAGCGATTCCAACCTCTTGTAGAGTGGTATAGTGCGCTTATATCGCTTCGTGCTAAGAATGCGGAGTTTTATGATGCTCAGCACACAAGGCTTACTGCGTCTGATGATGCTGTTCTTGCGGAGCAGATTGGAAGCGATTTGATTGTGTGCGTGAATCCTATGAATGATGCGTCTGCAACAATTGATTTGCCTGCTAAATCTGCGAACCCGTGGCGCTGCGTGTTGGATTCCACTGAGTATTTTGCTAAGTGGACGGGGCACGACTCTGGCAGCTGCGTTTCTATGCTGTGCGATGATAATGGCTCTCAGTGTGCGGTTCATGTGCCGCCGCGTACATTCGTTGTGTTGAGTCGCAAGTGCGCTTGATTGCTTGAGTTCTTGAGCGCGCTCGGCTCGCAATTTATCCCGATTTTGTTCTCTTATTCCTGTGATTTGGGAACAAAGTCGGGATTATTTTTTGGCTTATGATTGAATATTAATATTTTGGGGAATAACCCAATATTTTCGAATACTGAGTCGGATACTAATATTTCAAGGCGAATCCTTGTAATTTCCTTAATTGTTCCTTATAACTTGCCAAAGTGAGCGAATTATTCCTGTGATTCTGTTAGAATAACTTTTATACTTTATACCCCTATTGTGTATATGCAAAGTGGAGAAATATGCAGAGTAGAGAAGAGTAGAAAGTCTAGAAACAAGACAGAGACGCAATACAGACACGGATTGTATGCCAGCGCTTTGATCTTACAACTTGATAATTAAACAAATACCCCCACACCCAAACCTAAATGATTTGAAGAATGAGGTAAATATGAACGCTAAGATTGCAGCCGCTATCTCTTTGGGCGCAAGCTCTTTGGCTCTTATTGGAAGCATAAGCATTGCAAACGCTGCCAACGCAGCCGACGCGACTACAACAGATACGTCTCACAATCCAACAGCACATGTTAAGACAATATCCGACACTGGTTTTAATGCTGTTAGCAATGTTGTTTCTTATGGTCCAGAAGATTTTAAACCACAAACCGTTAACTCGCCTGTTACTGGCGACGCTGATGCTGGCAAGCAAGAGAAAGAAAATCCTGGAACGGTTCAAGGTTCAGGCACATCTAAGAATAACACTCCAGCAAATGCAGAAATACTCCAAAAAGTCGAAGAATCAAAGAATCTACAAAAAGAAGCTCAGAATAAGCATAATGAAGCAAATAAAGCTGTAGAAGAAGCAAAACAAGAAGCTGAAGATACTGCAAGAAAAATTAATGAAGCTGTAGAAAAGAAAAATAATGCAGAAAATAGCATTGCTGAGACCAATAAGAAAATAGAAACAGAGACTCAGAATATAGCAAATGCCGAGCAGCGCATTGAAGAGAAGAGTAAAGCCGTAAAAGAGGCAGAAAAAGACAAGAAAGTGACTGACGAGGCTAAGCAAAATGCTGATCAAGTAAACAAAATTAGGTCTGAAGAAAAAGCTGCAAAAGATGAACTTGCTGAGGACGCAAAAGATGACAACGAAGAAACTGCAGAAGATTTAGCAAATGAAGAAGAGGCTAAATCTAAGCTTGAAGCAGAGTTAGCTGAAGCTAAGCAAAAGTCTGAATCCACTAAGGTAGAAGCTGAAAAGCTTGAAAAGGAAGCACAGCAAAAGGAAGCAGCTGCTGAAGGCGTCGATAATAAGATTGAGAACATTACTAAGCAAATTAAAACTGCAGAAGAAAATCTAAAAACTCTTGATGCTGACAATGATCAAAACAAAATTAATCAGTTAAAAGAAAAAGTTGCTTCGACTAAAAAACAAGCTGAAGAAGCAGAAAAAACTGCTGCCCAAAAACAACTTGCATATACGAAACAAAAAGAAAAAGTTGCCGAATATGAGAGAGAATTACAAAAATTAGAATCCGATAGATCAAAACTTGGTGATCCTTCACACATAGAAAAATTAACTAACGCGCAAACTAAAAAGACAGAGGCGCAAGATATTGAAGAGCAATTAAAAAACGAAGCTAGTACCGCAAAAGAAAATAGCGAAAAACTAAGTACTGAAGCAAAAAAAGCAGAAGAAGAACTTGCCAAAGCAGATAAAAGTAGTCAAATAAGAGATCTATTAGATACAATTTCTGAATTGACTTCTGAGATAAATTCTTTAACAAGAATTTCTGATAATGCAAAAGATGCTCGAAAAGCTGCCAATGAGAAGAAGTCTGAATCTAATTCTTTAGCTAAAAAAGTTTCAGATAAAGAATCCGAACTAGCTGAGCTTGAGAATACTATAAAAGAGCTAAAAGAATCTAAACAAGATGCTGAAAAAGATCTAAATGTCGCTAGCAGAGATGCAGAAAAAGCTAAAGAAGAGGCAGAAAAAGCTGCTCAAAGCTTACTGGCAAGAACAGAAGAAGCACAAAAAGCAGAGAAAAAAGTTCAAGATGAAAAAGCTAATTTTGAAAACGCTAAAATAGATAAGGAGACCGCCGAAAAGAATCTTAATCAACTGAAAGAAGACTTGAAGCGAATCGATAAAGAAATATCCGAAGCTAAAACTAATGTCGAGGCGACTAAACAACTTGCTGAAACAGCAAAGCAAAAACTAAATGATGCTAAAACTAATGTTGAAGCAACTAAAGCAAAAATCTTAGAGCTAAAAGCTTCAATTGAAGAGACCAAGCGTACACTTATTTCAAAGTATGCTGCAAGCAAAACTAATATCGAAACAGCTTTTGATTTAATGATAAAAGAGGTTGCTAATCGAGCCAAAGAACTTGATAATTCAACAAACACGTTAAATGCTGTGGAAAATAGTCTCACTGCAGCAAAGCAAAAGGCTGAGGAATCTTTGAATCCACAGGTTCAGAAGCCAGCTCCTTCTACACCAGCTCCTGCTCCAGCTCCAAGCACTCCACAGAATGCGCCACAGAACAATGCTGCACCAAGTGCGCCACAGGCTTCGGCTCCTTCTGTATCACAGTCTGCACCACAGGCTGCACCTAAGCACAGTGCTGTTCCAGCGAACCAAACGGAGTCCACGCATACCGCAAAAGCTGCAGAAGAACTCGTAGAAAATGCTACTGCTAAGTCGCCAGCAACCGCAGAGATTCCTGCACGCACGCCTCGTGCTGCAGCATCTGCTGCTCCTACAGCAAGCTCCGCAAACACAACAAAGAGCGAAGAGTCCAAGAACACATCTAACGATTCTGCAAAAGATGAAAATCAGAAGGAATCCGAAGAGTCCAAGAACGAAGACTCAAAGAGCGAAGACAATAGCAGCGATAAGAGCGCTCAGGCATCTGGCGCAAACAACGGTGAGCACGCCGCTGACAACAGCACAACGCTAATTGCAGCAATCGCAGGAAGCATAACTGCTGGAATCGCAGCAATCGGCGCAGGATGGCACTTTATGCGAATCCGTCGCAAGTAAGTAGCAGCAAATATGCGCAAATAACAAATAACAAATAACAAAACCGCAGTTGGTATTTAACCTTCTGCGGTTTTTTGTTAAGTGCCACGAAAATCGCCAATATTGCAAACGATATCAATACTTAATATAATGGTTAGCTAGAGCGTGCCTCAATCCAGTGAGGTGTTGAGAAATCGCACTCTTCAACATCGTTTGCAAACCAACATCGATGCGACGAGATTACATGTGCCACTGATTAACAAAGGAGCATCATGAGCACAACAGACAACGCCAAAACAAAGGCTGCCACGCCTGTGCCCGTAGAAGAAAGCACAGAACGACTCAATCGTCCACTAATTCAGTTAGCAAAAGCCTGCGGAGTTGCAACTTTCTACATCGACCAACTAGGCGACTATACGGAAATTACCGATGAAGCTCTTGTTGGCGTGCTAGATGCACTAGGTTGGCAAGCAGATACAGAGGAAAATATTGCAAACTCACTAAAACGAGTGCAAGAAAAGCGAGATAGCGAACTTCTGCCACCAACAGTTGTATGCTTTAATGGCACAAAAACAATAGTGCCTGTGCACACTGGCGGTAGTGCAATCGACCCAAGCAAAATCCACGTAACACTGACTTTAGAAGACGGAACAGAATACGAGGATACGCCTGATAAGCCGCTTAATAACTTTAAGACAA
Source organism: Gardnerella vaginalis ATCC 14018 = JCM 11026 (assembly GCF_001042655.1). Lineage (NCBI taxonomy): Bacteria > Bacillati > Actinomycetota > Actinomycetes > Bifidobacteriales > Bifidobacteriaceae > Gardnerella > Gardnerella vaginalis. Next base: position 135,288 of record NZ_AP012332.1, on the reverse strand, counting down.
GCAAAGAGGGCGACTTATTGCTGGAACTTCCAGAAGATTTGCCAATGGGTTACCACACTCTGAAAGCAACTGTAGATGACGAATGCGCCTTGCATGCTCAGGTTACACTGATTTCTGCTCCAGCAAGAATCCCTCTTCCGCAAAGCGTTCAGGAACGCCATCGCTGGGGTTACATGACTCAGCTCTACTCCGTGCGATCAAAGGAATCTTGGGGAGTTGGCGATTATGGAGACTTGCGTAGGCTGCTTAAAGACGCGGGTAGCATTGGCAAAGCCGACTTCATGCTTATAAACCCAATTCACGCCTGCGCACCAGTGGCGCCTTTAGAGCCTTCGCCTTATTTGCCTGAGTCGCGCAGATTCTTAAACGTAACTTATATTCGCCCACAGGATATTCCAGAATACACGCAATTAAGCGATAGCCAGAGAGAACAAGTGGAAGCTCTGCACGAGTCGGTTGAAGCGCAAAACAACGATCCAAATCCTATGGATATTAACGCTGCTTGGAGCGCAAAGCTACCAGCACTAAAGATAATTTTTGAGCAGCCTAGAAGCGCAGAGCGTGAGCAGGATTTCGCAGACTTTAAGGCGCGTTCTGGAGAAGACTTAGACGCTTTTGCGACTTGGTGCGTAGCCTTCGAGGTTTGGGGCGCTCCTTGGGGAGATAACCTTTGGTTTGATACCACTGGCAAGGGCACTCCTCAGATTGACGCGCTTAAGTGCGAGCACGCTGATTTGTTGGAGTTCCACCGCTGGCTGCAGTGGATTGCAGACGAGCAGGTTGCAGCTGCCCACGCCGAAGCTAAAGCCGCTGGAATGGCAATAGGTCTTATGCAAGACATGGCTGTTGGCGTTCACGGCTATGGCGCAGATGTGTGGTGGAGCCCAGAGCGATTTGCTAACGGCGTTAGCGTTGGTGCACCTCCAGACTTCTACAACCAGCAAGGTCAGGATTGGGGTCAGCCTCCATTTGACCCTAATTATCTAGACGAAACTGGTTACATTGCATACCGAGACATGGTTCACAACGTGTTCTTGCATGCTGGCGCGGTTCGCATTGACCACGTGCTCGGGCTTTTCCGCTTATGGTGGATTCCGCAAGGTCAAGGAGCTAAAAACGGTGCTTACGTGTACTACAACGTGGACGCTATGCTTGCTGTGCTTAGCATTGAGGCGACTCGCGCAGGCGGATTGGTGATTGGCGAAGATTTGGGCACTGTTCCAGCATATGTTTCTAAGGTTCTTGCCTCGCACGGAATTCTTGGAACTGTTGTTGAATGGTTCACTCACGACGACGATGCAGAAAAAGCCGCTAAGAAGGCTGGTAAAAAGCAGACTATATTTGCAAACCCTTCCACATACCGCGAATACGCTTTGGCATCTGTTACAACTCACGACATGCCACCTACAGCTGGATACCTTGCTTTCGAGCATGTTAAGCTTCGCGAGGAGCTTCATTTGCTTACCGATTCTGTAGAAAGCTTCCAGAAGGCTGCGAGCGCAGAACGAGACGCCATGATGAAGATGCTTTTGGAAGGCGGATGGATTAGCAAGGATGCTGCCGAACATGTAGAAGACCATGTGCAAGAGATTGTGGAGGCTATGCATGCGGTTATGCGCACTTCCCCATCTTTGCTTTTGCAAGTGGCGCTTGTTGACGCAGTTGGAGAAAAGCGTTCGCAGAATCAGCCTGGAACCAGTACAGAATATCCAAATTGGCGTATTCCTCTTGCTGATAAAGATGGCAATGTTGTTCATACCGACTAAGTGTTTAAGTCACCTAGAGTGCTTTCTATGGCAGCTGTTATGAACGGCAAAAAATAATTAGAATTTAAGCCAAAATAACAATAAAAATAACAAAAAAGAAAGGGTGAAAACCTTTATAAATAAAGCTATTTAGAGTATAATGAAAGGGCATGGTTATCTGTTAAGAGTAACTTGTTTCCCTCCCCGACATGGTGTTAGGATTTGCGCATAGTTGCACATTTAAAGCACCTTGTAATGATGTCCCAAATGAGGCGAGCATCCATGATGGTGTTCGCCTCATTAATTATTCTGCAGAATACACGGATACCTAGTTACCCCCGATTACCCAGTTATCCGAATACCCGATTACTTGGTTACATCTAATTCTCTGGTTACTAATGTCAATTCACAAATCACTTACCACTTGTTTTAACGTATTTTGCAAACACGCGCTCAAGCAGCGGAGTGTGAAGCATAATCAAAGACCCCCATCCAAGCAAAATCAACAATGGCAATCCCTGCAAAAAATACTTTAAAGATAAATAGACAAGCGCAAAAAATACAAAATCAAGCAAAACCATCATAAAAGTGGTTGCAATGTAAGATACGCTAAAAATCAACGAATTAATCAAAGTTCTACCAACAGAATTTTCAAATCTTGCTTGAAGAGCAAACACCCATTGAGCAACCAAAATCCATAAAATACTGATCGCAAACTTTATTATTAAAAGTGGCGTAAGCTGCAGAAAAATCCAAGACCCTACAATTGCCACAAGAATCGGAAGCAAGATTATCCAAATAATAGTAGATTTAACAAAATTATTTTTAAAAGATTTAAAATAGATTGAAGTTGTGTGTGCTTCTCCGCGCTCAATCCTTCTAGCAGTTTCATGAGCAGCTGTAATTGATGCGCCAATCGTTATAATCGGAACACTCGTAATAATCATTAAAATGGTAAGCCATACTGCGTCTGCAAACGATTCCATTCCTTGAGCAAACTTTGAATCGGGGCTTCCAAAAGAAATCATTACAACCACTCCTGCATAGTTAAACGCAATCTAAAACAAATCTAAAACAACAATACACTAAAAAATACTCCTAAACACAAATGATGGTGGAAGCAAAGTTTTGCAACCACCATCATCATGCAACCGAGGTCCGAAGGAGAAAAGACCTCAGCCTTTTACCGCACCAGCCATAACGCCTTTGATAATATACTTCTGGCAGATGAGGTAGAAGATAATAATTGGAAGAATGGCAAGAACCAAGCAGCCCATCATGGCACCCATTTCAACGGAACCATAACCACCCTTCAAATATTGAACTGCAATCGAAACAGTCTTATACTTGTTCAAATCCAAAGTGAGGTAAGGAAGAAGGAAGTCATTCCAAATCCACATTGTTTGCAAAATCGACACAGATATAATAGCAGGTCTCATAATTGGAACAATAATCTGGAAGAATATGCGAGGCACTGAAGCACCATCAATCATTGCGGACTCTTCCAATTCCTGAGGAATACCCTTCACAACGCCCGTGAAAATAAACACAGCCAAACCTGCGCCAAAACCAAGGTAGATAATCCACAATCCCCAAGGGGTGTTCAATCCAAGCTTTGTAGTGATGTTGGAAAGAGTGAACATAACCATCTGGAACGGCACAATCATATTGAACAAGAACAATACGTAAAGCAGCCTTGCAGCCCAATTGTTTACTCGCACAATCCACCATGCACACATCGAAGTGCACAAAAGAATCAGAACCACAGCGCCAATCGTTACAACAATTGTCCACCAGAAGCTCATCAACAAATTCGTGCGGTTAATGCCAAGAACGTAATTATCAAAACCAATAAACGACTTTGGAGTAAGTGAAAATGGCTCGCTAGCAATATACACCTTTGACTTAAAGGAATTCATAAACACTAACGCGATTGGGAAAATCCACAACAAACTCACTACAGCAAAAAGCGTGGTCCAAAGCACAGGATGCTTAGTTTTCTCGTTCATGCTGCCACCTCCTTAGACGTTGTCAACCTGTTCTGAATCAAAGCAATTACAGCCACAATGATGAAGAATATGACTGCCTTTGCCTGACCGACGCCTTCACCATTGATTCTTCCATAGAATGTGTTGAAAATGTTCAACGCCAACATCTCCGACTTTCTGGAAGGAGCACCATTAGTCAACGCCAAGTTCTGATCGAACAGCTTGAATCCGTTTGTAACAGTCAAGAATGTGCACACTGTAATGGACGGCATCATAAGAGGAATCGTAATCTTAAACAGCGTTTGCATTGGTGTTGCGCCATCAACAGCTGCCGCCTCAATAACATCTCCTGGAAGCGCCTGCAAACCAGCAATGTAAATAATCATCATATATCCGATTTGCTGCCAGCATATCAAAAGAACCATGCCCCAGAATCCGTACGTCGCAGAATACGTAATAGCACGACCAAAGTAGCCTAAAATACCATTAAGCACTACTTGCCAAACATAGCCCAAAACAATGCCACCAATAAGATTTGGCATAAAGAACACTGTACGGAATAAGTTTGAACCTTTGAACTTCTTTGTAAGCATATACGCAATTGCAAAAGCAATAACGTTAATAACAACTGTTGTTACAACAGTAAAAGCAGTTGTGAAAATCAACGAATGAATAAAATGAGGATCGCGCAAAGCCTTGCGATAATTGCGAATACCCACAAACTTTCCATCCGTAACAGTATGGAACTTAGTAAAGCTAAGATACACACCCATTACGAATGGCACTAAAAAGCCGATTACAAAAGCAGCAAACGTTGGCAAAGCGAATAACGCCCACCATTTGCGTATTGCTTTTCCACTCATATTAATCATGACTCGTCACTTTCTCCTCCTTGAGTACAACGCTTGTACGAGCGTCGACGCCCGAACCAATACTTTTATATTACTACATGCAACAGCAATGTCAAACGTTGTCATTTTTTGCATGTCGTTACGCGATGAAATCAAAATTAAATGTGAAGAAAATCCCTATTTTTGGCGATTTTGCAGCAAAATCTGCTATTATTATTTTTATTGCAAACGTTTGTGTATAAGAGGCGCAATGAACATTGATGTATGCGCTGCTCATATACTATCGTTGAAGATGATTGAATGATATTAATGAAGACATTAATAAAAATATTGATGAAGATATTGATGTTGTGCGAATAAAGGAGTTCACATGCCGGCTAATATTCAAGATGTTGCCAACGAAGCTCACGTATCAGTATCTACTGTTTCACGCTCATTTACACGACCAAACTTAGTTTCCGCAATAACTCGCGACAAAGTGTTGGCTATTGCAGAAAAACTAAACTTCTCAATATCTCGTTCTGCAGCCGCTTTAAAATCTGGCAGAACTCTAAGAGTCGCACTACTAATGAGCGACAGCATTCGCCTGTGGTTTAGCGCATCCATAATGCAAGGATTGAATCAGGTTCTTCACCCAGCAGGCTACGATCTATCAATTTTCCAAATATCAAGCAGCCAAGAGCGCGCAGAATTCTTTGATATGCTACCAACTCGAAGAAATGCAGATGCCGTAATAGTTTGCTCATTTGACGTAAATAAGTCGGAAGTTGCTTCATTAAAGGCAACTGGTGTACCAGTTTTAGGCATAAACTGCTTATATCCTATGGACTGCGATTTTGACGCAACAATTAATATTGACGACAATCAGGGCGCGAGGCTTATGGCTCGTCACCTTATTGGATTAGGTCATAAAAACATAGCTTATATTCGCACAAATCGCGATGTTTCCCTTCATTTCAGCGTTTTACAACGTTATCATTCGTTTATTGACGAATGCAAGATTAACAATATTACGCCTACCGAAATCGTAGCTCCAGAAGGTTTAGACCGCATAAGTTCAATAGTTTCATCGCTTTTAAGCAACAGTAGTATGCCTACCGCAATCGCATGCCAAGAAGACGGAATAGCAATACCTTTAATGTTCCAGCTTTCTAGAAGCGGATACAGCACACCAGGTGATCTTTCAATTATCGGTTTTGACGACAGCTTCTACGCTAGAGAAACAGGACTTACAACTATCAGACAAGACCCTGTAAGCATGGCAGTGGATGCTGCAAAAATGACCTTATCTTTAATTAATGGAGATTATTTAGATGAAAGTCGCCGATACATTACGATTCCAGCACAGTTAATTGTGCGCTCGAGTACATCTCAACTTGACGTAGCTTAGTTTAAGTACCATTTTAAATGCAATCTTAAAATACTATTTAAATATCAGAATAGATTCAAACAAAATTCAGCCTAAATTCAAACAAAAGAGCTTCAAACACCTAAGGCTTGAAGCTCTTTTAGTAGGCTATTAATGCACTGTGCTAATGCAATTACATCAACAGCCCAATCTTAAATTATCGTTTTAAATTATGTCCTTAAATTATGACTTTAATTTGTAATCAAGTTTAAGCCAAATAATCAATATTCAGATTAATCCTGATCTTCGTGAGTCTGAGCAACTTCCTTAGCCCAATTGTCAACGAAGGCGCTCTTAACCTTATCCCACTTGCCAGTGCCCTGAGCATACTCAAGCAATGCGGAGCCAAGATCGTTCTTCCAGTTGTCAGATGGCATCATAGTGAAGTTCCAGCTTACAGGAGTCTTACCAGACTGAGCATCTTCAACAGCAGCAGCAGTCAAAGGATTCTCAGACTTCATATCAGCAAAGCTCTTGAATGGAGTGGTGAAGCCCATCTTCTTAGACATAGCTTCCTTGCCATAATCAGAGGTAAGAACCCACTTCAAGAAGTCCTTAGTTGCCTTCTTGTTTGCATCCGAAGTCTTATCGTTAATGCACCAGTAGTTCTCGGAGCCAGTAGCCAAGCCCTGCTTTTCTTCGCCCTTAGCACCAATGTAGATTGGGAGCATGCCAAGGTCTTCAGCCTTCATGCCAGCCTTCTGCAGGTCGGTCCAAGCCCAAGTACCATTCTGATAGAACACAGCCTTGCCAAGCGAGAACTCAGAGTTTGCATCCTCACCAGTCTTAGAGCTGAGCTGAGTTGCAGGAGTGGTGGAATCAGTAATGTAAAGATCAAAGATCTTCTTGTATCCGTCAAGGAACGTGCCCTTGATCTTTGCTGGCTGCTTAGTTACCTTGTCTGCCTTGAACTCATAGTACAGAGGAATGTTTGCAAGGTGAGTCTTAAAGCGCCAATCAGAGCTGGAATCGAAACCAGCAGAAGTGAAAGCACCATCAACACCAAGTTCACTCTTACGAGCCTGAATGTCGTCAGCAACAGCCTTAAGCTTATCGAAGGAATTAATCTCTTCAGCAGACTTTACCTTTGCATCCTTAAGCTCAGTGTACTTCTTTAACAAAGACTTGTTGTAAATCAAGCCGTAAGTTTCCATTGCGTATGGAACACCAACAACCTTATCTCCGTCCTTAAGAGCAATATCCTTGTTCTGAAGCTGCTTGTAAAGCTCCGTATCCTTAAGATCTGCAGTGTAATCCTTCCAAGATGCATATCCAACAGGACCATTCACCTGGAAGAGCGTAGGGGCTTCATCACCCTTGCTGATTTCACTCTTAAGAGACTGCTCATATGTGCCAGAAGCAGCGTTCTGGACCTTTACAGGAATACCAGTCTTCTTGGTATATTCCTTAGCAACTTCCTTCCACTGATCAGCAGATTCTGGCTTGAAGTTAAGGAAGTAAACCTTACCCTTATCGGAAGAATCCGAAGAGCTGGAACCACATGCAGCGAGCGCACCGAATGCCATCGCGGAGCAAGCTACAAGTGCAATTGTTGACTTAATTGTACGATTCATCATCGAACCTTTCTCCTATGCCGTCGACCCTACTATGAGCCGCCGCACCCCTAGGTGCCCTTTTCGACAATTTTTATTATGCCTCAAATGCAAAGATATTGCAAACGATAGCAGTGTTGATATGATGGCGTGTCGCACAATCTGCAACAATCACAAATCAACAATTCCAGCGAACGATTACACGATCTCCCTTATAAGTTCCAAGAGCGCTGTAGTGGGCGGTGTCTAGTCGCAGCAACCGCGCTTGAGACGCATCAACGCCTAACCATCTCATAGCTAAAATTCTAAGAACATGCGCGTGCGCAACAATAATCACATCCTTGCCGCTTTTAAGCTTTGGCAAAACAGAGTCGATTATTTTTTGCGTTCTATCAGAAACATCCTGCAGACTTTCCCCATTGCAGCGTACTACTTTCACCGTTTCACCACTCGGAAGAGACTCTTCACAAGAATCCGACATAAACTCTGGAAGAGCCTTAGGACCATCTCGCCAAACATCCCACGATTCTACTCCACTTAACGCGGAGACATCTTTTCTAGTTCGCCCTTCTGCACACCCATAATCCCATTCAGCTGCGTATTCTAGCGGCGTGCAATGCGTAAAACCTGCTAGTTGAGCTGTTTGCCGAGCGCGAACAAGAGGGCTTACAAACTGGCAGTCTGCATCAAAACCCTTAGGAAATGCTTGTCGAATGCGCTCACCAGCATAAACTGCTTGCGAACAACCAATTTGAGTAAGCGGTATATCAGTTCTACCTGTATGCTGACCTGATTCGCTCCAAACAGTTTGTCCGTGACGCAAAAGAACAAGTCTTCCCTCTGGAGCTCCGCCACAAGTTGCTGGAACATCTTGAATCTCATACGAATCTCCGCTAAATGAACCACCATTAACGTCAACGTCAATACTGTTCAGCATAAATCCACTCCGCCTTAAGCACCGCCAACAAGTCAAAAATCTACGCTTGGTGCCTTAGCGCAAATCTAAACCCATTACTTACAAACTGGCTCCACTGCCATATTCGCTCGCTTTTATAACACTTTTATAACACTTTTACATGTCAATTACTAATTAGTATTTCGCTACCATTACCATAAAAATATGACGTTAACCCAAAATGATTCACGATATGATTCACGGAATGATTCGCAGCACAATTCACGACAAGACTTTTCTGGTCAATTTTATACCGAATCTTCCAACGCACATGCAGATTATTGTGCGACTCATAATGCGTCTCGCAGCGCAACCCGCAGCGCTTCAAATCTTACAATTAAGCGTTTAAACAAGGTTAACGATAAAGCTATTGCATTAAGACAAAAAAGACTTAAAAATCCTGACACTTTGTTAGATATGATTGCAAAATCTGCAATTCCTGCAATTGTTACAATGGTCGTAGGTAAAGTCGCAGAAATCGTATGGAAGCATTACGTAAAAAACAATAAAATGCACAAAATCGCGCAAAATAAACAATTTGAGAAATACAGAAAAAATAAAAGTAGCAAAAATAAAGACGTAAATAGGGAAGACTATAAAAAAATCAGTAAAGACAATAAACAAGAAGATTCTTTGCTCATGAACCTCGGGCTTGCGATTTTTAGCGCAATATTAACAACAGTTGCAGGTAGATACACAAATCGCGCGGTACTATCTGCAATTAAGAAAAGGCAAAGTCGCAGAAAATAACAAGAAAAACAAGTATTTTAAGTAGTCTAAATAGCATAAATATTTTTCAATAGCATAATTTTAAGGAAATAAAATGACAGAGTTGCAACAAAATAACGATCAAAACAACAATAAACAGATTGAAGAAAATAAAACAATTCAGACACTTCTAAATCGCAGATCTATACGCGCTTTTAAAAACGAGCCGATTAGCGAAAATATTGTAAAAACGTTGGAAGCAGCAGCACAGCGCGCAGCTTGTAGTCAGTTTTTAAACGACTGGTCCGCAATTAAAATCACTAGCAAAAATCTTAAACAAAAGCTTTCCGAGCTTGGAAATCAAACTTATATAGCCACAGCGCCACTTTTGTATGTTTTTATTATTGATCAGCACAGAAATGCTGCTATAGCGCGCAAAAATGGCATTGATGCAGACGGAAACGATTTTACGCTTAAAACAGGATACAGGTTCTCACAGTCGCAGAACGATGCAATTCTTGCACTGCATGCTATGGAAACAGCTGCAGAATCACTTGGGCTCGGATGCGTAATCCTTGGTTCAATTTTGAACAACATTCCCGATTTAATTGAACTTTTGAAGTTGCCAAAATACACGTATCCAGTACTTGGGCTTGCGATTGGAATGCCAGACCAGTCCCCAGAACTAAAGCCGCGCATGGATTCGAGCATGCAATTCTTTGAAAATGAATACCCTAGCAGCGATGATGTTTTGCTTGAAAAACTTGCAGAATTCGATGAAAGAGTGCATAAATACTACGATTTGCGAAATGCCAGCAAACCAGTAGACGCGTTCAGCGCACAAATCACAAAGCTTGCTGTAGATTCTGGAGCCAAAAACCATAGTTGCGAATCGCAGCTTAATGCGCAAGGATTTACTTTTAAGTATTGATTTATTGATTTTTTAGCGTTAATTATTTAACGAAGACGCGGCTTATATCCGCGTTTTCTAGACTTAGGTTTGGTTGTTTCAAATCGCGAGCGCATATCGCAATACTTACGAATTGCAGGATTTGAATGCGTTAAATGCCAACTTCCGCAATAATCGCATTTATAAACCCACAGCTTTGCTCCGCGTTCCGTAAAACTTTTATCCGCTGCAATAAGAGCCTGCCCTTTGTTGGCGTACATTATTTTTTGAGTAGATTCACATCTGCGCGGAGTAAAGAAATACATGTAACCCATAGTATCACCGCAACAAACTGCGTTGATTCGCAACTTTATGTAGTTCGATTGCGCTTTGACTGAGCTTGAAATTGCATAACGCATTTCAAGCTCCTTCAAAGCGTGATTTGGCTCAAACATAAAGTCCGGTGGACTTTATGTGCCAAATCAGCCGAGCGGCTACTAATAGCCGCGAGGAATAGCGCGCGCTTAGACCGCGTGCGAATCGACGATTTCGAGCTGCATAATGCGCGAGAAATCACCTCGATTCGCTGAGCCGCTCAAAGCAGAAGCACTGCTTCTGCGCGGCGAAGTCGTTCGCGCGCTTAGACCGCGCGAACGACACAGCACGCCGTAAAGTTAATACAAACGCAATACAAAGCTGCATTTAACACAAAACTTACACGTCTGAATTAGCATCTACGCTCATAACATAAACGTTGTTTCGCAGCTGCCTCTCTTGCGCGCGCGTAATATCTCCAGCTTCATACATATCGTGAATAACCCTAAGCTCAATTGCATACCCTTGCCGCTTAACATCATCGATTCGCTCAATCATTTTTACGCTAATAGCAACATTTGGTCTCGATCTAAGAAAAGCCTCGCTAGTCCTATACTCACGTAAAAGAGCTGAACAATGCTCCGTGCTATACGTTTCTTTATGCATTTCTTGATATAAACGTTTAACAACGCTATGTATAACGTCAATATGAATCTGCCGAACACGCACAAAAATCATGTCTTCTCTAAGAAGCGGAGCCGTTCTGCGAATCATATTACCTACTCGCCGCGCAACCGTTACATACTTTCGTTGAGCAGCCCTAAATCGCCCTCGCACATGCCACATTATTGATTGCTTTTGCGAACCAGCATGTATGTGTCTTAACGAATTCATTATTTGGTCTAAAAGCCGTTCACATGCTTCCTCATCTAGCATTTTAAACTTAGTTGCACCCTCTTGTTTAATGTCTTTAAGCCTTTGTTTTATATAGTCCTTTTCCCAATTTAGAGCATCTACACGTAATAACAAGTAGTCTTTTGAATCACTCTTATTTACATTTTGTTTTAGCCTATTGATTCGTTCCGTGTAGGAATCAATCACAGATAACACAGCGCCTCGCGCTTCATAATCATCACTTTTAGTGCTGTCCTGCGTAACGTTAAGCGTAAGCTCTTCAACGGTTCTCCGCAAAACTTCTATGATTATTGGCGTAACCGCTTCTAGCTCATGATTGTTATCTTTAGGAGATATTAAGGGAAGAATAAAGTTAGCTAGCAAAAGCGTTACTACTATCACCACTCCAGCAATAAAAATCAATTCATTTCTAAGCGAGAAGCTAATTGGAAGCGTAAACATCAGCGCTAATGTTAAAGTTCCTTTTGCTCCACCTAATGTCATTATCACGGACGATTTTAGCCAATCTACATCTCGCCTATTTGCTTTAGATCGCCTTACAAGGCGAATCATAATAACCATCCACAAGAATCGAACGCCTATAATGGCAACTAAAGTTACGCAAATAATCGCCACTAGAATAAGATTGTTAATTCCACGATCATTCCAACTTGAACTTACTACTTTTGGAAGCGCGATTCCCAAAAGCACAAAAACAGCACCATTAAGCCCAAAAGATAGAACGCTCCAAACACTGTTTGCCACTATATTTGTTCGCGAAACATTAGGACCTACTCCAGAACGATCGAATTTTGTAAGCAATCCTGCAGTAACTAGCGCAAGCATTCCCGAAGTTTCAAGGCTTTCTGCACCCATGTATAGCAAAAATGGTAGGAATAATTCCATTAATATTCTAGTTTTCGTAGTTTCCCAACCTAGTGACCTGATTTTTTCAAAAAGCCAGTTTGCAGCAAAACCTACTAACGCGCCTACTACTATTCCACCAAAGAATTTTGTTGTAAAACTGCTTAATGCTGGAACAATGTCGAAAACGCCTGAGGATGCTACCAACACTGCAAATTGGAATCCTACTATTCCAGATGCGTCATTAAATAATGATTCGCCTTGAAGAACGCTAAATTGTTTGCGCGTAAGCGACACTTCGTGACTTAAAGCGCTTACTGCCACGGCATCCGTTGGACCTAATGCAGCACCCAACACAAGAGCTGCCGTAATTGGCACAAACGGCCATATTGCAGGCAATAGAATGCCAACAACAATCATTGTGGCTAAAACTAATCCAATAGCTAGCGTGGCTGAATATTTGAAGGAAGACAGCAGAGCTAGCTTATTGATTTCTCTAGACTCAAAGTATATAAGTGGCGCAACTATAACGACCATAAACATGTTTGGATCTAAAGATGCGTTTGGAAAAAATGGCAATTCTGCAGCAATAATGCCCATAGCTATCTGCACAAGCGGCACTGAAACTCTTGGTATAAAACGCTCCAAGAATGATGAAAGAACCACAACTGCCATTATGTACAGAATTAGCTCAAAAACTGGCATGCCGCTATAACTCCCCTTGCTTATTTGCCATATTTTTCCAGCTTATCGAAACATGGCAACCGCGCGAAATATAAGAAAATGGTAAAACAATTTGAGCAATTCAAAGTAATCTAAAATAAATCTAAAGATTATCTATTTATTCAAGAGTTCAACATAGATTCAAAAAGTTCATAATTGTTCGCAGAGTTCGGTCAAAATTCAAAATAAATTCAAAATAAATTCAATTTTAGGCTTGCAAAACGCATTTTTACGCGTAAAATTGTCTTTTAATCGCCTCAAAGTTCAATTTATATCTTCTATTTTGAACTTTGTTGTAAGTTTGTTCAATTTAAGAATGCTGATTTTATAAGCTTCTATAAGAAAGACAGATTATGGCACAAAATTTTGCAAACGACCTTAAAAAGGCCATGAAAATCAAAGGATATAAGCAGATTGATGTAATCGCGCTTGCAGCAAAAGATGGTCATAAGCTTGGCAAAAGTCAGTTAAGCCAGTATTTAAGCGGTAAAACTGAGCCACGCAAAGACGTGCGAGATATGCTTGCACAAATTCTTGAAATTAGCGACTACGGAATCAAAGGTGGGCATTCTTGCGCAAAAACCGCGCAAAACTGCCAGTCTGTAGAAGAATCACAATTAAATCAGCCACATCTTACAGAGGAAGAGCTTTCCAAAACGCTCAAACATAGAAACTTCAACAAATCCACCAAACTTGAGCACGTGCTTTACGATGTCCGCGGCCCAGTTGTAGAAGAAGCAAACCGCATGGAAGCAAACGGAACGCATATTCTAAAGCTCAACATTGGGAATCCTGCTCCTTTTGGCTTCCGCGCTCCAGACGAAGTAATTTACGACATGCAGCAGCAGCTTATTGATTGCGAAGGCTACTCGGACAGTCGCGGACTTTTCTCTGCGCGCAAGGCGATTATGCAATACGATCAACTTAAGGGCATTCCAGGCGTGCAAATGGAAGATATTTACACTGGAAACGGCGTTTCCGAGCTGATTAACCTTTCTATGCAAGCACTGCTTGATTGCGGCGACGAGATTCTTATACCAAGCCCAGACTATCCGCTGTGGACTGCGTGCGCAAGCTTGGCTGGCGGCACTCCTGTGCACTACATGTGTGACGAAAAGTCGCATTGGTACCCAGATATTGCCGACATTCGCTCTAAAATCACGCCTCGCACTAAAGCAATCGTGATTATTAACCCGAATAATCCTACGGGCGTGCTGTATAGTCGCGAAGTTTTGGAAGAGATTGTTAAGATTGCGCGCGAGTTTAATCTGATTATTTTTGCGGACGAGATTTACGACCGTCTTGTTATGGACGACAAGAAGCATGTTTCGATTGCTTCTCTTGCTCCAGACGTGTTCTGCGTAACTTTTAGCGGACTTTCTAAGTCGCATATGATTGCTGGCTTCCGTATTGGTTGGATGAGTCTTTCGGGAGATAAATCCAAGGCTCGCGACTACATTATGGGGCTTAACATGCTGTCTAATATGCGCTTGTGCTCGAATGTTCCTGCGCAATCTATTATTCAGACTGCTTTAGGCGGATACCAAAGCGTTGAGAAGTATTTGGAGCCGGGCGGACGCGTGTATGAGCAGCGAGAGTACTGCTATAACGCACTTCAGGAGATGGATGGCGTAAGCGTCGAGCGACCAGATGCTGCTTTCTACATGTTTGTAAAACTCGATCCTGCTCGCTACAACATTCACGACGACGAACAGTTTGCGCTTGATTTGCTGCGCGACCAGAAGTTGCTGATTGTGCACGGCAAAGGCTTTAATTGGCAGACTCCAGGCTACTTCCGCGTAGTCTACTTGCCGCGCTTGCAAACGCTTCGCGACGCAATGAGCAAACTCTCTAACTTCCTCTCCTACTATCGCCAGTAGAAATCATAATTTTTGCATAAACAAAAAATTACGATTAATTCTGACCCTATTCAAGAAATTATGCATATAGTGCCACGCTAAAAAAAACTTAACGTGGCACTATATTTTTCATAGGAGGAAGGAATCAAAGTATTTACTACGCAGACTATTCTCGTATAGATGCTGCTGGGCCAATTGACTCACGCAGCAGCACAGTAATAGGTAGGCATACGTGACGGGATGATGCTCGTTCATACCCAGCATTCAAAGTCTCTACTATATATTCAGCAGCTAAACGTCCTTTAGTTGTGACAGGCTGTTTAACTGTTGTCAACGGTGGATTACTACATGCAGACTCAGCTAGATCATCAAAGCCTGTAACAGAAATATCACGTGGGATTTGTAAACCAGACTGTCTAGCAGCGTCCATTACTCCAAACGCGATAACATCACTAAAACAGATGAATGCAGTTGGTAATACAGAATTATTTTGTTTTATTTGTGCAAAAGCTTCTTCTCCTCCAGTACGAGTACATGGTACTTCAATAACATTTTTCTTATCGACCAGTGGGGCTATTCCATTCTCTTCTAAAGCAGAAATCACACCATTAATACGGCGACGAATTGTTCCATGCCAAGAAAGATACCCATCATCATTGCCTGATTCTGGAGAAATCACCACAAAATTGCGATGACCCAATGAAATAAGATGCTCAGTTAATTCTTTCATAGCGCGCGACTCATCAATATTGATACTCGGAGCCTGGCTATGTACTTCACTGTCAACAATCACAAATGGCTTTCCTTGCTGCATAAGAGCTTCAACTTCACCACGATCTTCTTCTAAACCAGTTACTATAAAACCGTCAACTGCAGCATAAGGAATTGCTTTTAACATAGAATTACGAAGTGGAGGCACTAAAAGAAGCGTCAATCCCTCTCGCTCACAGATTTGCCCAATACCCTGAATAAATTCCGAATAGTATGGGTTTTCTAGCACTCGCCCTAATTGCTGTGGTAGTAACAATCCCAAACTATTTGTCTTTTGAGTTCGCAGCATATAAGCAACAGGATTACGCACATATCCTAGTTCCTTTGCAACTGAAAATATGTGTTCTACAGTTTCTGACGATAAGCGATCAGGAGTATTATACGCAAAGGAGACAGCAGATTTAGAGACACGCGCTGCATCAGCAATATCCTGCATTGTAATTTTCTTTCCCATGCTTCACACTTCTTACTTCTACATTATTTTTACTGTTGAGCCTGCAATACGATCATAGAATTATCTTTATTAGGGCGCCAACTATCTCCAACAGTTACACCATTTATAATTCGCCAATTATGATTTTGCAATTGTTGAGGTAGCTTCGATGAATTATACTCTAATAAATTACTACGTGAAATAATCATCAAAAGAGATTCTTCCTTATGCTCTCGCGAAATAATGACAGTATCTCCATCAACAGCGTAACAACTTTGCGTACCCCTTCGCAACGCAATATGATCACGTCGCAATGCATTTAATTGAACAATTGTACGGAATATTTCAGCATTTGTATCAAGACTATCCCACTGCATGCCAGAACGGCACCCTGGATCATTATCGCCAACCATACCAAGTTCATCACCGTAATAAATCATCGGAGCACCTTCGCAGGCAAACATGCAACAGTAGGCAGTTATGCAATCCTCAGTATTATTTTGATGCGCAGTTAAAACACGCTCAGTATCGTGACTACCCAACAAATTCATCATCCCATGGTGATATCCATACGGTATGCGCTCCTGCAGACGGTTAATACCGTTAACAAAATCGTATGCATTGAATCGCTTTGTTGCAGTAAAACCTAAAACTAAATCACGCAGAGTATAATTCATTGTGCTATCGGTAGTGTCTCCTTGCAACCATTGAGCAGGGTCTCTCCATTCTTCAGCTATCAAACATAATTCTGAATTTTTTGATTTAACAACTTGCCTAAAATCCTGCCAAAATTCTGGATAAATAAAATATGGAACATCAAGACGATAACCGTCGATACCTTGATCAATCCAATATTTCGCAACATTAAAATGATGCTCACGCACCTTTGGATTAAACACATTCCACTTCGGTAGATATTCACAACCAGAACAGGTTTTATAATTAGGCACAGGCAATGACTTAACTGGAAAGTTTTTCACTGAAAAATAATTAACATATTCTGAATTCTCTTCATTTTTAACAACATCTTGAAACATCCAATGAGTTTTACCACAATGATTTAAAACTGCATCTAGTACTATACGTATATTCCGCTTATGCGCTTCATCTACCAATGTATGGAAATCTTCAAGAGTTCCTAAAAGTGGATCGATTTTAAAATAATCGTTTGCGTCATAACGATGATTTGTTGCAGCAGAAAAAATTGGATTCAAATAGAGCGCATTGCAACCTAAATCATGAATATAATCAAGTTTTTCTGTAATTCCAGCAATATTACCACCTAAGAAATTCTCACGCGTAGGCTCAGCATCCCATGGATCAAGCGGCACATGACCTTCAGTTAGCATACCGTAGCCTTCACAACGATAGAAACGATCAGGAAAAATCTGATAAAATCTTGCATCAGGCAACCACTGTGGTATAGACATAATAAACCCCATCCTTAATTTTTCTACAATTTCTAATCTTTCATACCAGTATTGGCAATTCCTCTAACAAGCGCACGTTGGAAGAAAAGGAACACAATAATACTTGGTATTGTTGCAGTCAAAGTTCCTGCCATTAAATAATTCCAAGAGGTTCCGTAACGCCCTACGAAGGATGCTAAACCAATCTGAATTGTACGAGTTTCATCCGTATTCGTAACCAATAACGGCCAAAGGAAATCATTCCACGCAAAGAGAAAACTAAAAATACCAAGCGTCGCAAACGCTGGGGACGACAATGGAACGATTACTTTGAAGAATATTCCAAACCTGCCACAACCGTCAATGCGCGCTGCCTCATCAAGCTCTCGAGGAATTGTTGCAAAATATTGGCGAAGTAAAATAATGCCAAACACATCTGCAAGTCTAGGAACAATCAAAGCATACAGCGTATCAACCCATCCCAAATTAGCGACTATCTCATAAGACGGAATAACAATCACAAAATTAGGAATCATCAATGCAGAAAGCAGCAGAATGAATATTGTTTTCTTCAAAGGAAATTCTAATCGCGCAAAAGCGTAGGCGGCAAAGGCATCAAATATTAAATGTCCTACAACAATTCCTACCGTCATCAATAGCGTATTCCAATAATATTGCGCAAACGGCGCCGCTTGCCAAGCGTGAATATAGTTTTCCCAATGCCATGATGTAGGAAAAATTGAAGTATTCGTGTATGTTTCAGCACGCATTTGCAAAGAAGTAGTGAACATCCACAAAAATGGAATGATTACTGTTGCTGAACCTAAAATCAGAATCGCATGACGCGCCAAACGCGACCATAATGATGACTTCATTATTCTTCTCCTTGTGCTCCAGAAACTTTCCATTGAATCATCGTCACGCCTAGCACTAGCGCAAGCGTAATGAACGCTATTGCTGTTCCATAGCCAAAATCACCGAGCTTGAACGCATCACGATACATCATCATGCCAAGCACTTCCGTGCCTCCGCGAGGACCGCCACCAGTGAGCATGTATGCAAGGTCGAAGGATTGGAAGCTCGTTACTAATGCCTGAACTACTACAAAAAACGTCATTGGAGATAGCAATGGGAAAGTAATCTTCCATAATTTTTGCCACCCAGTAGCTCCATCTAATGCAGCCGCTTCATACACGCTTTTTGGCAATGCTTGTAACGCAGTTAAATACAAAATAGCGTTAAAACCAATATTTTTCCACACGGTCAAAAGAATTAATGCAATAAGCGCAAGCCAACGATTTTGTAACCAATCTGGTCCGTGTATATTGAATTTCATCAACACACTGTTCACGAATCCAGAAGGATCGAGCATATATTTCCACACAATGGCTGCAGCCACAGAAGATGTAACCACTGGAAGGAAGTAAATACTACGATAAATACTCCTACCTCGTATAGGCGCATCAAGCAAAAGCGCGAGCAACAATCCAGTCAGCACACTTAATACACATACACCAGCAGCATAAATAACCGTTACCATTAAACTATTGAAAAACTCAGGATCTTGGAAAAGACGAACATAGTTTCCCAAGCCAATAAATTTCTTTTCTGGAGAGAATCCATCCCACGATGTTAGTGAAATATATACAGCAGACAACACAGGGTACAGCACGAAACCACCAATAATAAGCACTGCTGGCAACAAGAATACCGCAGCACATATTACTTGATCTTTCTGGTAGTGCCTGTGCGCAGACTTGAGAAAATGACGTTTTTTCATTACATACTCCTTGATGCAAAGAACCCCGATAGCTGAGTCAACTTCATTTCCTTTGACCCAGCTATCGGCGCAGTATTTATGCAATCAGCCTTTGGCAATCACGTCGTTAACTGCCTTTTCAGCATTCGCAAGCGCTTCGTCAACACTCTGCTCTCCAGCGAAAGCCTTCTCCACAGCCTTTGCAAATTCAAAGGAAATTTTTGGATACAATGGCGTATTTGGACGTGTATGAGCAATCTCCATTTGTTCCACAAACGGAATTAAACGAGGCTGTTCCTTCTTAACCCAATCCAAATACTTATCAGACTTTGCAACACTCTTCGTTACAGGAAGCATGCCAGTCTTTTGCGACCACTTGATCACCTGTTCTGGCTGCAAGAACCAGTTCAAGAATTCGCCAGCAGCTTTAGCACGAGCGTCAGAATTATGGAAGACGATTGCTTGTTCACCACCGAGATTAGTTGCTTCCTTGCCATCCTTTGGATGAGGGGCTTTTGCTACACCGAAATCAAATGGTGGATCTGGCGCCCAGATGCCAACCATCCAGCTACCTTCCTGAGCAGAACCACCCTTGCCCTTTTCAAATTCGCCCCACTTAGCATATGGGCTCACGCCGCTCTTGATAAGATCCACCCAGAAGTTCATAGCCTTCTTGCCTTCTGGCGTATTGAATGCAGCCTTAGAATTATCCTTTGTCAAGAATTCGCCGCCAGCTTGCCACAAGTTGACCTGGAAGTTCCAAGTTAAACCTTCGCCGTTATCTCCTGCTTGAGTAAGCAAATCATACCCTGGCTTGCCTGTCTTTTCCTTGATCGTCTTTGCAACTTTCTTCAACTCATCCCATGTTTGTGGTGGTTTGTTAGGATCTAACCCAGCTGCTTTATAAACGTCCTTGTTGTACATGTACGCAAGATTATTGGCAGTAACTGGCACAGAAACTTGTTTGCCGTCAATATGACCATAGTCAATCAATGCAGGAGTCACATCATCGAGCGTTTTCGAGCTAATAACCTTAGAAAGATCAGTCAAATTGCCCATTTTTGCAATCTGTGGCACCCATACCAAATCACTTATAGAAATATCTGGCAAGCTCTTCGACGAAGCCGATGCACGAAGCTTCGTCATAAAATCAGAGTTCGGGACGCTCGCAGTCTTAATCTTAATATTTTTATGCGAAGCATTAAAATCCTTCACCATTGCATCAAAGGTATCGGCATTAGCGCCATCCCAATAATGCCAAATGGTAAGCTGTGTTGAACCATTAGCGTCGGATGATTTTGCACTACCACACGCACCTGCGCTAATAATCATTGCAGCAGCACCGATTAATGCACATATTTTTGTAAGTTTCTTCATTGTAACCTTCTTTTTATCTGCATATGTTAACTTGCACTCATTTTGCATTTAGAAAATGGGTGACGAACTATTCTCTAAAGCATCAGAAAACAAACTAGTAATTTTTTTATTCTTTGTTGTATGACTACATAACAAGCAAACAGTTTTTTAATTGCCGCAAACACTGGCTCATATAAATCTACATGTCATGTTCACACAGACACCAAATCAAAAATGCACGCTTGTTTCTACCTCCTCCCCTCCAACTCCGAAGACATTATCTTTAGATACCCACTGTTTGTCATCAAGCAATGCCTTAAATTGGAACTTTTTACCTTTAGGCATTCTCTCCATTTCAGTCTCCTTTGAACTGCAATGCTAAACTCTTGTAAATCAATTTACTACATTGTTAAACAAACGTCAATACCTTAAAATAATTACACGTTATCTACTTACCGCGCTTGCAAACGCTTCGCGATGCAATGGGCAAACTCTCCAGCTTCCTCTCCTACTATCGCCAGTAGTTATATATCTTGTTTGCAAACTGCAGCAATTCGAATCACGACACAAACAACAAAGCGCAAAAGTAAATACATTTCGGAGTATTTCGGAGTAAAACACCACAATAAACACAAAGAAAACCCAACAAAGCCATACGAGAGTAGGGCTCAGCACAGTTAAGAGTAGTTAAGAGTAAAACACTGCAATAAAACACTCATTTCACTCACAGTCCAGAAAAAGGTGTATATCAAGAGGCATATATCATTCAGAATATGAAAGACATTCATAACATGAAAGAAAGAAAAAAGAGAAGGAAATGAACGCTGCGGCACGGATTCGCACGACTCTTATTATTGCCGTTTTATCGCTTAATGCTTTTCTTTTAACGAGCTGTAGATTTGGCGTAAGCCTATATCTTTTAATACATGTCGACTTATCTCACGCAGCACTTAACGCGGTGTCCGTAGCACTTATGACCTGCATAGCAGCACCGCTTGGCGGCATTATCGCAGATAAATATCCACCAACTAGATTGTTTATAGCGCTAACGTTTTGTTTTGCCTTGTTGTGTACTGGATACGGTTTCGCTTTAGTAGCACAGCATAATCTTATTGCTATTACGGTTACACTACTCGGCATAATATTCGGATTCTTTACTGCATTTTCTTCGCCTAATCAAAAAGTATTAATGGCATATAGCGCGCCAACTGGCGAAAAAACCAAATTTTTAGCAAGCATGCGTATGTGGATTAATCTCAGCAGGCTTGCTGCACCAGCGATTACTGGCATATTTGTTGATATATGTAATCCGCTCATTTTCTTTACGAGCATTGCTATTGTGATGATATTAGCGGCGTTACCTCTACTGTTAGTTAATCTAAACCAGCAAGCACAAAATAGCTCAAACAATACGAAGACAGGAAGCAATAAAACTGCTGGTTTTGCAGCTTCTTTACACTATATGAAATCTACACCATGGTTAATAGTCTTAGGAGTAGTATCAGCATTACAATCAGGCTCATGGCTTGCTGCATTCAGACTAATGGGAGCACACCATTGTCTCACGCTTTTTCATTCGGCATCCACGTGGGGATCAATAGTCAGCATATTTAACATTGGCATGATTGTAGGTTCGCTATTATGCAAATATATTGTGCTGCATTATGAGATTTTATACTCTATTTTATTACCTGGATTCCTTTCTATTCCTTTACTTATTTTCGCACTTAATAATTGGATTGCTCTTTTTCTTTGCTCTGCTTTCATTGCAGGTATTATTTTTGACGCAACTATTGTCTATGGGCAAACAGCTCTTCTCGATGGCATACCGACACACATTCTCGGCGCAACTACTACTTTTACTTCTATTATGGAGCAATGCGGCATTATCGTAGGGTATGCAAGCGTACTAGCATGGGGAAATCTAAATTCATCATTATTCATAATGATTGCAGCTGGCGTAATACTTGTTTCAACAGGTATAGCCTTATGGATTATTCAAGCTCGTAAACAAACATACCCATCAATGCTTACCAAAGATTATTGGACACCATCAACATGGGTAAAAAGAAGCATATAACAAGCTATTTAGCGCGTAAGCACAATAAAGCTATACAAATGCAATTACATCACAGGACAATTAGTTTGCACATCCTGTTGGAATCCTGACGGATCTCCTAGTTTTGCTTTACGCATGTGCTCTTTGAAAAAGTTTCGCGTTGCATCATCACAACGATCTGGACCCATAAACGGCATGCTAGGCACTTTTTCAAGCTCATGCAAAGCTTTACTTGCCGCTTGTTCATCACTAGCATACGTGTCTAACCATTGCCGTTCCCAAGCACACTGATAATAATTAGATGCTTGCGTATCACCATATCCACTCTGGAACTGAGCGTCTTTTTCTTCTCCAACCAAGTTTGCAGGAGCTTTATATTTTTCAGGCCAACTAAGCTTTGCCACAGATTCCTGATATTCCTTCTCTATATGAGCAAAATCAACAGTCTCTCTAGGCGAACTATTTTGCGAGCGCGCGCCACCCATACCACTCGCATTATTGTTGCCTATTCCTCCACACGCATTAAACATAAGAAGCGCACTAAGCACACCAACAATAAGAGTTGCTTTACCAATAGTATGATTATTCATTATTCCTTCTTTCTTATTTTTTGAAAATTAACGCAATGCTAATGCTGGTTGTAAACGTGATGCTTTTATTGCCGGCACCACACTTCCAGCAAGCGCTGTAATAAAAGCCGCAATAACAGCTCCAATAGCGGCTTCATATGGGTAAACTGGCGGACTAACTGGGCTTGCTGCATCCCAAAAACTTGATGCTATAGACACAAGTCCAAAAGAAACAGCGACAGCAGCAATCGAAACTATCAGCGCTAAAATAATCGCACTTCCTAACACGAGTGAAGCAATAGACCATCTAGTAGCACCCAAGGCTCTGCGTATAAGCAGTTCATGTGTGCGCTGCTCCAACGATGCTAAACCAATATTGATTAAACCTAGCGCGGAAACAAAAAGCAATAATGCTGCTACGATAGCAAAACTTAATTGCAATACTGTTATAACATTCTCGTAATCATCACTATTATCATGTCTTCTAATTTCGTTTACTTGTCCACCACAACAGTCGTAAAGAGCATCTGAAACATAAGATTTAATTGATTTTTGAGAACGATTTTCTTTATTCAACCAGTAGATTGAGCCTTGAGCTTCTTTTCCAGAATATTCCCAAAGAGTTGGAGCATAACGTAATAATCCTAGAATATTCACGTATACTTTTGCTGAGTCTACGCCATCGTTCACAACTCCAACAATCCTTATAGGACTCATTTGTGTTGTTTTGCGAGAAGTAATAAATGCTACTTCACCAATCTTGTATCTTTTGCTAGCAGATTGGTTTACTACCATTTCTAATGCGTTGCTTTTAGCGCTATTACTAAACCATCTTCCACTTACAATAGGTAAGTTATAAACTTTGTTGTATCCTGCCGTAGTGTAAACAGCGTCAGCATATTGAAGATTGCCAGTCTTATATTCTTTGCTTATTTTTACACTCTTCGAGGCTGGCATAGAAGCGCTAAACAGTAGTCCAGTGTTTGTTTGTAGCATAACGTTAGCGTTACGGTTTGCGGATTCAATGCGATTTAAGAATTTGTTAAATACTGAATATTCGTCAAAATTTTGTGCTGAAAAAGTAATCTCGTATGTTGGTCTACGACCGTTTAGCTGTTCGTTAGTTGCAATAAGATAGTCCTTACCAACCGTGCCGATAAGCACTGACGCAATAACGGCAATGATGCCGATAAACATTGAAAAACCTGTGAGGAAGGATCTCATAGGAGACAGGCGCAAATCTTTAAGCAGCATGATCATAAAGAACACCGCCTTCCATAGTAAAAATGTGAGAGCAAGAACGAGCCACTTTCATATCATGAGTGACTAATAGTAATGTTGTTCCAGATTCTTGAACACGATCATGCAACACTTGAAGCACTTTTTCTCCCGTACTACTATCGAGCGCACCAGTTGGCTCATCGCAAATAAGTAATTCGGGATTAGTGACGAGAGCACGCGCTATCGCGACTCTCTGCTGTTCACCGCCTGATAGCCTTCCAGAGTATTCGTTTAGTTTATCTTGCAATCCAACATCACATAATGCTTCTTCTATAGTTTTTCTTCTTTTCTGCTTGCTTTGTTGTAGTCCTGCGTATAAAAGCGGCAACTCAACATTTTCTCTAATGCTTAAATGCTTAATAAGCGAATAGTTTTGAAAAACAAAACCAATATTTCGAGCGCGCATATGCGATACTGTAGCATCACTACACTTTTGGATTGATTTGCCAAAATAATAGTATTTTCCAGTAAAATTTTTATTCAAAAATCCAATAATAGAAATAAGACTTGTTTTGCCGGAGCCAGACCTGCCAACTACCGCGTATGTTTCACCTTGATTAAGTAACATAGAAGCAGAGTTGACAGTGGTAAGCCATTCGCCATTGCCTAGTTTTACACGCGCTGACACGTCTTGTAGTTCAACCAGCGGAACAGTATTGTTCTCCATAATCATTGCACTCCTGGAATGAGATTAGGAGAAACACCTGCTACGACATCACCCTCATGCAAACCAGACGTAATTTCAATATTAGCGCCGTCACTGATTCCAAGACCAACTTCTTTACGCTCCCAATTATCGCCTTTTTTGTATGAGACTAATCCTTTTTGGACTCTTCCAGCAACCGCGCTAACGGGCAGTGTTAGAACTGATTGTTTATGCTTGCCATTAAAAACAAGCGTCGCATTTTGACCTGATTCTACTTCTGTGCTTTTATCTATTAAACACGTTAAAACTTTTGACGATACGCTAGGTGCACTTTGCGCACTCGACTCATCTGTTTGAGTTGAATCAGCATTCTCATTCTTGCTACTACCCGAGGCTGCAACATCTGTAGAAGTTCCACCGCTTTGTACTATTTGCAAACAATTGGTTGGCCCAACACCATCTTCAACTTGGAAGCGACCTTTAACATCTGCAATATCCGCAGAACGAAGTAAAGCTTTTGCGTTAAGGCTTATTGAAAAACCTTCATATTTAAGAGTGAATAGTGGGAAAGATTTAGGCACGTCCGCAGATGATTCAGCCACTGACACAACTTTAGCGTTTACTGGAGCAATAACTTTGTTACCAGCATTGTAGCCTAAAATACTTCCAGCTTTTACAGCACTTCCTGCTTTTACCGATGGAGAAAAATTCCCTCTACTTACAGCAGTGATAACAAAGGTAGATGATTGTTCTATTGCTGCTTTACCCGACACAATTTGTGTTAAAGGCTGTTTTTTGACTGAAACAAGTGGAACTGAATCATGTTGTGCTTGCTGTTGACTATTATCAACTGCGCTACCAGAGCATGCAGTAAGCAAACACACTGGCATAGCAGAAAGCAAGAGTACTTTCGTAAACTTACTCATAACACAAATCTCCTTACTCGCCAAACTCGTATACACATAGTATGCGTCGAAACAAGCCTCTCAAACTGATCCAAAATAAATAAAGTGCTTGATAATGCTACAATTAATGCTTTTATGATTGACACTTTATTGAGGATTTCAGCTTTTGCTTAATAGCCTATAATCGCCGTAAAGAGTTTGCATCACACTAAATGATGATTTTATTTATGATTTTTGGAGCTTGCGTAATACCAGAGAATGATTTGTTTTGCATAGAGTTTATATGTTACTGAACAATTTATTTGCTTATAACCTCAACCACATTGTGATTGAATCACTAAACTTTAAGCGAACTTATTCGCTGCGGAGTAACCCCCGTAAGCTCTCAGTGCCTACCTTTATAAGATTACCTTTGTAAAGGTTTTCCTAGACAAGATATTCATCATACAAATTCAAGTACTATTATTACTTAAATAATGCTTTTCTGAAGGAGCAATATGATAGCAAAGCATATTACTGTTGGCATTGTTGATGATGATTGTTTTTGTCTACACGGCCTAAAAACATATATTGAACAGGTTGTTCCGTCCTGCAGTATTTGCTGGTTATCCGCGTACGCCGATCAAGCAATTCAATTTTGTCAAAATCAATGCCCAGACGTGCTGCTAATTGACATGTATATGTCTGGGGTTTCGGGAATTAAAATATTATACGAATTGCGAAGAAGATACTCACTCCCAATAATAATTGCTATAACTTCATTCCCTATAAACGATTATGCTTTAAAAGCATCAACAGCAGGCGCGCAAGGCATTGTTGGAAAGAACCACCCAGAAACTATTTGCGCCATGCTTAGCAGTATTGCCAATGGCACGTTCAAGCCACAAATAATAGGAGATCTTCATTTTGACGACACGACGACAGCATTTCAGCGTTTGCAAAATAAGCCAAAAAATGGACGCCTTGCTTTAACGAATCATGAGACTGAAATTATAAAGTTGTGCAGTAAAGGCATGACTAATGCGCAAATCGCCAAACGTTTATTTGTTGAAACTTGTACTGTGGAAACTATCCTTCGTCGCGTGTTCAAAAAATTGAATGTGACAAATCGTTCACAACTTATTACTACATGGCTGCATGATGAATATTTAGGAAATGATACACAATGATTATTTTCTTAATGCGTCGTTTACGAGAAAAGCTTATTGACAATAAAACATTTTTACTATTGGGATGTTTGTCGAGCGCAATGGATGCATATATTTACTCAAATAGCGACAATAGCACAATACAACTTGTCATAGTTTACATGATTCTTGCTGCTATAAATCTGTTTCTTTGCTTGCTCCCGCATTTTATGAGCATGTGCTATATTTTTGTACATCTCAGCATTCTTGTTATTCCTAGTCTGAATCTTCCACCAGTAACTTTCGGGCTCATCATATCATTTGTTTTTATTTCGTATTTATATCCGATTCAATTTACACTACCTTTATTCTTAGTAATAGATGCATTACACTACGTTGCATACCGATACCTATCAACTTTGTCTTTCAAGTATCTTATTGCTTACCTTTTAATAAATATATTTTGCGTTTGCACTGGTATTATTTTGCGCATTTCTCACCAAAAAATGGTTCTTTATGAAAAAGATAAGCAAACAATTAATAATCTTCATCTGGCTGTGCGAATGCACGATAGATTAACTAATAAGATTGCAGATATTGCACTACAAAGTAAAATAGCATTACTTGACAAGTCTATTTCTAAAAAACAGCGAAGTGCTATTGAGGCAATAAATGATTTGGCAGATCAGGCTTTTGAAGAAGGACATAATATTATCGACATTCTACGTGGAAATACTGCTAAGCAAGATGCTCGAAGCGAGTTCATTCAGCACATTGAAGATACACTACAAATGAACGACTCAATCAATACATCTTGTGGATTAAAAGGAAGATCAATATGCAACATATCTAGTAACGATATTCCTGAAGACATTAGCAATGAAATCATCTGTGAAGTTATTGAATTAATCGAAGAACTATATTTGAACATGCGAAAATATGCTTCTTTAGTTTATTACATCAGAATTTCGATACGCGAAAAACAAATTGTTATAAAACAGTTCAATGTTCGATTTTTGGGCGGGAAAAGTAAAGATGCAATTCGCTCAGTATCTCAAAAAGGACTTTTGCTTCATCGCGATACCATAAAGCATTTAGGCGGTTCACTCTATTTTCGAGCCTTTGGTAAGTATTGGGAATGTAATGCAGTTATTCCTTTCAAAAATGAACATAACTGTATAGATAGTATGGCTTACTGATTCAGTTTAAAAGATTAATGAATCTTAAGCAGTTTTAGATAGTAATTATTTGTAAAGGTTTTCCTAGACAAGATATTGTTTACCTTTTAGCACGCCATTAATTTATAAGTTGTAAAGGTTTGATATACACAATTATTTTCTTGTATTAGAAGGAGAAGAATATGAGTAATTTAGAAGATACAAAAGCACAAATTCCATCCGTATTTTGGACAATAGCCAATGGTGTATTTCTTGCTAGCGGAATTGCGCTGATTGTAATGCGTAATGATTATCTATGGGGAGTGCCTCAAATTATCGCTGGATTATTTGGTCTTGCAACCATGTTTCTCATTAAAAAACCGTGGTGCGCTCAACTATATTTTATAGTATCTTCACTAGCCGTAATAGCAAATGGACTTATGGAAATATTCGGCATAATCCACGGATCTGGATACGGTTATGTTCCGCTGATTATTGGCATAATCGTGCTTTTATTTATAGGCCTTGACAAGGATGAAAGTTCAAAAGCTCTTGGAATTGCCAAGAATAAATAAAAGCATTAGACTGCGATTTTAACTTAAAAACATATCGCAATTTTCAAAGGTCAAGTTGTAGCCACACATCCTACGACTTGACCTTTACTTATTTATCCGCTATTGATTTGTTTTGCATAGAGTTTATACACTACTGAGCAACTTGCTTGTGCATAGCCCCAACCGCATTGCATTAAATCACTAAGATTTAAGCGAGCTTATTCGCTGCGGAGTAACCCCCGTAAGCTCTGCAACATCACGAACCGTCAATCCCTGATTCCTTAGTATACGAACTGTTTCACGCATAAGTATAGACGCTTCTTCTTGAGTTTTTATAGCTGCAGATTTTGCATCTAACATGCGCTGAAGCATAAGCTCATCTTGCTCACTAAGTTTCGGAGTTACTTCCACGCAATTGACTTTAACATTTAAAGTTGCAGCAGCATCTTTTACCATTGCTGCAACCTTATCAAGCCTACGTACTTGAGTAAATAATCCTGGTATTTCTGGCACTTCTATAGCCCACCAGTCATCGCATCTGCGAGCTATAGCAGTCACCTTTTGCAAACAATTTGTTGCATTATCATGCTCAGTAACACTCATTGCTCCTATCATGCCTGCAGGTTCCTTTCAAAATATCTAATAATGCTTCTAGCAGTAAGCTCATTTATTTCATTATGCCTCGGAACAGTAGTAGCCAATTCGCCAATGCAAACTTTGCTATGATTACCGCCCTCAGACCAAGTTATTTGTCTATTAGTACTTCTTGCAAGCTGATTGAGTTTTTTCTCCAACTCTTTTCGCTTCACACATATAAGTATATGCCTATTTATCAATTCAGTAAATAGGCATTGCATACAAAATCATCGCAAATGCATAACCGTCATTGAATGCAATTCTATTTGATATTTTCCAAAGTACTTTGAGTTTTGCAAGATAGGAAGATAGGGAGATATGAAAATGGGAAAATATGCAGATAGGAAAATTGACTAGCGAATTTAGGTAACTTTTACTACTCACGATTTAAGTCTTAAGCAAGGTCTTAAGCAAGTCACTTGTGCATCTGCGCTGCTCAGAAAATCAACAATAAATAAGAGACATGCGTATTATAAAAATGCGCTGACGCTTTTACTCATCTTCAAATCTTCTAGATTTTGTTAATAAAGACGAAGTCAATGCATCAGCGCTATCAAGCTATCAAACCATCTACCTCAATGCTCTATGAGCTTGATTAAAGAACTCATACTCGTAAATGCATGAAGTCATATATGCTTGAGCAGCAAGAATTCGAGCCTGTGGGCCAGCTTCTTCAAAAGCTCTCTCAACAAATTTAACTGCCATTCTTACTCCTGACTCAAAATCATTAGAAGAATACATTGAAATCCAATCATGATATGGGTTTTCAGGAGTATTATTTTTGACTAAAATTTGTCCCACTTCTTCATAAAGCCAATAGCATGGCAATATGGATGCAGCTCCAATCACGTAATCTTCTGCCATTGTAGAAGCAAGTAAGTGATTTACGTAAGCTAACGTTACTGGCGAGCAAGACGCATCAATGCTTATATTTCTGCTTCCAAGCCAATCTCTGTGCAACTGCGATTCCGCTTCTATGCACATAGCTGCGCCCGTAGCCCAATGCACTCTAGCTTCATTATCTGGCGTTTTAGCTCCAACAGCAGCTAGCGCGCGCGAGTAACGCTTCAAGTATTCAGAATCTTGACTTATGTAGAAAGCAAACAAGTCGGAGTCAAGCGTTCCATTACCTAAAGCCTTAATAAATGGCATTTTCATAATGTTGTTATCGACATCTGCACTAGCATCCCATAAAGCTTGAGTCCAAGGGCCACAAGGCTCCACATTTGGCTTTCTAGCCTTGCTATGAGCTTTTACGACTACGCTTTGCGCAGTTAATCCGTCTAAGCCACTAGTTTGCATATGTTCCCAAGGAGTTGACGAAGAATCTAATTCCAAACGATAATTACGAGCAGCATGGTTCACAGGCCCATGACCTTTGCCAACATGCAAATCTTTACCGCAAGCAATAGCTTCGTTAAGCCATCTTGACGACCATGCTAGAGCATCCGCTACTGTACTGTAATCGCTTAGCTTCTTGCCTTCTCGCAACGCTAATCCTATGCGCGTAGCAAGCGAGGAAGATAGCGAGCAGCCTGTGCCATGCGTTGTTGTTGTATCAACCCTAGGGCAAGGAACGTGCACTCTGTGGCCATCTGGGAACACAACAGTATTACCAGCATCTTCGCTTGTTAAGTGGCCGCCTTTAACAATAACAATAGTATTGTTTTTTGCACACCACTCGCTTGCTTGAGCATAAGCTTCTTCAAAATTAGATGCAGGCTGTTTATCGCATAATACTGCGAGTTCAGGTATGTTTGGCGTAATCACATCCGCAAGAGGTGCAAACTCACGCATTGCATCTTCTGCAGACTTTTCAAGCAACCTATCTCCCGAAGTTGCTACCATCACTGGGTCTAACACAACAACAGGAACAGGATGATTCTTAAGCCAATCTTGAACTAGGCTAATATATGATTTGTCTCCAAGCATGCCGATTTTTACAGCATCAATAGTTACGTCATCAAATACTGCTTCTAGTTGCGCTTGCAAAAAGTCGGTTGGAGGAGTATAAACTTCGCGCACACCGCAAGTGTTTTGAGCAACCAAATTAGTTGTTACACACATTGCAAATCCATGAGATGCTGTGATTGATTTTAGATCAGCTTGAATTCCAGCTCCGCCTGTTGGATCAGTTCCAGCAATGCTTAGCACTCGCGGAATAATTGGCTCTTCTAAAGAAGGTAGGGAAGATGGCCTTAGACTTGAATCATATAATTTAGAAATTGATTGCAAAGGTGCTTGAGTTTGCGAAAATTGATTATTCATTATTTTTATTCCTTTGTAATGGCATCGCGTAATTTGTGTGCTTCTTCGCAAGGATTTTGCGCAAGCATTAGAGCAGATACTACGCATAAACCATCTATTGAAGTGCTTTTAATAGGAAACACGGTATTTTCATTAACTCCGCCGATTCCTAGAGTGCTAATGCCGAGTTCTTTAGCGCGTTTAGCAATCTTTTCTACTCCTTCAACTCCTAAAGCAGGAGCAGCGTCTGGCTTAGTGGCAGTAGGCCAAATTGGGCCTATTCCAATAACATCAGGCAATGCCACATTTTCTTTAGCACATTCGTTATAAACGTAATCTAACTGTTCTAACTTTTCTATAGAAAGTCCAACCATCCACTCTGCAGGAATAGACTTACGCGCTTCAATATAAGGCGTGTCTGTTTGACCAACATGCAAGTTGAACCCTAAGCTTTTAGCGCAATCTATACGATCGTCAACAAAAATCGGCACGTCTCCGCAACCATTAGCAAGCATTTTGTCTCGCAGGCTTTGAGCTTTATTGTTAAAAGTTTCGCTATTTGCGTACTTATCGCGCAATTGGACTACGCTTGCTCCGCCTTTAACGCAATCAACTGCAATATCTTCTTCGGCTCGATCACTCATCTTTGGGTCTGTTATAAAGTATAAAGACCAATCAACAGGATCGAGTTCAAATTCAATATTCGCTAATTTCAGCATCTCGTCTGCGCTCAAATCCATAAGCGCATCCATCCATAATTTTCTAAATGACCCTGGCAATGTTGAGCGTTGCGCTGCCCAAGTTCCTGCTGCAGCAGCGTGTACGTGCGCGGCAACTGTTGCTGCAAAAGGTCGATTTCGATTTGCTCCAACGTATGCTGCCACCAACGCGCCAAGAGAGCAGCCCGTGCCGACTACTTTCGTCATTATTTCGTGGCCGCCAGAAACTCGTGCCGAGCATCCATGACCATAAATAGCGTCTTTTTCGCCAGAAATAGCCACTACCGAGCCGTAGCGTTTAACTAGCTTCTTAGCTGCTGCAACTGCCGAATCAACGGAATCTCCAGCGTCTACGCCTTTACCGCCGCTTTCTTCTCCAGCTAAGCCTAAGATTTCGGAAGCGTTGGCACGAATTACAGCAGGATGACTTTTAACAATTTCGCGCGCGTATTGCGTGCGTGGAGCTAAACCGCCAACTGCAACTGGGTCAAGAACCCATGGAGTGTGCGCTTTTACAGCTCCGCGAATCGCAGCATCCATAGATTCTTTGTCTACTGGCCTGTACGTTCCAATGTTTACTAATACACCAGATGCGATTTGAGCAAAGACTTCAGCTTCTTCTGCATCTACGACCATTGCTGGCGATGCACCAGCAGCTAGCAGAACGTTTGCCGTTATTTCTTGAACAACATTATTCGTTACGCAATGTGTTAGTGGATTTTTTGCGCGCAAAGCTTCGATGCATTCACGTACATCTTGAACGAATTGCTTGCAACGAGCATTAGTTGAGAATTCACTATTTTTAGAGCACGACACAGTAGTCATGATTTTCCCTTCGCTAGTACTAACTAGATCAGGTTCAACGGGTATAATCTCAGCGCTTATGCGCACCCCGAACCTATGTTTGACTATATATGTTCGTTATGACGTTATTTATATGCGCTCCGACCTGCCTTTTCGCTTAGAGCGTAGCGCGAAAAGGTAATTCGGAGCGCTGAGCCGCTTAGCGTAGAAGCACGGTGTGCTTCTACGGCGGCGAAGACGTGAGCGCGCTTAGACCGCGCGAACGAGGACCTTCCATGTAGTGCGTTTGTATAACGACACGACGTAAATCAAGTACAATCGCACTACAGTAAGCGCGTGAATCGTGCGCGCGAACGATAACCTAAACTTAAATAATAAAAAAGCGGGGAACAATCAAGTTCCCCGCTAGAAAGAATAATGCGGCAGCGTGCTAGTCTCCCACACCCTATCGAGTGCAGTACCCTCACCGTGTCAGGCCTTAGCTTCCGGGTTCGGAATGGGACCGGGCGTCTCACCTGAGCCATGACCACCGCAAAACTAGATTATACACTCGCTTTAAACGAGCGGCAAATTGGCGGTTTGGGAACCGGACATGAACGCGAGCAACAGAAAAACAATCATCAAAATCAACAACTTAACCATAAAATGACCGTCTAACACTCCATACTATCTAAGAGAATTAAACGATAAGCAATACAAGTAGTATCACAATCGCCCATTAGTACTGGTCAGCTCCACCCCTTACAGGGCTTCCACATCCAGCCTATCAACCACGTGTTCTACATGGGGGCTCACACACAAAGTGCAAGGAATGCTAATCTTGGAGCAGGCTTCCCGCTTAGATGCTTTCAGCGGTTATCCCTTCCAAACGTAGCTAACCGGCAGCGCCACTGGCGTGACGACCGGCATACCAGAGGTTCGTCCACCCAGGTCCTCTCGTACTATGGGCAGGTCTCCTCAACATTCCAACGAGCGCAGAGGATAGAGACCAAACTGTCTCACGACGTTCTGAACCCAGCTCGCGTGCCGCTTTAATCGGCGAACAGCCGAACCCTTGGGACCTGCTCCAGCCCCAGGATGCGACGAGCCGACATCGAGGTGCCAAACCATCCCGTCGATATGGACTCTTGGGAATGATCAGCCTGTTATCCCCGGGGTACCTTTTATCCGTTGAGCGATGCCACGTCCGTACGCCGGCACCGGATCACTATCTCCGACTTTCGTCCCTGCTCGACCCGTCAGTCTCACAGTCAAGCCCGCTTGTGCGATTACACTCAACACCCGATTGCCAACCGGGCTGAGCGGACCATTGAGCGCCTCCGTTACTCTTTAGGAGGCAACCGCCCCAGTTAAACTACCCGCCAGGCACTGTCCCTAACACGGATAACGTGTCGAGGTTAGACGCCAGATATGGAAAGAGCGGTATTTCACTGATCGACTCCACGCAAGCTAGCGCCCACGCTTCACAGCCTCCCGCCTATGCTACACGATCCACACCTAACGACAATACCAAGGTATAGTAAAGGTCCCGGGGTCTTTTCGTCCTTCTGCGCTTAACGAGCATCTTTACTCGTACTGCAATTTCGCCGGGCTCCTGGCCGAGACAGTGGGGAAGTCGTTACGCCATTCGTGCAGGTCGGAACTTACCCGACAAGGAATTTCGCTACCTTAGGATGGTTATAGTTACCACCGCCGTTTACCGGGGCTTAAATTCACCGCTTCACCGAAGCTAACGGATCCTCTTAACCTTCCGGCACCGGGCAGGCGTCAGAGCGTATACAGCGGCTTACGCCTTCGCACGCTCCTGTGTTTTTGGTAAACAGTCGCTACCCCCTAGCTTGTGCCACCCCCAACAGCTCAACAATGTGAAACCATATCACCATCAGGGGTCTCCCTTATGCCGAAGGCACGGGAGTAATTTGCCGAGTTCCTTGGCCAGGATTCGCCCGATCGCTTTGGTATACTCTACCAGACCACCAGTGTCGGTTTAGGGTACGAGCGGAATCACACCTCACGTTGAAGCTTTTCTCGGCAAGCAGGATCACCGGAATCAGCCTTACAGCCTACCCATCACGCCTCAGCTTAAACATCCCCCGGATTTACCTAGGAGACAGCCCACACGCTTAGCCACGGAAAACCACCTCCGCAGCCGGCTACCTACCCGCGTCACTCCCACGCTAACCTACTACCGATACGCTCCCAACACTAAACCAGAAGAAAACCCCGAAAGATAATCAACCAGAATAACGAAGGTTAGTACTCTCAGATTCAGTTCGAACGGTGTAACACCGGTACGGGAATATCAACCCGTTCATCCATTCGACTACGCCTGTCGGCCTCGCCTTAGGACTCGACTCACCCGGGGACGACGAACGTGGCCCCGGAACCCTTAGTCATTCAGCGGACAGGATTCACACCTGTCTCTCGCTACTCATGTCTGCATTCTCACTCCCGTATAGTCCACGACAAGTTCACACTGCCGCTTCACCCCATACAGGACGCTCTCCTACCCCACATGAACTAAATCATGCAGCCGCGTCTTCGGTGGCGTGCTTAAGCCCCGCTACATTGTCGGCGCGGAACCACTAGACCAGTGAGCTGTTACGCACTCTTTCAAGGATGGCTGCTTCTGAGCCAACCTCCTGGCTGTCTATGCGACTCCACATCCTTTCCCACTTAGCACGCGCTTCGGGACCTTAGACGACGATCAGGGCTGTTTCCCTTTTGACGACGGAGCTTATCCCCCGCCGACTCACTGCCATGATAAACCTAACAGGTATTCGGAGTTTGGCTGCTATTAGTACCCGGTATGGGCCCGCAAGCATCCAGTAGCTCTACCCCCTGCAAGCAATAACATGACGCTGCACCTAAATGCATTTCGGAGAGAACCAGCTATCACGGAATTTGATTGGCCTTTCACCCCTAACCCCAAGTCATCCCCCCAGTTTTCAACCTAGGTGGGTTCGGTCCTCCACACGGTCTTACCCGCGCTTCAACCTGCTCAGGGCTAGATCATCCCGCTTCGGGTCCAGGACATGCGACTAAAACGCCTTTTAAAACTCGCTTTCGCTACGGCTCCCCCACCCGGGTTAGCCTCGCCACATACCACTGACTCGCAGACTCATTTTTCGATAGGCACGCCGTCACCCCACAAAGAAGGCTCCGACGGATTGTAAGCGCACGGTTTCAGGAACTATTTCACTCCCCTCCCGGGGTGCTTTTCACCTTTCCCTCACGGTACTAGTACACTATCGGTCAGACAGGAATACTTAGGCTTACCCAACGG
This sequence comes from Gardnerella vaginalis ATCC 14018 = JCM 11026, assembly GCF_001042655.1. NCBI lineage: Bacteria > Bacillati > Actinomycetota > Actinomycetes > Bifidobacteriales > Bifidobacteriaceae > Gardnerella > Gardnerella vaginalis. Next base: position 98,818 of record NZ_AP012332.1, on the reverse strand, counting down.
TCTGGGCAGATTCACGCGGGATTCCACGAGGCCCGCGCTACTTGGGAATAAACATAAAAAGACATCGCGCAACCTGCTACGGGGCCATCACCCTCTACGGCTGGGAATTCAATCCCATTCACATAACACGACATTTTATCACTCTTCTCAACCCCGTCAGAGGCTGAACAGTCAATCCCACGACCCCGAATACGCAACACCTGACGGTTATCACACGTACTCGGTTTAGCCTGATCCGCTTTCGCTCGCCACTACTCACGGAGTATCCTTTCCTGCAGGTACTGAGATGTTTCACTTCCCTGCGTACCCCCCACAAAAACTGTGGTGACCACCCATAACAGTGGCCGGGTCTCCCCATTCGGAAATCCTCGGATCAAAGCCCACTCGGCAGCTCCCCGAGGCATATCGCAGCCCGTCACGTCCTTCATCGGTCCTGTCTACCAAGGCATCCACCATACGCCCTTACCAGTGATACACCAGTAAAAAGCCTATCGCTTAACTCTCTAGACAATAAATCATCACACTAAACGATCACAAAACGATCAAGCGACTCCACCAAAATGGAGCCGGTTGAAATTGATAAAAGTAAAAACAAGCAAAACCAAAAAACAGTCTCACTATTCTTACTCGCGTCCACTATCCAGTTCTCAAACCACCAAACACCAAGAACACAAGCCAAAAACCAAAAAGCCTCAACCTGTAATCCAAGGGCCAGGACCGCAACCCCAAAAAAGGGGGGTGGCAATCCGGGAACCCAAAAGCATGCCCAACAAACTCATCTAAAAACATTAACTATTGTTTTCCACACCAGTAACCACACTCAACCGAGCGTGCACAAAAACTCCGTAGAAAGGAGGTGATCCAGCCGCACCTTCCGGTACGGCTACCTTGTTACGACTTAGTCCCAATCACGAGCCTCACCTTAGACGGCTCCATCCCAAAAGGGTTAGGCCACCGGCTTCGGGTGCTGCCCACTTTCATGACTTGACGGGCGGTGTGTACAAGGCCCGGGAACGCATTCACCGCGACGTTGCTGATTCGCGATTACTAGCGACTCCGCCTTCACGTAGTCGAGTTGCAGACTACGATCCGAACTGAGACCAGTTTTAAGGGATTAGCACCATGTCACCATGAAGCAACCCGTTGTACTGGCCATTGTAGCATGCGTGAAGCCCTGGACGTAAGGGGCATGATGATCTGACGTCATCCCCACCTTCCTCCGAGTTAACCCCGGCGGTCCCCCGTGAGTTCCCGGCATAACCCGCTGGCAACACAGGGCGAGGGTTGCGCTCGTTGCGGGACTTAACCCAACATCTCACGACACGAGCTGACGACGACCATGCACCACCTGTGAACCTGCCCCGAAAGGAAACCACATCTCTGCAGTCGTCAGGCACATGTCAAGCCCAGGTAAGGTTCTTCGCGTTGCATCGAATTAATCCGCATGCTCCGCCGCTTGTGCGGGCCCCCGTCAATTTCTTTGAGTTTTAGCCTTGCGGCCGTACTCCCCAGGCGGGACGCTTAACGCGTTAGCTCCGACACAGAACCCGTGGAATGGGCCCCACATCCAGCGTCCACCGTTTACGGCGTGGACTACCAGGGTATCTAATCCTGTTCGCTCCCCACGCTTTCGCTTCTCAGCGTCAGTAACAGCCCAGAGACCTGCCTTCGCCATTGGTGTTCTTCCCGATATCTACACATTCCACCGTTACACCGAGAATTCCAGTCTCCCCTACTGCACTCTAGCCCGCCCGTACCCGGCGCAAACCCACCGTTAAGCGATGGGCTTTCACACCAGACGCGACGAACCGCCTACAAGCTCTTTACGCCCAATAATTCCGGATAACGCTTGCGCCCTACGTATTACCGCGGCTGCTGGCACGTAGTTAGCCGGCGCTTATTCGAAAGGTACACTCACCCAAAAGGCTTGCTCCCAATCAAAAGCGGTTTACAACCCGAAGGCCTTCATCCCGCACGCGGCGTCGCTGCGTCAGGGTTTCCCCCATTGCGCAATATTCCCCACTGCTGCCTCCCGTAGGAGTCTGGGCCGTATCTCAGTCCCAATGTGGCCGTCCGCCCTCTCAGGCCGGCTACCCGTCGAAGCCTAGGTGGGCCATTACCCCGCCTACAAGCTGATAGGACGCGACCCCATCCCATGCCACTAAACACTTTCCCAACAAGACATGCGTCAAGTTGGAGCATCCAGCATTACCACCCGTTTCCAAGAGCTATTCTGGAGCATGGGGCAGGTTGGTCACGCATTACTCACCCGTTCGCCACTCTCACCAACCAGCAAGCTGGTCAGATCCCGTTCGACTTGCATGTGTTAAGCACGCCGCCAGCGTTCATCCTGAGCCAGAATCGAACCCTCCACGAAAAACTTCAATGAAGAGCCAACAAAAGGCTCCAATATAAAAGAAAAAGACGAGACATTCTTTAAGGAAAGAACATCCCAACAAAAAACCTCACCATCATTTAACCATCTCTCAGGCACCCCACAATCCGTGAGGCTGACAATGAACTGGCAATAATTAACTAATAAGTAGTACAGACACGCTCTTGAGTTCTCAAACCACCACCACACCAGCCGGCCCATCAACCTCAACCGAGGAGAACCAGCCGCGCTGAGCAGCAAGAGATAAACTTACACCAAACCCCACCAAAACGCAAACCAACACCAAACAAACACCACAAAACCATTGAAAACAAGCCAAAACATCGGCGTGTCGAAAACACGCAAAAAACCACAACAAACCACCACAACCACCAACACAAAACCAAAAACAACCCAAAAAACAAACAAAAAACCATAAAAAACACAAAACCCGGGAGTGTCGCGCAAAGCAATCGAGCAAAATAATCAAAATACACAACGCAAACAACGTAAACAAAATATATGCATACAACATGTGTACGTGCTATGCGTTCGCGTGCTATATATAGGTATATGAGAAATAGCGAGAAAAACAGCAAGAACAACTCACACAATCACATTGTGGCTCTAACAGGCGCCGGAATATCTACAAGCGCTGGCATTCCAGACTTTCGAGGCCCAGATGGAGTTTGGACTAAACACCCAGAGCAAATGAGTGTTTACGATATAGACGCGTTTTTAAGCAGTGAAGAGGAACGCATTTACTCTTGGCGCTGGCAAAAAGAGTCGCCAGTTTGGAACGCTCAGCCAGGAACAGCACACAAATCGCTAGTAAAACTTGAGAAAGCTGGGATGCTGGACTTAATCGCCACTCAAAACTTTGATGCGCTTCACGAAAAAGCTGGAAACAGCCCAGATATTGTAGTGAACTTGCACGGAAGCATTGGAACATCGCATTGCATGAGCTGCCACGCTAGCTACAATACAGCCGACATTATGCGCGACTTAGACGCACACCCAGACCCACATTGCAGGCGCGCGCTGCCATACCGCGGAAACATGCCTTGCAACGGTCTTATAAAAACAGACGTTGTATATTTTGGAGAAGCACTTCCCGAAGGTGCAATGGAACGCAGCGCGCAGGCGATTATGCACGCAAGCGAGTTGTGGGTTATTGGCTCCACGCTAGAAGTGTTTCCAGCTGCAAGCCTTGTGCCGCTAGCCGCTCGCGCAGGAGTGCCGATTACAATAATGAACCTGGGCGCTACGCAATACGATTATTTGGCAGAGCGCATAATACGCGAAGATATTGCGAAAGCTCTGCCAAAATTAGTAGACGAAACTATTGCAAAGTGAATATTACAAAGTGACTATTTCAAAATAATTATTGCAAGCTAACAGCGATTCCCTCCCAAGGCGCAAGCGTGCCATTTTTAAGTGATTTAAGAGCATGATCCGCGCTGTAGGTAGAAATCATCACATCATCATACGATACGCCATTAGAGGCGATATTACGCAACAATTCGGCACTTTGAGCAGGTATTGCCACAGACGAATCCGTCATATTTACCATTACGAGCAGCTTCTTTATCGAGACAGAGGAAGAATCGCCAGCAACCGCGCTTGAAGAACGCACACCATTCTCAAGACCTGCCTCATCTGCCTTAGCATTCTCACAAGTCTGCTCAACCTGCCTAACAAACGCGTAAACGCACTCGTCATCCGCATCAACCAAATTCCAAGAACCAGCCGAAACAACAGGCTGCGAATGGCGCAACTCAATCAAACGCTTGTAGAACGAGTAAACGGAATCCGAATCTTCCATTTGCTCCGCCGCATTAATATCTACATAATTAGGATTCACGCTAATCCACGGCTGTGCATTATTTTGCGACGGAACATTAAAAGGCATGAATCCCGCATATTGAGACGCATTCCATTGCATAGGCGTTCGAGAATTATCGCGACCGCGCTTTGCGAGCGCATCCATCATCGACTCAGCCGACTGAATATGCGCTTCTTCTACGCGCTGCTTAAACATATTTAACGCTTCCAAATCGCGATACTGCTCGAGACTCGTAAAGTGCGCGTTTGTCATGCCAATTTCTTCACCCTGATACACATACGGAGTGCCGCGGTGCATGTGCAAGAGCATTGCAATCGCCTTAGCGGAAAGCACGCGCATCTCATCGCTAGCCTCACTACCCCAGCGAGAAAGCGCACGCGGTTGATCGTGATTATTAAAGAACAGGCTCGCCCAACCAGCCTCGCTAACTGCCTGCTGCTGATCTGCCATTGCGCGCTTTAATGCCGTCAACTTAAGAGGAATAGGATTCCACTTAGTGCCATTTGCGCAATCAACATTAACTTGATCGAACAAGAAGAGCATGTCTAGCTCACCATTAGCAGGATTTGTAATATAAGTGTTTCGATGCGCGGAAATTCCAGGAGCCTCGCCAACAGTTAAGAAACCTTCACGACCCTTGAAAACCGCCTCGCGCATCTCGCGCAAAAACTCGTCTAAACGAGGGCCATCGGAGCAGAAGAAATACGGCGAAGAGTAGCCGTCGTCGCCTGCTGGCGCATCTTCAATCTGCGAACCGTATTCCCCTGGCAAACGTCCTTCGCTATCTACGCGCTTAGAAATTTGCGTAATCACATCCATACGGAAGCCGTCAATTCCGCGATCCATCCACCAATTCATCATCTTGTACACGGCAGCACGAACCGCAGGATTTTCCCAATTCAAATCTGGCTGCTTTGGCGAATACTGGTGGAAGTAATATTCGCCGCGCTTTGGATCGTAAGTCCACGCAGAACCGCCAAAATACGAGCCCCACTTATTTGGCTCAGCACCTGGCTCCCCAGGAACGCAACCTTTGCGCGCTGGTCTCCACCAATACCAATCCGCGTAGTCGCTAGAAGCATCTCTTGAAGCCTGGAACCAAGCGTGCTCGTCGGAAGTGTGATTTACTACTAAATCCATCACAATCTTAAGCCCGCGCTTGTGCGCTTCTGCCAGAAGCTCGTCCATATCTTCTAGAGTGCCAAAAAGCGGATCAATATCTTGATAATCGGAAATATCGTAGCCGTTATCGTCTTGCGGAGACTTGTAAACAGGACTAAGCCAAAGCACGTCAACACCTAAATCAGCCAAATAATCAAGACGCGAAGTAATGCCCTTCAAATCACCGATTCCGTCGCCGTTAGTATCTTGGAAGCTTCGCGGATAAATCTGATACACAACTGCATTCGCCCACCAAGGGTTTGGCGTAGCACCGTTTGTGCGCACGGATTCTGGCAAATTCGATCTGTCAAAAGTAGTCATACATTCCCCATTAATTTACGTCAATAAGTATTTTTATTACAGTTTTATTTATTACAAATAATTTTATTTATTTAATAGTATTTATGATTTTAGACTCTAAATTTTATCAGCATATTAGATGTTACGCGCGGATAATAAAAAGCGGCCCGTAGTAAAAACCACGAGCCGCGTCTCCTTCTCATTCATTGTACGAATTGTAGAATGCTCTCCAAATCACTGCTGATTATGCAATTTAAATGCAAGCTCCGCCAAATGAACTCCGTGCGTTAAGAACTCGTGAGTGCGGCACACGTAATCATTTTCGCGACCAAGCTTCGCAATATAGCCATTGATATAATCAACCTCTGTTTTTCGTCCACGACTCATATCTTGATACATAGAAGGATAGTGCAAAGGATTTGCCACTCGGCTCACGTAATCAATAGCCTCCAACTCCTGCTGACGCGTATTAACCATACGAATTCCTGCACGATCGCACACATCGTACGCCTCGTCAATAAGTTGGCGAGCCATATCCATAGCCCCTGGGTACGAAATAAACTGACCCATTTGAATCTGATACATTGTGCACAAAGTGTTAACTACGGAATTAAAAACTACCTTCGCCATGCAAGTACCCTTGAAATCTTCCGTAATAGTAGGATTCAAGCCAGCAGCCTTAAAATCATCTCGCATAGCAAGCTCAACATCGCTCACTTGCTCGTTCAACGCACACATATTCATTGTGCCAACGCCAACTTTACCAATAAAATCAACATCGCCCGGGCCATTCAGCACGGTTGCAATCATTGCAGTACCGCCGTAAATGCAATCGTCCGAGAAATATTGCTGAAGCTTCTCAAAATGGCCCCAACCGTTCATTGCAGCGAACACAACCTGATGATCCTTAAACAAATGCTTGCAACGCTCCAACATCTCCGCAAGCTGCATTTGCTTCATAAACACAATCCACACATCTGGATCGCCGTCATAATCTTCTGGAGTATACATATTGATTGGCACAAGATGGCGATTCTCGTGATCTCGGCTAACCATTACGCCGCCTTGCTGGCGAACCTTATTCACATTTTCATCCCAGGCATCAATGAAATCAACATGAATGCCAGCCGTTTCCTGCAACAAAACGCCATAGCGATACCCCATAGCTCCAGAACCGATCATTGCATATTTCATGCCACTCATAGTGACACCTCCTTTTAGGTAAAAATGTGCTTAGGCGAAATTCGTACATACATGGAAATTCGTCGAAGCGACTATGAATATAGTAAAAAGCAGTAAAGCTGATTGTAGTGACTAAAATCAGCCAACTGCTTTTTGGTTTTTATAGCATATTACACAGTTTTTTGAGAATGTCAAAATTTTGTATTATTTAAAATGCAATTACCAACTAATAATGCTCACAAATATGCGTATATCGCAATCACCTACAACTCAGTCACTTAAACATTAAAAAATTGACGAATTTGTTCAACTGTGCCATAAGAAGCTTGAGCGCCAAAACCAGTAGCTGCATACGCAGAAACATAAGACGCTAACGCGGCAGCTTCGTCTAAACGCATATCTACAGACAAACAAGCTAATATTGTGCCCATAAAAGCATCACCGCAGCCAGTTGTATCAACAGCTTTAACGTTCTGAGGGGAAATCATGCATACGCAATCCTCTTTTGAATAATCCAACACTACAGAGCCTTTAGAGCCAAGAGTAACTACAGCTTCATCAAAGCCAAAATCATGCATAGCGTGAGCTACATGATTCCAATCAAAAGAATACCAATCGCCATCATCTGGCTCTTCAATATTCAAAAGTTGCGCCATCTCATGCTCGTTAACAAGCAAAATATCCGCAGAATCAATCAAATCTTTAGGCAACTTGTTTAAAAATGGCGAATCGTTAAGAAGCACTTTTACGCCATTTTCATGCGCTAGTTGTGCGCACATAGTTACAGTTTCTAAAGGACTTTCTAAACAAAGACCAAGAACTTTTGCGCTAGTAAGAGCGGATTTTACTAACGGCGATTGAATATACTCACAATCTACTAAAGAATTAGATCCTGGAGCATACACAATAGTATTTTCCCCACTATGCGCATCTACAGTAATCACAGTTGCGCCACTCTTTTTATTTTCTACGCGACGAACACAAGTTGTATCAACTCCGGAAGATTGCAAAGAATTTAGGAGAAAATCAGCATTGGAATCATTGCCAACTGCACCAAACATTTTAACGTGTGCACCGAGTTTTGCAGCCGATACAGCTTGATTACCAGATTTTCCACCTGGCAACACGCGAATCTCGTTTCCATTAATGGTTTCTCCTGGGTTAGGAAGACGATCTGCCACAATAGTATAATCCGCATTCATAGAGCCGACTATTGCAATAGCGTTTGAATCCGCTTTATGTGATTCTTGCATATTCTCTTGCGTAACTTTTAAATCGTTTAAGCGGAGCGACGCAATATTTTCTAATCCACTTAACGAATCAAGCTTACTATAACAATGCATTTTTCTCCTAAATCAGCAACTAATCTTTAATATTAAAAATTTATAAAAGAACACCACAATTTAGAAATTTAGAAAGGAACGCCACAGCGCAATAAAACGTTGGAATATGGCGTAGTTTCGCCTGTACGAATCACAAATTTTGCTTGTGAAACTAAAGCTTTAAAACCTTCATCGCCATCGTGTGGAACGTATGTTAGCGGCACGCCTAAGGATTCTTTTACCCACTCTTCTGGCTTTTTATTGCATGCTTCTTTAGCCATTATGCCTGATTCAAGTACCAAATCAGCTTTGATTGCATTCAGCACATCGCTAAATCGTGGAATTCCAAACACTAAAGCTAAATCTATTACTTCTACGCCTTGTGGAACTGGTAATCCGCAATCAGAAATAACAAATTGATCCTTATGCCTAAGCTTTGCCAGAGCAGCCGCTAATTGCGAGTTCAAGATGCCATGAGTTAACATTTTTCTCCTTATGATATTAAATTTTTACTTTGCGTTAGTGACTATCAACAGTGATAATCGCATAATAGCAAATGCTCATCAAGCTTAAATGCTTGCTGTAATGATTGTTATAAGACTAAATATCTACTTATTTGTATTTACTTATTTTAAATATTTACTTTTTATATATTTACAAATAATGCATCCAAAATAATGTGATATTAAAAACAACAAATAGTGCGGCGTTGAAAACGATGACAACATACACGTTGCATATGCAATAAAATCGTATTAATTGTTACGCTTAGCATACAAGTCAACGATTTCAACGCCATATAAATGTTGTACTACTTTTTGTACACTTTTCACACTATTTGGTTTACTACTTTTTTGTACTACTTGATTTACTATTACTCGAAATCGGCTACATTCTTTGCTGTAACTGTTTTCACAGTAATTGGCTCAGTCTTTGGAACAGTTTGCTTCTTAATGGCTTTTACAGCTGCAGCAACGGCAGAACGCCCAAGCTCCTTTGGTTGCTGAGCAATAGTGCCAGCCATTGTTCCAGCCTTAATGGCCTTCATGCCATCGGCAGTACCATCGAAGCCAACTACTTTAACATCTTTACCAGCTTTAGCACCTAATGATTGGATTGCACCTAATGCCATCTCGTCATTCTCGGCGTAAATGCCAGCTGCGTTCGGATGAGATTGCAACAAGTTGGTTGCAACGTTCAACGCCTCAGCACGATCAAAGTTAGCAGTCTGCTCCGCAACAACCTTAATATTTGGATACTTCTTAATGCGATCTTTAAAACCTTTGCCACGATCTCGCGTAGAAGCAGCACCTGGGATGCCTTGCAAAATTAGAACTTCGCCCTTTTCTCCCATGCTCTTAGCGAGCGCATCGGCAGCTTGAGCACCTCCTGCCACGTTATCGGAGGCAATGTGAGAAGTAACTTTTTCGCCAGTTACGGAACGATCCACAGAAATCACAGGCATACCAGAGCTAAGAAGTGGCGCAACGGCTGGGCCAGCAGCATCGGAATCCACAGGATTTATAATTACTGCTTTAGCACCTTGAGATTGCGCGTTTTGAGCCTGATCTTGCTGCTTAGAAGAATCGTTCTGAGCATCTGAAACCTGTAAATCAACTCCCAGCTTCTTGGCTTCCGCTTGCGCACCATCACGCAAATCCACAAAGAATGGATTATTTAGCGTAGACACTAACAGCGCAACCTTGTCGCTAGAGCTTGCATTTCCACACGCACTCATGCTGAAAACAAGAGCCGATGCTGCTGCAACAGCACAAGCGAGCTTCATACCACGGCGCATAACTAGATAATTCATCATATCTCCTTTGACTATTGCCTTATTAATCGCAAATCACAATATTTAAAACATTATTTGCATAAATAAGGCTGATGTTTTTGCCATTTATTTACCATATTGTTAAATTGTTTTCAGTTATAATTTAAATTATTTTTATTAGATTTTTGTTAGATTTCTTATTATATTTTTGCTGCATTTAGGCATTGATGCTTGCCACCATTAAGTCAATACCTTTATAAACACCCCCCTTCTAAGCAAGGAGATCAAGTTTCTACGGATTATTAATATGTCTATTAATTGCTTAGTATGCCTTATTTCAGTGAGTATCTTCCTTGCGTCGCAAAGTATCGAGGCTTACAGCAAACGCAATCACCAAGCCAATAACAACTTGCTGCCAGAAGGAAGAAACGTTCAAAATGTTCAAGCCATTACGAATAACAGCCAAAAGTATTGCGCCTACGAATGTGCCTGAAATCTTACCTTTGCCTCCAGAAAGCGATGCGCCACCAATAACCACAGACGCTATAGCATCCATCTCGTAACCGGTAGCTGCTTGAGGCTGAGCAGAATGCAAACGCCCTGCAATCACTAAACCAGCTACAGCAGCAAAAACGCCAGAAAGAATAAACACCATAATTTGAGTTTTATGAATGTTTATGCCAGAAAGACGAGATGCTTCCATATTTCCGCCAACAGCATACATTGAACGACCTGTAGTAGTGAAGTTCAAGATTATTGCGGAAATAACGCCCATAATAATCATCATCACTATTGGCATAGGGATTCCGCATATTGTTGCTCCGAAGAAATTCACCATGCCCGAAGTGGAAATAGGACGACCATCCGAAACAACCAGCGTAAGTCCACGAGCCACAGACATCATTGCCAACGTGGCAATAAACGACGGCAGCTTAAGAAAAGCATTAGCAACGCCAGAAATTAAGCCAAAAACTGCACCTGTAGCTACACCAATAATAATAGTCAATATTGGAGGTAAGCCCATAGAAGCGCCAGTGTAAGCAACAAGCATGCTAGAAATCGCAGCAACTGCACCAACCGACAAATCAATTCCAGCGGAAACGATTACGAAAGTTTGACCAAATGCCAAAATTGCTACCGTAGCAGCTTGAATGCCAACGTTGAGAATATTTACACTTGTTAAAAATGCAGGCGTAGCGCAAGAAAGCGCTGCACACAAAATAATCAAACCAATAAGTGCACCATTACGAGATGCAAACTTTTTTAACGTTGGCAAAAATCCTTTGTCGTCTGCACCATACCCTAAACGGTGAGATTTTTCGCTCTTTGTAGCACTCATAACAAATACTCCTTTAACGAGTTTCCAACAGTTCACAGCACCTATTTGCGCTTTTCAAACTGCAGAACGCAATTTTTACGTTTTACAAGTAATCTTTCAATTTTTAATTTTTCAATATGACTTCACGCCATGTTGTTTATTGTTGTTTATCGTTATTTATTGCTATTTATTCCTATTTATCTGATTCACTAAGATGCGTTACAGCAAGTTCCATAACCTTTTCCTGCGTAGCCTCGCTAGCAGCAAGTTCTCCACTGATCTTGCCGTTTGACATTACGAGAATACGATCAGACATTCCTAGAACTTCAGGTAAATCTGATGAAGCCATAAGTACTGCTCCACCGTTTTCAACGATATTGTTAATAAGCTCATAGATTTCAACGCGAGCGCCAACATCAACGCCACGAGTAGGCTCATCCAAAAGCAGCACTTTTACGTTTGCCATAGACCACTTGCCAAATACGATTTTCTGCTGATTTCCACCAGAAAGCGAACCAGCAAGCTGATCAATATTTGCCATGCGAATACGCAATTTCTCTGCAGTTTCTTCTTCATGCGCACGCTGACCTTTTAAATCTGCAAAACCAGCATGAGATGTAGGAATTAACGTAGAGATTCCAAGATTATCTGCAACAGATGCCTCCAAAATAAGACCTTGCACGCGACGATCTTCTGGCACTAATCCAAGACCTGCAGCAATGCTGCCAGCAATATTTGCTTTAGGAATCGCTTTTCCGTCTACTGAAACAGATCCCGAATCGTAAGTATCCGCTCCAAATATTGCACGAAGAACCTCAGTCCTACCAGCACCAACCAAGCCTGCAAGTCCAACGACTTCTCCAGCATGAACGCTAAAAGACACATCCTCAATAGCACCTTTTCGCGTTAATCCTTCTACTTTTAGCAGTTCCTTGCCTTGATGCCTATTCCCATGCGGGAACTGATTAGTTATATCGCGTCCAACCATTAACCTTACAAGTTCTTTTTCTGGAACATCTGCACTAACAGTGTCAACGTATTTTCCATCTCGAAGTACGGTTACTACATCTCCAACTCGCGCAATCTCGTCCAAATGGTGAGAAATAAATACCATTCCAACATTTTTAGATTTCAGATCTGCAATAATGCTGAATAATTGTTCACACTCACGCTTTGTAAGTGCTGCCGTTGGTTCGTCAAGAATAAGAATAGATGCATGTTGCATAAGCGCTTTAGCAATTTCTACCATTTGCTGACGAGCCACTCCAAGCTCTCCCATTGGCTTATCTACATCTTCTTCTAAGCCAATAACTTGCAATGCCTCTTTTGCTTTAGATCGCATAGTTGCGCGATCAACAAAACCAGCTTTGGTCGGTAGCATGCCAAGAAACAGATTTTCCATAATGGAAAGTTCAGGCACTAAATTTAACTCTTGGTGTATTACAGCAATACCTAATTTGCGCGCAGCATCTACATTAGGAATACGCACCGTTTTACCGTTAATCTCAATATGACCTTTATCTGGCTGATAAATGCCACTCATCATTTTAATAACAGTTGACTTGCCAGCACCATTTTCACCAAGTAGAACATGAACTTCACCTGGCTTTACTTTTACTGACACATTGTCAACTACAGTAGAATTACCGAATATTTTCGATACTCCTACTAATGACAGCTCCGTCATGTTTAGCCTCTTCCTTCGCTATAGCATCAATGCGCTCGCGAAATTACCATTGATTACGTCAAGTTATTGTTTGTTTAGTTACGTTTATATTGACTTGCGAATTGCGAATAAAACATTAAGTACAATGTGCAAAGTACAGAGTACGAACAATGTTCACTCAAACAATTAATACACGTACAACAAAGTTACAGTGCAATAATCAGTTGAAATACTGATAGATAAACCATTAAAGAATGACGATATTTTGCAGCTTTTTACGAATCTATGCTCGCCCTAGCGATTCGCGAGGGATATACACAGTTTCTACACGCTGCGATTTAACGTCACCATTATTCTCAAGCATATCTAAAAACAGTGCAGCACTTATGTGGCCAATACGTTGAACTTGCTGTGAAATCACAGAAATACGTGGAGTTGCTAGGCGAAACACTTCTACATCATCGAAAGAAATCAATGATATATCTTTGCCTATTACTAATCCTTCTTGAGCCATCACTTGCATTACTCGCAACGCATCTGGCGAATAGCCAATAATAAGAGCTTTCACTCCAACATTAATCATGCGATGCATTACGCTTGCACACGACGACTGGTCAAATCCTGTTGATTCTACGAATACATGCTCTTCGCCAAATATCTCTGAAGCCACGGTTCTAAATGCTTGCTCACGTTCTTGCAACGAGGGCGAAGCAATAATTGGGCCAGAAATATAGCCAACTGAGTGAAAACCATGTTGCAGAACATCTAACAGCGCATCACGAATGCCCTTTGTTGGGTCTGAATCAACTACTGGTACGTGTTCTAAGCCGCCAGCTTGCGGTTCTACGTGGCGATCCATAAACAACATAGGGAGTCGCTGCTCAATCAGCTTTCTCATAGCTTCAGTAACTTCACCTTGAGGAACTATAATCGCCCCATCAATACGTTGCGAAAGAATACTGGTTATAAATGAATCTTGACGAGATGCACTTTCAGATGATGTTCCTATAAATGCACAATAGCCTGCCTCAAACAATGAGTCTTGAACAGTGTAAGCGAGTTCGGCAAAATATGCGTTACGAATGTCTGGCACAAGCAGTCCTACTGTTTTTGTGCGTAACGATCGCATTGCTTGCGCGCGCGAATCTGGGATATAACCTAATTGAGCAACCGCACGCTCAACTTTTGCCTTGGTGTTTGCCGATATACGACCCGTGTTGTTTAATGCACGAGACACAGTTGACACTGATATTCCAGCATGTTGTGCAACATCGCGAATCGTAATATACGTCATAGCACCTCCCATCGGTAACACTATACAAAACTATACAAGTACAGCATTTAAGATTATTTACATTGCAATTTATATGCTCTGATTTTCTCTTGTATTCTATATTCTAAATTACGTTTTTTCATATACTCCTCTCTTTTGAGAGAATCACACTATGCATCTATGCATATGATGTTTTTACTAACCTCAATCTCACTAAGTAGCTTCATCAGCGCTGACCAAAGTCACCTATGAGATAACGTTTTCACACTCTTCTCGCTTCCGTAGCAAACCTTGTGCGGTAACGTTACCGCAACTATAACATTTAAAAAGCGCAATTGCAAGATAAAAATATTAAGAAATTTATATTATTAAAATAATTATTAGTAAAATAAAATAATTTAAAAATACGAGTAGATAAGATTAAATAAGACACAATAAAAGAAGACAAAACTAGACTATATTGAACAAGGCTAAACAAAGCTAGAAAAGACTTGAGTAAATCAAACCTACCTGCAATTCTTAAAAAAATCGCTTAGAATCTGAACACACTCCGATTCACAAACAGAACCAAAAACTTGCGGATGCGAGCCAACATGAGGATCTCGCAGAATATCCCAAACAGATCCACATGCGCCAAGTTTTGAATCCCATGCGCCAAAAACAACACGCTTTATATGTGTTTGTAAAATCGCACCAGCGCACATAGGACAAGGTTCTAAAGTAACAACAAGCGTGCAATCACTAAGATTCCAAGACTTTTTACTCTCTGCTGCTTGCTTAATCGCAAGAACTTCTGCGTGAGAAAGAGGGTCAGAGTCTCGCTCACGAAGATTAGAGCCGCGGCCAATAATCACACCAGAACCATCTACAACAACAGCGCCAACTGGAACCTCTCCACAATCGGAAGCAACTTGCGCAAGTCGCAATGCCTCTTGCATTAGCGGAACATATTCGCGCGCGCACAAAGTCACATTAACCCCGAAGAAATATTGTGCAAAGCAAACCAAGAGCGAATATCGCCAAGTTCTTCCATATGAACGGCATGGTCAAGTCCGCGGTAACGCTTCTCTTCCAACCACGTATGTTCCTCAAGCCAGGCTGCAGCCGCCGAAAACTCGTAAGGAGGAATAACAGCATCATCCAAACCATAACCAAAGAAAACAGGCGTATTAAGATTTGCAAGAACATCATCATTAAGAGAAATATCCTTGGCAATATTAGGAGCTACAAAGCCAGAAAGCGCAACGGCTGCACGATAACGTTCAGGGTTAAGCCTGAGAATATGAACAGCAAGCGCCGCACCCTGCGAAAAACCAAATGGCACAACAGCGCGATCTTCGGGAACGTTCGCTGCAACCCACTCGTCAATTGCAGCAGCTGCAGCATACATATCTCGATCTAAGTCATCTCCCTGAGGAACAGCATCATGGAACCAGCTGTAAGCGCCTTGATCTAATCGAAGCGGAGCACGCAAAGAAATCGCATCATTATAGGGGGCAACAACTCGCAGCAAATCAAGCAAATCATCCTCATTGGAACCCCACCCGTGCAGAAGCAAAAGAAGAGGTCTTGTAGCGTAAGCCGACGCTTCTCCGCGAGAATACTTAGCAGCGTTTACATGTAAATCTTCGCCGAATCTGCCTGGAACAACACTAGATTCGCGACCAGCATGTAGACCATTTGAAGCGCTTGCAGCAGAATCCTCACTGCCAAAATCGCCATTATTGTCGTTATTGTCAAACTCGCCGTTGTCGAACTCATCTGAGATCACACCGTTATGATTAGTCATATCTACAGCATACGGCACAGCTTTGGCATTTATAACCCTTGTAATCCGAACACTGCGCTAAACGCCTAAACGCTACATAAAAATTTAACCCCGACCGTTTAAGTCGGGGTTTAAATTAAAGGAAAAAATATGAATAAGCTTTCGTGAATTACTTTTTAAGTTTTTCACTAATATTATGAAAACACATAATCCTTAGTGCTGCTAGTACGTTAGCTGATAAGTTCCTGAAAGTTTACTACTTTTCCCCTGATTTTTCTTAAAAATCAAGACTAATCAAATCTTAATCAAGACTAATCTTCCAAATTTGCGCGATAGAAGTTCTCATAAGACCTAGACGGTGTTGGACCACGCTGACCTTGATAGTGAGATCCGTTAACAGAAGATCCGTAAGGATTTTCGCAAGGAGAACTCAGCTTGAAGAAGCACATTTGACCAATCTTCATACCTGGCCACAATTTAACCGGCAAAGTACTAACATTTGAAAGCTCCAAGGTGATATGACCTTCAAAACCTGGATCAATAAAGCCAGCCGTAGAATGAGTTAAAATTCCAAGACGACCAAGAGAGCTTTTACCTTCTAAGCGCGCCGCAATCGTAGAATCCAACTTCACATACTCCCAAGTGGAACCAAGAGCAAACTCGCCAGGATGCAAAATCCAAGGTTCATCAGGGGCAACCGCAAACTGCTCAGTCAACTCCCCCTGATTTTCTGCAGGATCCACGTAGGTGTAAGCGTGATTATTAAACAATCGGAAGAATCGGTCGAGCCGCACATCAATCGACGCAGGCTGTACCATTTCTGGGGTCCATGGGGTCAAATCAATATGACCCTCGTCATGAGCTTTGAGGATGTCGCGATCAGACAACAGCATAACGTCAAATCTCCTTGCGATAAAACTTCATAAAACAAACACTTAAATACACTAATATGCCAAGTGTAGCGCGTGCCGCGGTCGAAAATATTAGGCAGAAATTGCAACAGAAGATGCAGCTTTGCGCTTAGCAATAAATCGCAAAACGCACTTTCTTAACTCCGAAGCAATAAGCACAACCATTGAAAGCCCAAGGCACTCCACCCACTCCATAAAGTCGAGCGGAACTGTGCCAAACGGGCCATTAAGGAATGGTATATAAATTACAGCAAGCTGCAACACTACGGAAACTGCGATTGCACCCCAAAGCCAACGATTTGCGAACAAGCCAACAAACACGCTTTGCAAATGCGAGCGAGATGCAAGAGCATTAAGCATTTGAGCAAACACAAGAATAGTGAAGCCCATTGTGCGCGCGTGAGTCATTTGAGAAGCATGAGTTAAAACAGTTGTGGAGCGGTCTGTAAACAATCCGCCAGCCAAATGCATGTCCATGCCAATCAGCGTTATAGCTGCCATAATCACACCAATAAACACAATGTCTCCCCACATTGGCTTATCAATAACGCTATCCGTAAGCCTTCGCGGACGCCTATTCATAACATCATCCGTTTGCGGATCAACACCCATTGCGAGCGCAGGAGCAGCGTCCGTAAGCAAATTAATCCACAAAAGCTGCGTTGCAAGAAGAGGTAAAGTCACGCCAACAGAGTTTGGCTGCGTAATTCCCAAAGCGCCAGCAAACACTACGCCACCAAAAACAGTGAACACTTCGCCAACATTGGAACTAAGCAAATATCTCAAGAATTTACGAATATTGTCGAAAATTCCGCGACCTTCGCGCACTGCTGCAACGATTGTAGAGAAGTTATCGTCTGCCAAAATCATCTTGGCAGATTCTTTAGTGACTTCCGTACCCGTAATGCCCATTGCAACGCCAATATCTGCCGACTTTACGGCAGGAGCATCGTTTACGCCGTCGCCAGTCATAGCAACAATATTGCCTTGCCTTTGTAGCGAGGAAACAATAGCAAGCTTGTGTTCTGGAGCTACTCGCGCATACACGCTCACTTTGCTAATCGCATCGTCGAAAGCAATATTGTCGTCATCCCTAGAAAGCAACTCGTCAAGCTCATCGCCTGTAAGCGCATGCTCATCTTTTCCAATAATGCCAAGGTCGCGAGCTATTCGAGCAGCGGTAAGCGGATGATCGCCAGTAATCATAACAGTTCGGATTCCAGCACGATGCGCTTGAGCAACGCTATCTCGAACTTCGATTCTAGGAGGATCAATAATCGCGACCATGCCGTTCCAAATCAAATCAGACTCCAAAACATCACTTTGTTCAGCAACATCTGCGATTTGGCCGGCAGCGTTAGAAACCATGCCGTCAACTTTAGCTAAACTATCTACGCCAAGCGGTCTATACGCCATTGCAAGCGTGCGATACGCTTCGCCAGAGAGCTTTTCCACATTTGCAAGAATCTCTTCGCGATCGCCATCTGTAAGCGGACGAACAGCGCCAGCCACTGCGATTCGCGTGCAATAAGAAAGCAAAACATCTGGAGCACCTTTTGCACAAACAATAAGATTTCCAGAATCCGAATCGTCTTTAACAACAACAGACATGCGTTTGCGCTCAGAAGTAAATGGCACTTCCGCAACACGACTAAGATGCGCGTAACGCTTGTCCGCCTTGGTTTTGCGCGCCGCAACAATAAGAGAAACCTCAGTAGGGTCGCCAACTGGCTGCCATGCGTCAGACGATTCATTATGGTGCAAATCGCCATCGTTTGCTAAATACCCAGATCCGAGCGCGCCAATCACCTCTGTTGCTAGAGCTGGAGGAACCGCCAAATCAGCATCTAAAGAATCAAGCAAAACCATTCGTCCCTCTGGCTTATATCCGCTACCTGTAAGCTGCACCTGGCCACTAGGCGTTATAACACGCTCAACAGTCATCTCGTTTCGAGTTAAAGTACCCGTTTTGTCGGAGCAAATAACAGATGCGGAGCCAAGCGTTTCTACAGACGAAAGCTTTTTTACAACAGCATGATGCTTTACCATGCGCTGCACGCCAAGCGCAAGAACTACTGTCAAAATCGCCGCTAAGCCTTCTGGAACAGCAGCAACAGCAAGAGATACCGAAAGAAGCAAAGAATCTATAACATCTTCAATAGTGCGGAATCCTTCAAGCGCCCACATAGACGCAAGCACAACGGCTGCAATAATACACACTGCGATTCCAAGAACCTTAGATACGCGAACCATCTCCTTCTCGAGAGGAGTGGCTTCTTCTTGCGCGCTAGAAAGCATATCCGCGATTTTTCCAACCTGAGTTTTCATGCCAGTAGAAGTGACTATTGCGCGACCAGTGCCTTGCGTTACGGCAGTGCCATTAAACACCATGTTTGTGCGGTCTGCCAAAGATTTTGGCGAAGCTAGAGTTTCTGGGCGCTTGCTAACAGCAACAGATTCTCCCGTAAGGCTT
The DNA here is from genome assembly GCF_001042655.1 of Gardnerella vaginalis ATCC 14018 = JCM 11026. Lineage (NCBI taxonomy): Bacteria > Bacillati > Actinomycetota > Actinomycetes > Bifidobacteriales > Bifidobacteriaceae > Gardnerella > Gardnerella vaginalis. The sequence goes on along the minus strand of NZ_AP012332.1, from coordinate 79,450 downwards.
GCTTCCGCAACGCGCAAAGAAGCGGCTGCAATAAGCCTTGCATCCGCAGAAACGGCATCACCTTCGCCAAGAACCAAAATATCTCCAGGCACAACATCCGCCGTATCTATGCGCATAACTCGCCCATCTCTAAGAACGGACGTTTGCGGAGCGCTCATTTTTGCCAACGCCTCAACCGCTTCTTGCGCGCGCGACTCTTGAATATAGCCCAAAACTGCGTTTGCTATAAGAATCACGATTATAACTATTGAGTCAAACGGCAAAACTTCGCCGCCACTTTCACCACCATGTTGTGCGCGCTCAACAAACCATGCGATTGCGGAAATAATAGTAGCCGCTATAAGCAAGTAAACAAGCGGATCTTTAAACTGTTCGAGGAACCTCTTCCACGCTGGTGTTTTAGGAGCGCTAGCTAAAACGTTCGAGCCAAATTGCGCGAGCCTTTTAGCCGCCTCATCACTACTTAAACCAGTAGAAACGTTTACATTAAGCGAATTTGCAACATTTTGCACGTCTTGCAATGACGGATCTTTGGATTGATCGCTTTGATCAACCATATTTCCCCCCTTGGGAGCGCCGCGGAGTAGTCAATAATCAAAATTTTTACGCAAAGTTGACTCAAAATCTTGATTATTGCGCGGTTGTGGATTATTGCAATAACAATAATTAAGTACCGTTCTATTATGCCACATAAAGCGCCAAATACTAATGCCTCGCTAATGCAGCACCAAAGCATCGTCAATGCCTCGGGGGCATGTGAAAATAAGAATATGGCTATGAAAAAAGGACCGACCAAGGGGTCGGGTGGAAAACATCGTAATGCATTGCGCGGCAAGGGACCTACTCCTAAAGCAGAGGACCGCGTGTATCATAAGGCTTATTTCGCTAAAAAGGCTGCGATTAAGCGCACATTTGCAGATCCGCGTTTGGCAGCTAGACGAAGAGTAGATAAGTTGGGCACAGATAGCGACGAGTTGGTAATTGGGCGAAATGCAGCTCTTGAAGCTTTGCGCGTAGGCGTTCCTAGCACGCAGCTTTATGTTGCAAATCGCATTGAGCACGACGATCGCACGCGCGAAATCGTTAAGCTTGCTGGCATGCAAGGCTTGCGGCTTTTGGAAGCGGATCGCTTGGAAATGGATCGCATTGCTCACAGCACCAATCATCAAGGCATTATATTAAAAGTGCAGCCTTATCAATATTATTCGCTGCAAGAGCTTGTTGATCGCGCAGAAAAGAAGTCTCGCGCTATGGAGGCGGCGGATTCTTCAGCCGCTCGCATTAACGCGCGCCCATTGTTTATAGCACTAGATGGCGTTACTGATCCGCAAAATCTTGGTGCTGTTATTCGATCCGCAGCAGCTTTTGGCGCAAATGGTGTAATCTTGCCTGAGCGCAGAAGCGCATCTGTTACAGCTGCCGCTTGGAAGGTTTCTGCAGGAGCTGCAGCACACTTGCCTGTTGCTCGCGTTGTGAATTTAAACAAGGCGATTCAAGGTTTGCGCGAACGCGGATGGTACGCGATTGGTCTTGACGGTGGCGGCGACAAGCTTGTTGGCGAAACTGGTTTTGAAACAGATCCGCTTGTCGTAGTTCTTGGAAGCGAAGGCAAGGGCATGAGTCGCCTAACGCGTGAAGCTTGCGATGCTATTGCTGGAATCCCAATCTCTAGCGCTGTTGAATCGCTTAACGCATCCGTTGCAGCTGGAATCAGCTTGTATGCTGTTGCTAACGCTCGTAGGCTTGCCGCCTTGAGTCAAAATTAGTAATTAGCATTGCGAATTAAGAATTAACACTCATGCGGATTTTTAAGCCACGCAATTTACAAGATTCACATAACGCGCGCACATTGGCTTTATTATTAGCTTTTGTTTTATACATTGCGATTATTGCAATCGTAATGTGTTTCCACGAACCTTGGTTTGACGAAGCTCAAAGCTGGCTGATTGCGCGCGACTCGTCGCTTGCAGACATTATTAGCGTTAGACCCCATTACGAGGGTCACCCTCCTTTTTGGAATCTTTTGCTTGCGATTGCAGCTAAAAATAGCGTTCCATACGAGTTTGGAATTAAGGGTATTCAACTGGTTTGCGCAAGCCTACTGGGTGCGTGGCTTATTTTTAAGTCGCCTTTTAAAAGCGCAAGCAGCCTTGCAACTTTTCTTATTCCGTTTACTTATTTTGCTTGCTTCCAGTACGGTGTTACATCGCGACCATACGCTTTGCTTTGCTTAAGCTTGCTAGTAGCGGCACATTATTGGAATAGTGCGGATTCTAAGACTTCTAGCGCTTGGAAACTTGCGATTAGTCTTATGTTTATGTGCTTGCTTAGCGTGTACGGGATTGCGTTTGCTGCAGGCTTTACAATTGCTTGGATTTGGCGAGTTTTTAGCAAGAATATTAGCAAAACTCTTAATTTTAGCTCCATTCTTCACGCGATTAAAGCAACAATCGCATCAAATTGGGCGCGACTTATATCTTGGGGATTAATCGCCATTTTTGGCGCTGCAAACCTTGCTCTTGCATGGCCAGCAAAAAACGCATTCGCCACTCGCGCAACGATTGATGGTAATTCAACAATCGCAAAATGCTTCGCTTTTATATTTGTAATGCCTTCCGAAAGCATGTTCACAAGCTTTTATGGCGATATTTCAATGCGAAGAATGCCTTTTGACTTTTTGCCAATCACAATATGCACGATTTTTAGTCTTGCGATTTGGGCATTTGCAATTAGAATCGCCAAGCGCAGAAAACTTCTTACAGTTCTTGTAATCCCTTATCTTGTCCTTACAATCGTAGCCGTTCGCTATTTTACGCTTCACCACGCAGGTCTAATCTTTGTGTTTTTGCTTAGTGTGCTTTGGATTAGTCACATAAAAGAGCCGCTTAGCAACAAGGATATTCCTGCGATTTTTGTTAAAGTTGCCCCTACTAAATTCAGATTTATAAAAAACAAAGCTTTTAAAATCAACCTACTAATATCAATAATTCTTGCACCAAGCCTAATTTGGAACGCGTTTGCTTGCGTAAACGACATTCTGTTTGACTATTCGCCTTCTAGAGCTGTAGCACAATACATATCTAGTAATCACTTGCAAAATAAGCGTTTTGTAGCATCTTGGCTCCATAACGACGAGCAGGTTGACGAAAGTGGAAAAGTTATTTCTCACGAAGAAAACGACACTCACCAATATTCGTGGCTTTTAATAGGCGCAAACCCTTATTTTTCTAAAAATCTTATAGATTGCGCTTACAAAAACAAGACTTTTATAACGAATGAAAGCCCTACTGCAAGCCAGCAAGCACAAGAGTTGACGGATTGTGCTGCAAAGGGCGAGCCAGAATTTTTTGTTAGCGAATCCAGCCAGCCGTGGTACTACTTCTTGGCTTTAAACTACAACATTTCGCATTACAATGCGCACGCTGTTTCCAACGTTAAAACGTCTTGGAAGGCTCTTGTTTGGGAAAGCACTGCCACTATTTACGAGCGCAAAGCACACATAAAATAGGCAAAAACGATTGTTTCGCAATCGCTAAAGCAGCTCAATCTTTGGATGCTCGGCTCTAAACTCGTTTGTGTGCGAATCGCTAGCATACCCAAGCGCAAATCCAGTTAAAAGCTCCATGTTTTCTGGAACATCAAACTCCGCGTCTAGCGGATCTCGCCAAGTAGCCAAAACTCCAAGCGGACAAGAGTCAACGCCTAAATCTTTAGCAGCAAGAAACAGCGTTTGTAGCATAAGACCTGCATCCATTGCAGCAAATGGCATAAAATCGCGTCTAGCTAAAACAAAGCCAATAACGGGTGCTCCAAAAGCTTCGAAATTTCTGCGCGTATGGGCGTTCCTGGCTGCAAAATCGTGCCTTTCGATTCCTAAATGCGAATATAACGCTAGACCGAGTTTAGCGCTTCGCTGCTTTAAATCGTCGGGGTACGGCTTTGCAACAGGAACGTCGCCATTAGGCGCTGACTCTTGAGCAAACTGAGCGCGCTCAGATTCGCTCAAACTCTTATCTTTGGCTTTAAGCATTGCATTGCACTTATCTAAATAAGCTTTCACAATGCAATCTTTTTTGCCACCTTGCGCAATCGCAAGCGCATAAGCTCTTGTGTTGCTCCAGCTTGGCGCAAGAGAAGCAGTGTGCAATATTGACTCTAAAACGTTTTGCTCAATCGGCTTATTCAAAAAGTCGCGTGCAGAAAACCGCTCCGATGCAAGTTGGCAAAAATCTTTGTAAGTCATACTATCAGTTTACCAGAAACCGAATGGGTCAAAAATGCCACCATCGTCAGAATCGTCGTCTCCGCCTCGAGGGAGCTGATCCAAAGGATCATCATCTCCATCTGAAGAATCGCCTCCATTGTTGTTCTGGCTCTTCTTATCGGAAGAATCAGGCTTTTTACTTCCGCGCTTCCTCAAGGATCGAGGGTCTTGACGAGTTGCGCCATTAACAGCAGCTTCTTCTTGGTTAAACTTGACTGTTAGATTGACAGTTCCGTTACCACGAACAACTGTTATTGTTGCCTTATCTCCCAAAGCGGTAGCGCGCACAAATCCCAAAAGCGAATAATTGCTTGTCACAGGCTTTCCATTAAACGCCACGATTGTATCTCCAGCACGCATTCCGCCTTTTGCTGCAGGAGCGCCAGGAGTTACAGACGCCACTTGAGCGCCGCCGCGCGTAATGTTATTTTGCGTTACGTTCACGCTTTTAACCATAATTCCAAGAGCAACGTGTTTTACAGAACCATTCTTAATAATCTCGTTTACTACGCGCTTAACAAGATTAGACGGAATAGCAAATCCAATTCCAATAGACCCTGCTGTGCCGCCTCTAGCAGAAGTTGCGGCAATAGAAGAATTAATACCGATTACTTTTCCAGCAGCATCAAAAGTTGGTCCGCCAGAATTACCAGGATTGATTGCAGCGTCAATTTGCACAGCATTTGTTACGATTTCCGAACGACTCTGATCATCCATAACGGAAACTGGGCGATTAAGCGCGGAAACAATGCCTGTTGTAGCAGTATCGTCGTAACCAAGAGGATTTCCAATTGCCATCACAGGTTCTCCAACAGCAAGAGCATCAGAATCAGCAAACTCAACTGGCTTTACGTTACTTGGTAAACCGTCTACTTTAAGCACAGCCAAATCGGTAGTTTTATCGGTTCCAACAAGCTTTGCCTTGTAAATCTGGCCATTAGATAGCGTTACTTGCAACTGTTGCATTCCAGCAATAACGTGATTGTTTGTAACAACATGACCTTGCTTGTCGATTATTGCCCCAGAGCCTTTGCTCATATTCTTGTCATTGCGCGCCTGAATAGACACAACGCCGCCAGAAACGTTTTTAGCAACCGAACGCCAATCTGGAGATTGACCACCTTTTACTACTGCTGTTCCTTTTGAAGATGATTGTGTGCCTACATCTGCAAGCGTTCCCGAACCTGGAATAGAAATTAGTCCTTGAGTGATAGCGAATGACATTACAACAACGCATACCACTGCAGAAATAATTGACGATACAATCGCCACTGTTATATTTGAGTTTTCTCTGGACTCTTTTCTAGCGCCACGCTTTTTGTACACTACATGTGGACCTTGATTTGGACCCTGATTTGGATTCTGATTTGAACCCTGATTTACGACCTGTACTTCGCCATGAACTGCATCATCCTGATTATCGCCAGCATCGCTATCAGCAGCATCGCCATCAGCAGCATCATCACTCAAATCATAAGGATTCCCAAATCTAGAATTTTTAATATTGCCGCTATAGGGATCACCATAAGGCAAGAATGGATTATCCAAATTGTCATCCGAACGCGCATAATCTCCGTTAACTGTGTTTCTTGACGATTCTTCACCATCATTAGCAGAAGAGTCGCCAGCAACCGTAGAGTTTGCAGAATTATTCTCATCGCTTCCGTCGCCAGTATTAACAGGACCATATGCACCATATTCCGGAGCAGGACGATAAATCTGAGGTTCACCCTGACTAGTCTGCTTAGTCTCCTCCGTCTGTGACTGTCCTTGTGAAGACTGCTCAGATTGCACTTCACTAGAATCATAGGCCTTAGAATCATAAATATCGTCAGCCATTAATCCTCCTTAAATCTTTTAACACAACATACTCTAATCTGATTACACGCATTCATACAAGTTAATATGAGATTTTTACGCGCTTTAATCTTTCTACACGCAAATAAAGCGTAAGTTAAAATCTAAGATTTAATTTTCTTACAATATGAGTTAAACGTTTTGCTCTTAAAATTACCTGAATATTTAGCCATATAATGCCGTATAAATACCATATAGTTACCGTATGAATACCGTAAAATTAGCTAGCGGTTTTTATAGAAAATACATAAACACGTAAAATTTAACGAACGGTTGCTGACGACTTTTCCGCGTACAATGCCACAACTTATGCGCATATCGTCATGCCTTCTAATAGAGTAAAAGGTATGACTAATCTTATTGAACACCCACGCGGAGCAGAGCCTGGTAAGCCTGGAGATCGCAATGAATTCTCGTTTACAACAAAAACGCGTTTGGAAAATACGGCGGACGGCAAGGGAAAAGATGGAGCTAGATACGGGCGTACAGGCGTGATTCGCACGCCTCACGGGGATATTCATACGCCTGCTTTTGTGCCTGTTGCAACTCAAGCCGCAATGAAGGCCGTGCTGCCAGAGTCAATAAAAGACTTGGGCGGCCAATGCATGCTTTCTAACGCATTCCACTTATATGAGCGCCCTGGTGAAGACATTTTAGACGAAGCTGGCGGTCTTGCAAAGTTTATGAACTGGGATGGCCCAACTTTTACGGATTCTGGCGGATTCCAAGTGCTTTCGCTTGGCGCTGGTTTTAAGAAAACTCTTGCAATGGACGTTACAGGCATGAAGTCCGACGATGTTATTGCAGAAGGTAAAGAGCGTATGGCATTCGTTGACGAGGATGGCGTAACGTTTAAGTCCCCTCTAAACGGCTCAATTCACCGATTTAGCGCAGAAATCTCAATGGGTATTCAACACAAGCTTGGCGCAGATATTATGTTTGCTTTCGATGAGCTTACAACTTTGATGAATACTCGTCGATATCAAGAAGAGTCCGTTGAGCGCACTTTCCGCTGGGCTAAGCGTTGTGTTGCCGAACACAAGCGATTAACCGAGGCGCGATTAGGAAAGCCGTATCAGGCGTTGTATGGCGTTGTTCAGGGAGCGAATTACGAGGATTTGCGTAGGCACGCGGCAGAGCAGATTGCTTCGCTCGACTTTGATGGCGTCGGAATTGGTGGAGCAATTGAAAAGCGCATTATTGGAGACACTTGCGCTTGGATCTGCGATGCTATGCCAGAAAATCGCCCTCGCCACGTGCTTGGAATTGCTGCAGTTGACGACATTTTTGCTTGCGTAGAAAACGGCGGAGATACGTTTGATTGCGTGGCGCCTGCGCGATGCGGCCGAAACGGCGCGATTTTTACTCGCCACGGACGATACAACGTAAAGCGCGCCGAATTTAAGCACGATCAGGGACCGCTTGAAGCTGGATGCGATTGCTACACTTGCACGCATTATTCGCGCATGTATGTTAGCCATTTACTGCGTGCTAAAGAGATGAACGGATACACGCTTGCTACGATTCACAACGAGCAATTCTTTGTTAAGCTTCTAGACGACATTCGCGCGTCGATTGACGGCGGATATTTTGAAGACTTCCGCGATGAATCGCTTGCGCACTACTACGAAAATGGCTCGCGCGGATAATTTCTCTGGAGTTACACAGTTTCCTACTTAACGTTGCGAGAGGGCTGGGTGTTTCTGCGTTCGCGCGGATTAGCCGCGCGAACGGTATTCTCTGTTTGCTGTTGCGCGAGGGCTGGGTAATTCTTGTCTCACAACGCTCTGCCTCTTACGTGTAGTCTGTTGTTGCGGTTGTTCCGATTTGGTTTTGATTTTGTTTTTGGGTTGAAGTTTGTTTGTAGTGGTTGATCATTTGGATTATTTGGTATCGGCTGCCGCTCTTATACTGTTCGACCAAGAATCACCCAGCCCTCTTACGTGTCTGAACAATTGCGTATCGCTTAATCACCGAGATTCTCGATTTTTCTTGCTGTTTCAGCGAATCACCATCGGAGGACTGCGAATCGACTTGCATGAGCGCTTAAAGCGTAGCGCGCGAATGCACTTCGATTCGCTGAGCCGCTTAGAGCAGAAGCATTGCTTCTGCGCGGCGAAGACGTTCGCGCGCTTAGACCGCGCGAACGAAACGCTTCATACGCTGCGAAAAATCTCGAATCTCTACCTTGCTGAGTGATGCCATTTGAGCAAATTGCATAAACACACTAGGTGTATATTTGCTAAAAGCGCGCAAATATGGTAGCTTTGTGGTCTGTATGCGAACGTGGCGGAATGGTAGACGCGCTGTCTTCAGGTGGCAGTGAGTGTATACTCGTGCGGGTTCAAGTCCCGCCGTTCGCACTCTTTAAGAACGTTGATTTTTCGACGTTCTTTTTTATTTTGTAGCATCATCTTACAACAGTTGCGCGTTTGCTTAAAAATATGTGATAGACTAAATAAGTAGATGTCGTAAGACGTCAGACGTGTTAAAACATAGTGGTTTTAATTTTTCTGGTCATGGAGGACTAAAATGGAACGTCGTTCAACGAAGACGACGAGCCTTATTGAAGATATCGCGGATATCAAAGGTTCGGAGCACACGCGATTCAACCATGCCACAATAAAAATTACACCATCTAGTGAAATCAAAAAATATAGCGAAAACGAATCGGGAATCAATCGCAAAGATAAAAACGAGGAAATAAATCAGAACGAAGGAATAATAGGGTTTAAATTTGTAGCAAATTCGGATTGTGATTTATTAGATATTAAGCCCGCGCAAAAGTCGGAAGCTTCTGCACAACAAGAGCACACAACTCCAATAATAAAAATAAGTATTAAAGAAGACGCTCCCCTGCTTAGTGCACAAAATCTTTTAGAAGATAGCGCCGACGCAAACGGTGCGAAAGAAATTGCACTACAAATGGAAGATGCGCTAGGCGCATGCGACGGGCGCGAACACGATTTTGCAATAACGTACGGAAGTTTTGGAAGCCGATTCTATTTAGACGGATACCAATGCTTTGCGAGCGCAACGAATCTTGGGCCGCAAAGAGTGAGCGGAAAAGCGGCCGAAGTGTGTGCAGCGCAGGCAGAATCTTCGCAAATCTACGACTTTTACTACTCAAGTCACTTGCCAAATCCAGAAGAAATCGCAAATTCGGCCACTCAAGCACAGCCAGACATATGGTTTGCAGGACCTACGATTTGTGCAAGAGACATAAAACGCGTATCTTGCAACTCAAGCGGAACTTTGCACATTCAATTTAGATTGCGCGGACCTGGCCAACATGGAGTGCTTTTTGCTGCTGGAACTGTTGGAACAAAAACTAATCTAGAATCTAGCGAAAAAATAAGCGTGTACGCAGGACCAGAAGGCATAAAAATCACGCTAATCGACAGCGAAACGTGCATAAAAAGCGTAATCGAAGCAGCCGCAAGCGTTGACGACGGCGAATGGCACGACTTGATTATTCGCGCAAATCGCGGAGCAATCGACATTTACGTAGACGGATACAGCGAGTCACACAATATAGGACAATTCTGGTTTGCAAATATACCAGAATTAAACGCAGTGAGTATAGGCGAAGACTTGCGCGGAGTGCGACTAATGGGCGAAGCTAGAACAGGCGGAATCTACTTTAGCGCACTAACCGAAGGACAAATCCAAAGAATATCAAGAGTAAAGCCGCTTGTAACAACCGCATTATTCGATACGGGATATGCGGGCTCTCGCAGCTACAGAATACCGTCTCTTGTAAAAACGCGCATGGGAACGCTAATCGCAGGAGCAGACCAGCGAACAAGCGTTTCAAACGACGCTCCAAACCACATAAACTTTGTGATTCGCAGATCCACAGATGGCGGAAAAACGTGGAAGCCTTTGCAAACCGTAATCAACATGCCTGGCAAAAACCTTGGAAAACTGGGCGCGAGCGCAATCGACTCCTGCCCTATTTTAGATCCAGCGGGAAAAAGCGAAAGAATTAACGTATTAATAGACCTTAATCCTAGCGGAATTGGGTTAACAAATTGCAAAACCGATGTAGGCGTTGACGAATGCGGAAGAATCAAGATGGAAGATCGCTTTGGCAGACACTACGCAGCATTGATGGATGGGAGCGCGGCCGTAAAACTGCCATGCGATTCTAGCGAAAAAGAATGCGCAACAAAGTGGCTAGTTTTCCCAGACGGAAGTATAAAAAATTGCGATTCGCACAATGACTTACGCAATAACTCGCACAGTAATCAAACTTGCGACAGTTCCACGTGGAACATATGGAAATCGCAAGAAATTGCAAGCGAAAGTCAGCCATTATTCGCCGAAAAAACGTGTTATATAGCGCAAATCTACTCGGACGACGACGGCAAAACGTGGAGCGCGACACGTCTAATCGATCACATGGTTAAGGAGCCATGGATGAGCTTCGCTGGAGTATGCCCAGGGAATGGAATTGTTATTAGACAAAGCGAGAAACATTACGGCAGAATACTTGTGCCATTCTATTGCAGCGGCAAAAGCAAATCGCACTATTCTTCGGGAGCGCTTATTTCGGACGACGACGGCAAAACATGGAGCCGAGGCAAAATGATTAACGAAGGACGATTAATCAACGGAAAAATCGTAGACCCTGCAACAATGCAAGACGACGATGCCACAAGCTCCGAAACTGTGTTTGTTGAACGCAAAAATGGCGACATTCTAGCTTTCTTCCGAAATCAAAATCGCTCGGGATGTGTAGGCAAAGCCATTAGTCACGATTGCGGAGAAACGTGGAGCGAGCTGATTTTTGACACAAGTTTGCCAGAAATATTCAGCCAGCCGAGCGCAACCTGTTTTAACAGCGAAAATGCAGACAACGCAGACTGTATAGCGTTTGCAAACGCAAGCCAAATGATGCCTTATCGCGGTCGCGGAGTTGTGAGGTTTAGCTACGACGGCGGAAAAACGTGGGCAAAAAGCGTGTGCATAAACCCATTCCACCACGTTTATCAATGCCTTAGCTCTAGCAATAAACGAACTTTGCAACTACTGTGGGAAAGAGAGACTACTGGAATTTATATAACAGCAATAGATTCCAATCTTTGGAAGCAGGATAATTTACAAATAGATTTTAAAAGCAATGCAAAAAGTTTAAACAATACAGACTTAGATTGTATAAAAAATAAAATAAACACAAGTGAAAAAATGAAAGATTTAGAAGAAGGAAGCCTTACGCGAACTGAAAGGAGCCAACATGGAAGAGACATTTAACAGCCATGAAGACGACGAGATGACAACACTAGATCGTTTATCTTTCTTACAGGCAAGCTCAAACTCAAACTCCGCTCCAATCACAGCTAGAAAACGCTGCGATGAAACAATGGATGCAATCAGGTCGCTCATATTAAGAGAACGCTTGCAGCCAAAAGATATGCTGCCAACAGAACCAATGCTTTGCAACTTGATTGGTGCATCAAGGTCATCGGTGCGCGAGGCGATTCGCAAGCTGGAAGCGCTTAATATTGTGGAAGTTAAGCAAGGAAAAGGCATGTTTGTTGGCTCATTATCGCTTGATCCAATGGTGGAAACACTCGCTTTTCGCTCCTTAATATCCATTAATAAGAATTTTGAAGATTTAAGCGATGTTGTAGAAATGCGAAAATTCCTAGACCTTGGATGCGCGGATAAGGTGGTTGAGTCACTTAAAGGAACGCAGCATCCAGAATTGGAGGCGCTTTCGGAAATAATGACTAAAGAAGCACATGCTGGAAAAACGTTCTTGGAACAAGACATTGCTTTCCACACTGGTATTTTGCGCGCGGTAAACAATACGATTGCAGAGCAATTCGTGCGATGCTTGTGGCTTGTGCATATGGCGGTTTTGCCACAATTGGGGTTGGAAGTTTCGGACGAGCTTGAAAAAACCGCTAGAGCGCACGAGCTTATGCTAAAAACGGCTATTGCGGGAGACGCAGATGGATATAGACAGGCGGTAAACGACCATTACGAGCCAATTCAGTCGATTTTGCTTAATAGACTGCATAAGCACTAAATCGCATAATTTTCTTACGAATCGACTTGCATGAGCGCTGTGACTTAGCTTGGTGTTGCGCGATTTTCCTATTTAGCGTTGCGCGAGGGCTGGGTGTTTCTTGTCTCACAACGCTCTGCCTATTACGTGTAGTCTGGTGTTGCGGTTGTTCCGTTTTGGCTTTTATTTTGTTTTTGGTTGAAGTTTGTTTGTAGTGGTTGATCATTTGGATTATTTGGTATCGGCTGCCGCTCTTATACTGTTCGACCAAGAATCACCCAGCCCTCTTACATTCTTGAACAATTGCGTATTGCTTAATCGCTGAGATTCTCGATTTTTCTTGCTACTTCAGCGAATCACCATCAAAGATGCTGAGGTTCGCTTCATTCGCTGCGAAAAATCTCGAATCTCTACCTAGCTTGGTGTGCATAAGATGAAAGAACCGCTCTAGTTTAGGGAGCGGTTCTTTCATCTTCAATGGTGATGCCTGAGTACTACAGCATCACGATTAATCGCAACGATACGCTTTACGTTACGAAATTTTATGACCGTCGCACCAAACGTGCTCAACTGCCAAAGTTCCTAGATTAAGCAAAAGCAAATCGGCTGCGTACCCCTTTTCAACTAAGCCCAAAGGAGCGCTAGTTATAGCATTCGGCTTATCTACTCCAAGTGCGCGGGCAGGAATAAGAGTTGCAGCCGCAATAGCTGCCGACAAACCAATGCCAAGTTCCTTAACAGCGCGCTCAACTGCCACTTCCAAGATCAGGGTAGATCCTGCAATAGCTCCATTAGAAACAAGCCTTGCGTGACCGTCTGTAACAGTAACGTCTAGAGCACCAAGCTTGTAAGCACCATCCGCACAACCTGTTGCAGCCATAGCATCCGTTACAAACGCAATGCGATTAGGAGCAGCATCAAAAGCCATTCGCAAAACTGGGTTTTCAACGTGGAAACCATCGTTAATAAGCTCAATAGTTACGCGTGAATCCTCCAAAGCAGCAGGAATTGGACCTGGCTTACGGTGATGAATGCCGTTCATAGCGTTAAACATGTGAGTCATAAGCGTAGAGCCAGCATTAAAAGCCGCGCGCGCGGTTTTATAATCTGCATCACAATGCCCCACTGCTGGGATCACGCCAGCTTCTACAAAACGCTTAATCGCTTCCATGCCGTGTTCTCGCTCTGGAGCCAAAGTAATTTGGCGCAAAGTTCCATCTGCCGCCTCAAGCAACGCCTCAACGCGCTCTGGAGTAGGGTCCACTAGGCAATTAGGGTCGTGCGCGCCTTTTCTAGACAACGCCAAGAACGGACCCTCTAAATGCGACCCAAGCACATCTGGGCGCGTTTGCATAACACGCTTAACAGTACGCAAATTCTCTTGCATTACGTCAAGAGGGTTTGTAATCAAGCTAAGAACTTGCCTAGTTGTTCCATGAAGCATGTGATACGCGCGCGCTATAGCAATACCTTCGGCACCATCGTCAAACGAATGCTCCCAGGCTCCATGAGCGTGCAGATCAATATACCCTGGCGTAGCAAAACAGCCACGCCCATCCACAACACTTAAATCAGATGCGCTTAAGCCGCGAGTGCTAATAGCTAAAGCAAGGTCTTCGTCTAAAATGCCAGTCTCTAGAATTACGCCGTCACTAACCAAAATCCACGAATTGGGTACAATTCCTCGAGCGTCTACAACGTTCACGTTGCGCACTACAAAATTGCGCTCTTCGTTTGATTTTAGTGAATCATCAATCTTCTTTACGGCATCTAAATACACATCTTTTGACATTTCATTCACCTATGCTTGTGCTTATTTGATATCTTATTATCTTAAATTTATTATCTTAAATTTCAGACTTGTGTATCAGATCCCCTGCCAAGATGGCTTATTTGCATACACCCAACGATAGTAGTCAGCAAGCTTAAGTTTGCTTGCAGCAGCCTCATCTATAATCACTGTTGCATGAGGATGCATTTGAAGCGCAGAAGCCGGGCATAGCGAGCTTACTCCACCTTCTACTGTTGCAGCTACCGCATCTGCCTTATTTTCACCAAACGCAAGAAGCACGAGATGACGAGCGCGCAAAATCGTTCCAATTCCTTGTGTTATGCAGTGAGTTGGAACTTGGTTAATATCTCCGTCGAAGAATCTGCGGTTGTCTACGCGAGTCTGCTCGGTTAGTGTTTTAACGCGAGTACCAGATGCAAGAGAAGATCCTGGCTCGTTGAATCCAACGTGACCGTCGGAGCCAATTCCCAGAATCTGCACGTCAATCCCACCAGCGGCAGCAATAGCAGCGTCGTAGTCTGCTCCAGCGTGCGCAATCTTATCACCTTCGCTTAATGGTGCTCCATTAAGAACATCTCCTGGAACGTGCACTAAATCTGGGTTTAAGCCGATTAAATCGGTTACGGTTCTGCGGATTGTGCTGTGGTAAGATTGTTCGTGCTCTAATGGCAATCCAATGTATTCGTCAAGCGCAAATCCACGTACGCGGCTCACGTCAACATTCTTGTCTTTTACAAGCTTTGCAAGATGCTCGTAGGCTTTTAATGGGCTTGATCCTGTTGCCAACCCTAGTACTGCGTCTGGCTTGCGACTAATCAAATCTACAACAGATTCGGCGTATAGCTCGCCTGCCTCATCCTGATCTTTTACAATAATAACTTCAGCCATCTTTAGCTTCTCCTTTAAAGCTTTGGTGATTTTTGATTCTGCAAATACTCCAAGCAAATATTAGCATTGCGGCATACGTTTAAACGTACGCCGCAATACCATTTATTTACTATGCACCATGAATAAACGATTTTGTTTAAATTATTTGCTTAAATTATCTGATAAAAATACTCACTTAGTAGAAGCGCTTACTTCTTCTGGGGTCTTTGCCAAAGTCAAGCCAACTTCCTTAAGAACGCGAGCCACGGCTTCAACATTTTCTCCCTTAAGTGGGCAAACTGGGTCTGGCATCTGATTTGTGTCAAACACGCCAAGCAACGCCATTGCGGTCTTAAATGCTCCAACTCCTGCGCCGAAGCCTGCCACTCCGCTAGGAACAGTAACGATTCGCATCAAAGCAGCAAGCCAATCCTGCTCCTTCTTAACTGTTGCCCAATCGCCAGCCTGAGCAGCCTTCCACATGCGCACGTAGCCAGTTGCCTCAACGTTTGCAAGTCCTGGAACAGAACCGTCCGCGCCAGCCATGTATGCGCCGTCAACAACAACCTCTTGACCCGTAAGCAAAGTCAATGGGTGACCAGCCTTATTGTTGTCGTCTACAAGGAACCTGAACGACACGTCATCGTTGGAAGAATCCTTAACGCCTGCAAGTACGCCATCTTTACCAAGCTTTACAAGCAAAGCGCCTGGTAGCTTTGTGTGTACGCAAACTGGAATATCGTAAGCGAACAGTGGCAAATCTGGAACAGCTTCGTGAATAAGACGGAAGTGGCGCTCAACTTCTGCCATGCCGCCGAGTGCGTAGAATGGCGCTGTTGCAACGATTGCAGCAGCTCCAAGCTCCTTAGCTTCTTTTGCATGCTCAATAACACGGTCTGTTTCCGTATCGATGCACCCAACCAACACTGGCACGCGACCATCAACAATGCGCATTACGGTTTCAATGATTTCACGACGGCGCTTATCTGTGCTAAACGCAACTTCGCCAGAAGATCCAAGCGTAAACAGGCCGTCTACGCCTGCTTCAATCATTCGGTTAAGCGAACGCTCAAAGCTAACAACGTCTACTTCGCCGTCTGCCGTTAATGGCGTAACTACTGGTGGAATAACGCCGTGGAATTTTTCTGCCATGATTAAACTTCTTTCGTATTTTTTATTATTTATGACTTATTGATTTATGACTTATGACTTTAGATTTTGCAATTAATGGGCGGCCTGCATGGATTTACTGCAAGGTCTTAACAGACCGCCCTCGCATTCAAGCTAGCGACTAACGACTAGCGCTTGCTCGCACTGCTTGCACTACTTGCACTCTTCTTCCGTTGGGTGCAACAGCGAAGGCGCCGCGCCCATCAAAATCTTTGTGTACTCATCTTGCGGATTGTTAATCACCTGGTGAGTTTCGCCACGCTCAACAATCGTTCCATGATTCATAACAACAACCTCGTCGGATATGTATCTAATTGTTTGAATATCGTGGCTAATAAACACCATGGAAAGATTCAGCTTCTTCTTTAAGTCGGAAAGAAGATTCAAAATCTGAGCACGCACAGAAACATCCAAAGCGGAAGTTGGCTCATCTGCGATTATTGCATCTGGGTTAAGCGAAAGCGCACGAGCGATTGCCACGCGCTGACGCTGGCCGCCAGAAAGCTGACCTGGCAAAGCGCCAAGAACAGAGTGAGGCAAACCAACCATTCGTATTAGTTCCTTGGCTCTAGCATCGCGCTCAGCTTTGCTTCCAATCTTGTGCACAACAAGCGGGTCAATCAACTGGTCAATCACACTCATGCGCGCATTCAAAGCCATTGCTGGATCCTGGAACACAACGGAAACCACGCGTCCAATATCCATGCGCTCTTTTGCAGTTCTATGCGTAACGTCTTGACCTTTAAACAAAACCTTGCCGCTTGTAACTTGCTGAAGACCGCACATAATGTTTGCAGTAGTAGACTTTCCGCAACCAGATTCGCCAACAATACCAATCGTCTTGCCTGGCATAAGCTTAAGATTCACCTTGTTTACGGCTGTAATCTTGTTCTTGTGGAATAAGCCAGATCCTGCTCGAGTAGTGAACACCACTTCGGCGTCGCGCAACTCGATGATTGGAACATCGCCATTTTCGCTTTGAGTTTTGTTTGTTTCGTTAACATTCATGTTCATCGCACATCTCCTTTATCGGAGTTGGTCAAAATTGCGGAAGGCACATCCGATTCTGGCTCTGGAGGCGCAGCGTAGAAGTGCCACGTTCCTGGAATGCGCTTCATTACTGGGCGCACGTCAAGTCCTTGATCTGGATGAGAAGAACGCGGTGCGAATCGATCTCCCTTAGGGAAGTCGGATGGGCTTGGAACAGTTCCTGGAACCTGATGCAATCTTGGAGCACCAGCCTCAATGGAGGTTACGGAGCCAAGCAAGCCGCGCGTGTACTCATGATGCGGATCGGTGAGAATTTCCTTAGTGGAGCCTTGCTCAACAACCTGACCTGCGTACATTACGGTAATCGAGTGCGCAACCTTAGCAACAAGAGCCAAATCGTGGCTTACAAACACCATTGCGAATCCAAGCTTTTCGCGCAATTCGTTAAGAAGGTCAATCACTTGCTTTTGAACAGTAACATCCAAAGCGGTTGTTGGCTCATCTGCGATTATCAACTTTGGATCTCGCGTAAGTGCCATTGCAATCAACACGCGTTGACGCTGACCACCAGAAAGCTCGTGTGGGTAGGATTCAAGCGTGCGCTTTGGATCCAAGCCTACAAGCTCCAATAACTCTTCGGCGCTACGAGTTCCACCTCTAGAAGTTAGCTGCTTCATCTGCGCTTTAATCAGCATTGATGGGTTTAAGGAAGACAACGCGTCTTGGTATACCATTGCGATTTCGTGTCCGCGCAAAGCATTGTGCTCCTTTGGGCTAAGCTTTACAAGATCCTTGCCATTAAAGAGGATTTGTCCGCTAATCTTAGCTTTTGGATCGAGCAAGCCCATAATCGCAAGCGAAGTGATTGACTTACCGCAACCAGATTCGCCAACCAAGCCCATCGTTTCGCCTGGACGAACAGAGAAGCTCAAGTGATCTACAACATTTACGCTGCCGTAGCGTGGGAACTGAATGCACAAGTCTTTAACTTCAATAACTGGAGGCTCAGTAGACGTTGGCTGCAAGCGATCCGTGCGCTTTAACTCAGCCTCGCGAAGCTTTGCCAAAGACTCAACCAAAGCGTCGTGCTGCTCCTTGTAAGCTGCCACTGGGTCGGTGAGAATCCTATCTTCCTTGCGAGCTGCATCCGCATCTGCAGCGCTCTTAGCTACTGGAGCAGTTGGAGCAGCAACCATTGCGTCCGTAATGCCTTCAGAAAGAATGTTTAGGCACAAAACAGTAATCATGATTGCTAAGCCTGGGAACAATGCCTGCCACCAGTATCCGAAGATAACGCCTGCTTTAGCGGAAGACAAAATGTTGCCCCATGTTGGCGTTGGCTCTGGAATACCAGCGTTGATGAAGCTAAGAGAAGCTTCGAACACGATTGCGTCTGCAACAGAAAGCGTTGTGAACACCATAACTGGAGCTGCAATATTACGCGTTACGTGCTTGAGTAAAATCCAAGGTGCGCGAGCACCAGAAACGATTACTGCACGAACGTAGTCTTTTCCATATTCGCTTATTATGTTTGCTCGCACAATTCTTGCGATTTGTGGAACGTAAAGCACACCAATGGAAATGATGATACCAATCATGGATTGTCCAAGAATTGCAAGGCATACAGCCGCTAATGCAATTCCTGGGATTGACATTACTATATCAATCAATCGCATTATAAGCTCAGATATCCAAGTGCGGCTTACAGCTGCGATTGCGCCGATTATTGCGCCCATTATCAAAGCAAAGATAACAGACGACAAGCCAATTACGAGCGAGTAGCGAGCGCCATACATAACGCGCGAGAACACGTCTCTACCAAGGTTATCGGTACCAAACCAGTGCGCTCCTGTTGGCGGCTGATAGTTTTGCGTAATCTTTACTGGGTCGCATGGAGCTAGGAATCGCGCGAATACTGCGCAGAATGCCAGTATTGCAATCACAATAAGCGATATTTTAGAACCTAAGCTCATGCTTTTAAATCTGTTAAATTTGATACCTGGCTTAGATGCGGCATCTACTACCTGATTCTTTCCGAATAGCATGTCACACCGTCCTAATTCTTGGGTTGATTAACACGTAAAGCAAATCAACAATAATGTTTATGAAGATGAATGCAATTGCAACAACCAAAACAACACCTTGAACAAGCATTGGTTGGTTGCCATTAATGCCGTCGAACATTGCAGTGCCCATTCCTGGGAGTGCAAAAATAACTTCGATAACGATTGCACCACCCATAAGGTAACCAATCTTCATACCAAGAGTCGTGATTGGTGTAATCAGAGCGTTGCGGAACACGTTTCTAGCAACCACCACACTCTTTGGAATACCTGCGCCGATTGCGGTTCGCACATAATCCTTATCCAATTCTTCTACCATCGAGGTTCGTATGATTCGCGTAAGTTGACCTGCTACTGGGAGACCTAATGCAAAGCAAGGCATTGCCATTCTAGCGATGTAAGCTTCTGGATCTTCAAAGAACGGCACAAAATCGCCAGATCCTGGGAGCCATGCAAGCTTGATTTGCAAGACGTAAATCAAAAGAACGCCGAGCCAGAAGGATGGAGTTGCGATTGCAATAATCGAAAGCACGCGGACTGTTTGGTCAACCCAAGTGTCGCGGTAAAGAGCTGCAAAAACGCCGAAGATTACTGCAAAGATTATTGCTATCAACAAACCAATGAAGGTTAGCTGCAAGGTGATTGGGAAGGCATCTGCCACTCTCTGAGCTACAGAATCCTTGTTTACGCCGTAAACACCCATGTTTCCTTGGAATAGTCCAACTATGTAAGATCCAAACTGCTCCCACCACGGACGATCGTAACCCATTTCATGGCGGAATGCGGCAAGTGCTGCTGGCGATGAGTTTTCACCTAATGCTGCAACTGCTGGATCATATTTTGAAAATGACATAAGGAAGAATACGAGGAACGTAACACCGAATGCCATGAATGGCAGTGCGATTAATCGCCTACCTAAAAGTCTAAGAAAATTACTCATAAGACATCCACACATCCATTGAAGAAATTTGTTATTAAGGCATAACAAAACCGGCCCATCTGCACAAAGGCGAGAAAGGTAAACAGCCGGGCCGGTTTTGCGGTTAGAGGTTAGGGAAAATGAAGTTTGTTATTTTTTAGCTTGCACCTACTTTGTTAGCTTTGCTTTTACAAGGTTGATGCCAGTGGAGCCGATTGCGTTCCACTCAGCCAATGCGCCCTTCTTTACAGCAGTCGTAGTCTTACGATGGAAGAGTGGGTACAGAGGAACTTCGTCGCTAATTAAATCGAAGCACTGGTTCCAATACTTCTGGCGATCTGCTGGCTTGGACGCTTCAAGAGCTTCATCCATAAGCTTGTGGAGCTTTGCGTATCCTTCGGAGTTCTTCCAGAACGTGCGCTGACGAGTCCAAGCATTGTCGCCGTACCACCAGCTCATAAGCAAATCTGGATCGTTGCCGAACACAGATGGGTCGCCTGGAGCAAGAACCATGGAGTAGTTTGCGTCGTCGCGGTCGGTAATCTGTGGGTAGAGAGCAGAAGACTTCATGGACTTGATTTCTACATCCATACCAATCTCCGCAAGATCGTTCTTGATTTGTGGAGCAAGCTGAGTAATCCAAGTGTGGTCTGTTGTGTAAAGAGTGAACTTTAGTGGACCGCTTACACCAGCTTCCTTAAGCAAGCTCTTTGCCTTAGCAATGTTCTTGGTGTAAACGTTCTTTGCCTTGTGGTAGTTTGCATAGTTCTTTGGCAAGAAGCTTGTTGCTGGCTCGCCCTGACCGCTCATTTGGTTGGTGATGAGCTTGTTCACATCAATCGCGTAGAGAGCTGCTTGGCGAACTCGCTTATCATCAAATGGCTTTTGCTTTGTGTTGAACATAACGAATGGAAGCGTGAAGCCCTGTGCGGTCTTAAGCTCGGAACCAGACGCCTTCAAAGTGTTGAATGCTTGTGCTGGAACCATTTCCATTACGTCTGTCTTTCCACCTTGCATTGCTGTTACGCGAGCAGTATCGTCAACGGTTACGTTCCAAACCATCTTCTTGGTCTGTGCCTTGTACTTGCCGTTATAAAGATCGTTGCGCTCAAACTTTACTTGGTTATCTGTAATGGACACATACTTCCATGGACCAGAGCCGATTGGCATGTTCTTAAGATCTGCGTCAGACTTTGCTGTTGGAACAATCTGGATTAAAGCAAGACGCTGCTTGAACAGTGGGAATGCTTTCTTTAGCTTGAAGATTACATGACGATTGTCTTTTGCTTCAACTGAATCAATAAAGTCGAGCATAGATATATAGAGGCTGCCTTTTGCAGTTGTGCGCTTGAAGGAAGATACTACGTCTCCTGCTGTTACTTCAGTTCCATCAGAGAACTTTGCAGCATCGCGAATTGTTACCTCATATTCGGTGTCGGAAATCTTCTTTGGCTCACCTTTTGCAAGAGCATTGAAGACTTTAAAATTGCTGTAATCAAGAGCATAGAGCGGCTCTGTCACATGCCAGTTTGCTGCCATTGGCAATGCGCCCGAAGTAGTGGATGGCGCAAAGTCACGGCTTGCGTATGCGACTTGAGCTGTGATTGTATCTTTAACAGCAGTCTTTGCTTTTGCTGCCTTGTGGGATTTTGCTCCACCACAGCCAGAAAGCATCATTAATGCGGCTACACCTGCAGCGATTACCGCGGTTAGCTTTGAGTTAATTCGTGCCATATTTTCTCCTCACCATTGAGTTGTTTTCTTCGCATTTCATCCTCGAATGCGAAAACGTTTTAAATTATAGCGCGTGCGTTATTTTCGCGTTACTTTAAACATAAGAGGTCTGATGTCTGATGTCAAGTTATAAGTGTGTCGAATTTGTGAAAATTTTGATTTAATTTTTGAAGTCATTAAATTAGCACAAAATCGCACAAAATCAACACACATATAATCAATACTTTTATTTATTTGTTTACTTTATCCAGTACGGTTACTGGCGACCAATCCGCCTACAATGCACCGCCTACAACTTTGCCGCAAACCAGCGCGTAATCGACGTTGGATGTGTAATTGCAGTTCCAACCACCGCAGCCCAAGCTCCCATTTGCATAACCTTATGCAACTGATCAGGAGTGTGGATACGACCTTCGCAAATAATCGGATAGTTTGGGAAAGCTTGCAAAATCTGACCTAAAAGCTCAAAATCAGGACCATCAGTCTTTGGCCTTCCGGGAGAAGTGCCAGCCAAAGTGGTAGATATAATATCTGTTCCACAATCCGCCGCGCGCTTAGCGTCATCAAAGTTTCCGCAATCAGCCATAACCACTATGCCTTCGTCATGCAAAGCGCGAACAGTTTGCTCGTAAGTCAAACCATCTGGACGCGGTCTATCCGTAGCATCAATCGCAATAATATCTGCCCCAGCAGCAGCACAGCAGCGTGCATGGCGCAAAGTTGGCGTAATATAAACTCCTTCATGACCGTCTTTCCAGATTCCGATTACAGGCACATCTACCTGCCCTTTAATCGCTGAAATATCCGACAATCCTTGGCATCTAATGCCAACAGCTCCGCCTTCTACAGCAGCCATTGCCATTTGTGCCATTGTTTCTGGGTGTCTTAGCGGCTCTCCAGGATAAGCTTGGCAGCTAACCACTAGGCCGCCCTTGATTTTTTCAATCACAGGATTCATATAGATTCCTCCTTTTTCAAAATATGACTAAACTAAACAAAATTAAGCGCAATAAAACGCGATTAAACGCGATTTGAGTGAACAGCCCAAGCAGCACCAATCAAAGGAGCAGATCCTCCGAGTTGACCCTTTAAAATTGGCGTATTCTTAATCAATGTCAAAGCAGAATCTTCAAATCCGCTTCGCATAGCATTCCACCAAATATCGCCAGCTTCTACAACAGACCCAGAAAGCACAATCACATCTGGATCTATAAGATTCGCCATTCCAGCTACGCACTCTCCCAAGGCCTTGCCGCTTCTAGCAAGCGTTTCTTTGGCGTGCGCATCCTGCCCAGAATTTGCGCGCACACAAATCTCATAGCCGTTTTGCGCAAGCTCGGCGCCTTGTGGAAGATTGCTATTGTAAAGAGTGGCAAGCCCCGTTCCCGAAGCCACTGGCTCAATGTGGCCCGCATGTGCTCCGCAAGAGCAGTCAAAACCTACTCCCAAGTCACTAACAACGTGACCCGCATGCCCAGCAACTCCGTGCGCTCCTGTAAACAGCTTACCGTTTATAATAATCGCCCCACCAATTCCAGTGCCTATGCCAACAGAAAATACAATCGACTTTCCGCGACCCGCGCCGTAAATTGCTTCGCCTAAACCATGTCCACCAACATCGCCAATCATATAAACTGGCAAGTCAGTTACGCTCTTAAATGCGTCATAAATTCGCTGCCCTCGCCAACCTGGCAGAATGTCTGTAGCAGCTACAATTTCGCCAGTTTTACTATTTGGCACTCCCGCAGCCGCTATTCCAATTCCGCTAATAGTTTTGCCATTTTTCTGCGCTTCTTCTATGATTTGCGACGCTTTTTCCACTAAGCGATTCTTTATACTTTCTCCACCTTTTGCAGCTTCTGTTAGCATTGAACCATGCTCTTGCACTGTTGGAGATACGTAATCTGCATTTTCTTGGCGAATATTAGAATCTGGCAAAGTCACCAATCCATAGGCGATTTTTGTTCCGCCTATGTCAAAAGCAAGATATGTAGGGCGAGAATCTTTTGTTTCATTCATAAGTAGTTTCCGTTTTCTTTCTTGCGTTTGCGACTTTGCCTATTTACTCGCCCTGCGCAGCGCTCACAGCGTCATGAATACGCGATAGGTATCCCAAGCGCTCTTCAACGCTAGCGTCTTGAGGAACGCACACTTTTGCACCCAAATAGTCGATTGCATAATCGTCTTTTAGTGCCTCGCGAGTAGTTTCTTGAATTTCTTTAGACGTCATTAATGACGTTGGCTCATCTGGGTTCATTGGCAAATGACCATCAATCCACTCATATCCGTATTGCGTTGCTTCTGGTCCAGCTCCCGACAACATTAATCCCTGCAATACTCCTGCTTGCCTTGCTTCGCGCACATGTTCTATAGCAGCTTGAGCATTTCGCTCTTCTACAACGCTTCTTCCCCAGTTTATTGTGATTCCAACCCCAGCATCTTTAGCAATTTGAATCTCTTCTTCTAGAGGTAGGAATCCTTTTTCCGGATTCTGTCCTTCGATATATCGATCGCAGTGTTCTATAACCAGTTTTGCTCCACACCAATCTAGTTGTGCTAGTTCTTCCAACGACTTTTTCATTGCGTCTGCTTGTGCTATTCGAGTTGGCGCTGTGTGTATTTCCACGTGCGATATATCACAACTATCTCGTTTATCTGCAACATCAGCTATGGCTTCGCGAATATCCTTAAAGAATGCGAGCGCACGATGTCTGCCCTCTTCGCTTGGGCTTGCTAGTCCAAATTCTGGATCTGGGTCAAAGTTTATGTGCCTCATTGTCCCAGGTATTGCGGTTATAGTGTTTGCATGCCAATGCGCTGGTATTGCCGACGCTAGCCACGTGCGATTTTGTGAATCTGCCAAATCTCCTGGGTACGGAATCTCTGTTCCAGCAATCCAGCTTTGTTTACCCAGCAAATCGTAGTATTTTTCTTGATCTTCGCGAGTTTTTGGTAACGATGCGTATGCGCCTACAACAAATTTAGCTTTCAGCATGATATCCTCCTTGAAATCGTAGCTGATTTATCTTTTGACTTATCTTTCGACTTGTATCTCGACTCGTCTTTTGATTCGTCTTTTGATTTGTAGATTACACCAATATCACTACAATTCGTCAGACGTCTGATAAATCTTTGTACTTGCGACTAAATTGTTTTCAAACTAAAGCAGATTAATGTCATAAAGTCATAATGTCATTAACACAACAATTTTCACTTATTTTATGCTAATTAATGATGTATTTAATTGATTAATGCTGTAGCATGGTCATATAAGCTACACCAATACAAGCGTAGATTTGTGCACATCAAGCGCGGATTTGAGCATATAAGAACACTTAGCAGCATCTAGGATTTTCTTAATCGAACTCATATCGTCAAAGTTGATTGCAGAGAGTTATTGAAGAAAATTAAGCATTACTGTAATTGTAATTAAGCGAAGGTGCAGTTTACATAACTTGCTATTTGTAGCTTTTAAGCGTAAAACGCGCTAACAAGATAGTAAAAAACAAAGGATTAATTCCCAAAACGAGTTAATTCGGGTTAATTCCCAAAATAAATGACAAAAGTAGGAGGAATCATGAAGAAAAGCTTCAAACTAATAGGCTTATCTGCAAGCCTGTGTCTTATGCTAAGCATGTTAAGCATCACTACACCAGCGATGGCATATACTCAAAACGAGCAGCTTACAGAAAGACACACTCCTCTTACAGAGAAAACAGCTAAACAGATTTCAAATGGAGATATAAAGCTGGAGCTTCCCGGAGCTTTAGACATGGCTTTGTATCATAAAAAGCCTTTAGACCCAAATGCTGATTTAGATGGCGACGGCTTAACTAATAGACAAGAAATTTACACTTATACTAAAAACGGTAAAACTTATTATGGGTACAATTCTCACCCTATGATGAATGACACCGATGGCGATGGTATTCCAGATAATCAAGACAGCAATCCTCGCAGATGGGATATAAGCCCACGAGATATGACGCTATTTTCTGAACTTTCTTATCGCGATGATAGTTATATAAACAAGGTTCTTGATTACACTAAACCACTTCATGACATTTATAAGAACCGCAATGAATATCGTCTTATGCACAATGAGATAGCCCCGTTCTGGAAAGTTAAAGAAACCTACCACAATAGGGGTGGTTTTGACGCTGTCTTGTTTGAAAATGTAAGTCCTTATCCGTTCTTAGAGCAAGGAACTGTTCAAGTTCTTGCAATTCGTGGAACTTCTCAATTCAATGATTATGACGATGATCTTGCAATAGCTGTAGGTCGCAATCCAGATCAGGCTTACGATGTTGAACAACTTATTGAGCGTTATGGCAGAGAACACACTGTAAATAATCTATATATTACTGGTCATTCTCTTGGAGGCTATTTGGCTCAACGAGCTTTGATTCGTGCAGACGGTAAAGGATATTCTTGGCTTAAGAAAATCTACACTTTCAATGCTCCTCAAATTTGGGGAAATATCTTCAACCGTTGGCTTCGCACTGCAGCAAACGCAGGGAATCGTCTGACTCGCGAAGGTTATGCTGTTCATTACAAAGTAGACAACGACAGAGTTATTCGTTCTGTCGGCAATTTTGCAGGAGCTATAAGTGTTGGCAATTCTGCAGAAGGGCATGGCTCTCGAAGCTACTTTGAACCACGAATGAACAATTTCCCAGGGTTTACCGTAGGAACTAGAGGAGATATATCTGGTACTGGGCGTTGGATGGAAGAGCTTAATAATTTCTACAATGTTCGCACGTTCTAATTTATTGCTAATTGTTAATTAGTGATTTGTAATTAGCAATAGGCAACTGGTGCGTGTAATTTACTAACAATAAACTAAGCGCTGACTTACAAAATGTGTATTAACGCATAAATAAGTCAGCGCTTTTTATGTTGATTAATCCAATATATGGGTTATAGGCCAAAACTGTGTAAGAAATCATGTCTTAGGCCTTGCGATACAAGCGTTTTGCAGCAATCGAATCTGGGCTATTCTTTACTTGCACAATCACTCTAAAACAAAAATATCCAAATACTTAGCGCATTGAGCAACAAAACACAGAAAAGAAAAAGGCTTGTTAGAAACCTAACAAGCCTTTAAAACTAAAGAACAGAATCCCGTCCCTAGCGGAAAACCATCTCTAGCAACAAGCATTAAGCACTCGCAAGCAGAATAAAGAACCTACACGGTAAGAAAAGGAAATTTCGGCAAACCGAGCAAACTCTAAACCTGTGTGCAAGCTGCAGCACAAAACACGCGCCGCCGCCTAACGCAAGCCTATTTTTTACACGCGCACCAGCGAACACCAGTGCGCGCGCAATGCTTAGTGACGAGCCTTGCGAACAACAGCACCCATACCAGCAAGCATAGAAGCAGCCAAAGCAGTCAAAGCAACACCAACACCAGTAGTAGGCAACTTCTTACCGCCATCCTTCTTCTTCTCAACCACAGTGGTCTTAGCACCAGCAGCAGCATTAGCGCCAGCCTGGCCAGCAGCCTGACCTGGCTTAGCACCTGGCTTGCCTGGCTGAACTGTTGCATCCTTAGAAGCCTCAACTGGCTTTGTGCCCTGAGGATTCTTTGGATCAGCTTCAGATGGAGCAGGCTTAGCGTCATTCAATTCCTTCTGAGCTTTCTCAAGCTTCTCCTGAGCTTCGCTCAATTCCTTCTGAGCTTTCTCTACAGCAGCCTTCTTCTTTGCACCATCAGTATCATCAGCATAGGCAGCTGTCTGAGCATCATTTGCTGCCTTTGTCTTCTCTGCAACAGTAGCCTCAGCTTCTGCAACAGCAGCCTCGAGCTTCAAGATCTCAGCTTTAGTATAAGTCTTAGCAGCCTTCTTCTGAGTAGTACCCCAAGAACCGTCATCATTCAATCCAACATTAAAATCAAATGCCATTGCTGGGGTTGCCATTGCAAAGCCAGCGAGCAAAGTTGCGCCAGCAGCGAAAGCGGCGATAGCCTTCTTATTCATCATTTTATTTCCTTTCTTCTTCTCCTCTGCGTTAGGGGCGCAGAGAAAAATTTGCTCCACAATCCACAACATATGGATAGTGGTTTAAACACCAGCCAAAACTAGGAGCAGCTAGCGTTTGCTTATTAACATACCCCCCCCCGTTTAAAAAAGTCAAGAGGCAACCACACAAAACAAACAGAAAAAAATAATGTCACACACAAACTAATCCACAATTAAGCAACACTCATCGTAAAATTTGTGGATAAACAACACTTAAACCGTAAAAATACGCATTTCAAGGTTTTTGAAGAATTTTCCCAGGTTTTTTTAAGGAAAGGCTTTTCGCGCGTGTCGCACAACAAACGCACTACAAGGTTGCGCAAAATCGAGAATCTCGGTGATGAAAATCACGCTTTGAAGGAGCCAACGCGGATTATTCCCCAAGACTTATGCAATATCACTCAAACGCATCGCATTCCCACAGAGCGCTTAACGGTATTGCCCACAAATTATCCTCCCACTGCATAATTTTTTGACCCATGTAAACAACATATCCGCGCTTAAATTCAGGTTTTTGCGAAAGAGCTACAAGTCCCTTAAAATCGTTACGATTCACCATGCTAGAGCTTTTTACTTCCACTCCAACCAGATTTCCACGGAAGCTTAGCACAAGGTCAACCTCTTTAGGGCTGCTACCAGGTTCACGCCAGTAGAAGCAATCTGGATGCGTTTTAGACCATTGCACAGCAGGCATAATCTGATTTACAACAAAACTTTCTAGCAGATTCCCATACATAACGGGATCTTCCAAAGGATTATGACCCTTACTAATCATTGTTTGAATGCTTAAAGACGTATCGACTGGGTGTATTTTGGCTCTAGTAAAAGTCTGGCGATTGGGCGCAGTTTTTATATTCGGTAGATAATTTATTAAGAATCTACGCAAGAATACACTAACGTAACGCTCAATGGTTCGCCTATCTAAAGCAAGATCTTGACCTATTGAACTCGTATTAAGAATCCCGCCAGGCATACATAACAACTTATTAAGTATGCTAACAGCCATGCTTCTGTCTAATCGTTCTCCTGGAAGAATGGTATCTCCCAACACTGCAAGAATATCGTTTGAAACAAGCTTTTCTCGCTCCCAAGCCTCGTAAGAATCATACGATTGCTGATATTCTGGGAATCCTCCTGCAGCCATAATTTTATATACTTCTTCTCTGCTTATTTCTTTTTCATATTTAAGATTTGGATTACTTTCTATAAGACTATCTACAATATTTCTACTATTTTGAGTAATTTCACACTGCGTAAGAGGACTCATTGTAAAGTGCTGAGCGCGTCTAGCAAGAGGATCTTGACCATCTAGTCCATTGCGATTTATAAGTGCACTACCTGTTAAAACATATTGCAAACTGTTTTCCGTTGAATTATCGACTATTTCTTTTATTGCAAGAGGCAAATTTGGCAGTCTTTGCGCTTCGTCAATAACAACTGGAGTACTAAGATTTTTTAACCAACCATATAAATCTGTTGAAGCAAGCGCAAACGTATTTTCATCCGCAAGGCTCACGTATGAGAATCCTTTAGACACAAGCTGACGCTTTGACATCATAGTTTTTCCCACAGCTCTTGCGCCTTCAAGAATCACGACTTTTCGTTTTGATTGAAGAATAGAATCAGCAATTGGTCTAGGAAAATAAGCGCTCATAAATATAAGTATACACAAAAACGTATTTTTTGTACATTCAATGTACAATTTTTTATACATCCAATGTACAAAAAATACAATTTATACATCTTTTGTCTAAATATCACACACAGAATTCAGACTGAAATCAAGGGTCCAAAACGCCAAAAGTGTGTAAAAAAAAATAAACTCATAGCCCTTGTTGCAGTGAGGCTTATAGCGTATCAAATGTGCTTATTCTTTACTTGCAAAATCATTCTAAACAAAGATATCCCAATATTTAACACAGCTTCACGTTACTGGTTTTATCAATCACTATTGTTCCGATAAATTAAATATGTTATTCCGATACAGTTTATATTATTCCGATAAAACGTTAAAATATAATAAAATGCAACAATGATTAAGGGTATTTTATGTATATAACAGTAAACCAAGCTGCTGAAAAATGGGGCATATCAGATAGAAGAGTAAGAATTCTATGCTCCGAAGGAAAAATTCCAGGAGCATATCGGGAAGGAAGATCCTGGAAAATACCACATGACGCATCAAAGCCAACCGACGGAAGATATAAAATTAGTGAATCTCTAATTCCAATCATAAAAACTAAATTAGAAACCCTTAAAACAAGAAGACCCTTAACTGAGGGAGAATTAGAAAGACTTAATGAAGAATTTCTAATAGAATATACATATAACTCAAATGCAATTGAGGGAAATACTTTAACACTGCGCGAAACAGACATGGTTCTTAGAGGGCTTACTGTTGATCAAAAATCATTAAAAGAGCACCTAGAAGTTATTGGACACAAAGAAGCCTTTGATTACGTAAAGCAGCTTGTTAGCGAAAATAAGCAGATAAATGAAAAAGTTATAAAAGACATACATTATTTAGTTTTAGCCAATAAGAGAAAAGATAGAGGCGTTTATAGAAAAGTTCCCGTTCGAATTATGGGATCTACACATGAGCCACCACAACCATATTTAATCGCTTCAAAAATGGAAGAATTATTGAAAAAATACAAAAACAGCGATGAAGATATTGTTACTAAACTTGCTCGTTTTCATATAGAATTCGAAAGCATTCATCCTTTTATTGATGGAAATGGAAGAACAGGAAGACTGCTGGTCAATTTGGAGTTGATGAAAGCAGGGTACCCACCAATAGATATAAAATTTACTGATCGCTTGAAATATTATGAAGCTTTTGATGAGTATCACGCAAAGCATAACGTGTCTGCCATGGCAAACTTGTTTGCAAGATATTTAAATCAAAGACTTGATTTGTATTTGTCTATTTTAGAGTAATGGTCATTTTTAATTAAAGCTACGCGCAATTGTCTTTACTGTTATTCTCTCAGATAGTTGACTGAATTATTGACAGTACTGTGGTCGAATCTCCGACTTGGTCACAGATTCTGTTTGACCTATAACTCAAATGCATTGCGTTGTAAGCGCGCGATTATAAAATTTGTATACACAAAAAACATATTTTTTGTACATTCAATGTACAATTTTTTATACATCCAATGTACAAAAAATACGATTTATGCATCTTTTGTCTAATATCACACACACTTCAGACTGAAATCAACAAATCACAATCAAACCAAACACAACATATAACAAACATAGCCTTCTGAATTTTAATTAAACTCAGGAGGCTATTATTATTTGATAAACTGTTTAATCTAGTTATTTTACATAGCTATTTTTTTACTCTTAAAAATAGCTATAGCAGCAATACTTACAACAAGAACAGCAAGAACAATCAATGGCGCCGTGAAATAATTTGTGTAGAACTCACGCACATCAATGTCTACAGAATTGATAGTCGCAGCATAAGATATATACGACAATACGCCTAATACAACATCAATAATTGCATACGCATATGCGTTTTTATACAATTCTTTAACTGACTTGCTGCTTTTAACCCAAAGCATTACAGACAAAACCAAACCTATTAACATTGATGCAACAGCAACAAATGCAAACAACATATCTAACATAAAACCCTCCTATTTTCTCAATTACATGTTATTGGATTAAAATGCTCTCTTGATGGTTCTAAATTATATGGAACTTTTAGCTTTCCATATCCTACATGACACTTAAACTGTCCGAGCATTGATTCATCTGCCCAAGGATACTTCCTCCACTCTTTGTCATTGCCAAATCTACTCTTTACCGTTTCCCAAGCCTTAGGACCAGTGGCATGAGCGGCGTGAGGAACAGTAACCCAATCTGTTGGCATTAAAGACAAAGAAACTAGCCCAGATCTGTTAATCCACTTGCCACTAGAAAACCACCTATTACTCCAAGTTGATGACTTACTTTCAGACATAAAACTATATGATGGATTGTAATTCGCCCTCAAATAAGCTATAACATCTTCTCTACTATGACCATAAATATTCTGTTTTGGATCATTCACCCAACTATCAATTTGTGAAGACGTCATTCCAGTTTCATTAAACAAACTTGCATCATTTTTATTTATACTATTTCCACTAGCAACGGGTATAGCAAACAACATAGAAATAGCTAATATCGATGAGCTGATTATAAAACTACATTTTTTCATAAAACCTCCTAACATCATGTATATGCTGCCATAGCATGTACAATATAATTTTAATTTAACTAAGATTTTCGTGTCAATACTAAAATATGTTGAGTAAAGTAGACAATTGTTAATGCTTTAGCATATCTATCATAATAATCAATCATTAATTGGAAAATCGTCATAATAAACATATACGACTTCAAAAAGCCATAGAATACCTGAACACATAGGCTCCAAATTCTAAACATTTTCATTAGATTTTATTCTTTGATAGCGCCTCCAACATTTTCTTTCTTTTTTGCAATGCAGATAAAATAATAAAAAATACAAGAGAAAAAACAAATAGAACTAGAAATATTAAAGTTAATATCCATGGGTTTTGTAATCCAAATCCCACCATAATAAACCCTGAACTTGTTTCATGCGCATCAAAAAACACACTACCAAAAAGGCCCAGATGACGACCCATCTCACTACCTTTTGTAAACATAAGTATACAATTCAGTACATAAATCCAAAGATGTACCAGGTTGAAAATTATCTGTGGGTTTACCAGAAGCAAAATCAATAATGCGTGCCGAATACCAGTACCCCGAAAGTCGGTAGTAGTTACGTGTCGAAAGCACGTGAGTCGCCTGTGCAACATTTTTAATCTCCATGCCACGTGAGCATAAAAGAGCTACCTGATCAGTATAACTTTTATAAGGCTTAATCGGTTTACTGGTCACAACTCCTCCCGACGAAAAGGACCAGCCCTGGACTCCCACCGAAGTGGGTAGCGGAACTGGTCTTGTTGTTTACTATGATAACACGCGTACCAGTCAAGTGCTTATAAAACCTGTCGACATGTGAGAAAATACTCAGCAGACACAATACCTACGAATGTGGTTGGGAATCAATTCTCAAGAAATCCAGCCCTCCTACTCACACGACTAGAGGTCTGAACTGTTGGTATGAGCATGATGCATCAGCGTATACGCCCTCATATTCCACTTATACATCACGGTGGAGCGGACAACGGGAATCGAACCCGCCTCTGAAGCTTGGGAAGCTTCCATTCTACCGATGAACTATGTCCGCATGTTCGGCTGCTGGCGATTAATACCTTCAAATGACTCGATTAATCAATCTAGACAACAAACCATATAAGGATATCATGCTCCGCTTACGGCTACAACTCCACTAGGGAATCTTCTCCCATATCGGATGTTGAATACAGATTCAGACTTATCAAATTCATCTGATTTTGCAGCAGCTTCATTTTCATAAGACATTTCCGCATACCCAGAATACTCAGCATTATCCTCTTGCGACTTAGCCATTAGTCTCAAGAAGTTAACTCGCTCTTTAACAGCTGACTGATGAGAAAACATCTTCAATAATTTTGATTTATCATCTTCAAATGGATTTACAATCATCAGCGAAGACATTGCCTGCAATCCATCGGCTCTACTCATCTCATGTATTTTTGCACCGTAAGAAATTTTATTTAGAGCAGAAGCCAAAGCTGCAGGATCTCCCGTAAGCATTCCAGCGCTTTTATCTGCGTCAAATTCGCGGCTTCTAGAAACCACCAGCTTAATCATCAATGCTCCAACTGGCACAAAAATCACATTTAAAACTTGACCAACAATCTTTAACACTGGGCAACGGCTTTTAGAAGATTCTGATCTAACAGCAAACTCACTATCAGCAGTATGCTTCTTTTTGGAATACGTAAGAACATAGCCAACATAAGTCATAATTGTCGCAATAGCTGAAGCAATAGTGGAATTCAAAATATCATGATTATAAATATGAATCAGCTCATGACTTACAACTCCACGCAACTCACGCTCGTTCAGAATGTTTAAGAGTCCACGCGTACAACAAATAACAGCATGTCTTTCACTGCGACCAATTGCAAAAACATTAGGACTATCCATTGGAGCAACGTAAAGATGCGGCATCGGTCTTTCGATTCTCGCAGAAATCTCGCGAACAATACCATACAAGACTGGCTCTTCATCTTCACTGACTTCTATAGCATTCACCATGCGAATTGCGAGCTTGCTAGAAAGCCAATACGCGCACACACTGAGAATTATTCCTAAAACTACAAACCAAATCAGCATAGGCAAGCGCAATCCACAGGCAGCCCAAATTAAGGCAAGAATCAACCAGATTACTGAGAACAGTGCTGCTGTTTTCAGATAATTGCGGCATCGCATTCCTATATTGCTGAACATGTTTACGATTCTAATAATCGGAACTGTAATTTTGCTGAATGAAAACTGTATATTTATAATTAATATGTTTAAGATTAATGCTAATTAGTGTATTTAAGATTTATAATCTGTTAACAAGTGGTCACTAAACGTTTTGCAAATGTGCATAACGTAAGCGACCACTAAAAATTAACAAACTATTGTTGATGATTCGCTATATCTATAAGCATTTGCTTAGATACAACTTTTTTGCGAGCGCGATTTTCTGCCATACCAGATTCAACTTCAAAATCGTCAACTCTTTTCCACCCATCAAAATCAACTACATCCACGCCTCTGGAAGCGAGAAGATTTTCGATAGATTTAGGCTCTCTATCTATTGCCAATCTGCCAGGAAGTGCGGATTCACATTCTTCGAGCGAGCTTTTTGATAAATCTTCCAACATATTTGCCACTATTTGCAAAGCGTCTGACTTTGTGGAACCAATTAATCCAACAGGTCCTCGCTTAGCCCAGCCAGTTGCATACAAGCGTGGACGCACAACATCACCATCTGGATCAGTTACTATGCGACCATCTTTATTCGCAAGAAGAGTTTTGTTCTCATCGTAAGCAACGCCAGAAACCTTAGCAGGCTTATATCCAATCGCATGGTAAACCGCTTGAACAGGGTATTCTTCAAACTCTCCAGTACGAGTCATTTTCCCGTCCGCGCTTGTAACTGTACGCTCTACTCGAATAGCGCACACTCGCCCATCTTCTCCCAGAATTTCAACTGGATCAGAATTGAAGTGAATAATATAGCGTCGATTTGCAGGATTGCCTTCAAAGTCAACGTTTCCACTATCTTCCATATCTTCGCTCAAATCGCGTATAGCAAAAAGTTCTTCTACCATTTGACGAGTCAATTTGTCTTTTCCAGCAACATCAATCGTTTCGTCATCCAAGTCAAAATCGTTTTCATTTACAACTATTTGCACGCCAGAAAGCTTTTCCATCTCGCGCAATTCTTGCACAGAGAATTTAGCTTGAGCAACGCCTCGTCGAATAAACAAGTGCAATGTTTTAGCCTGGTTTTTAAGCAAACCATTGTAAACGTCGTCGGAAATGTCCGTGTGTTCTCTAAGATAATTCGCGTCTCGCAAAAGCTCGCGCGCAACATCCATAGCAACGTTTCCGCCACCAATAACAGCCACTTCGCTTGCATCAAGCGGCCACGTGCACTCACTGGTAGGATATCCGTCGTACCATTCCACAAATTTTGCAGCGCCATACACGCCGTTTAACGATGCTCCTGGAATACTAAGCGGCTTATCTTCTACAGCGCCCGTAGCAAACAGAATTGCATCGTAGCGAGGCAATAAATCTTCTAGCGTAATATCTTTGCCAAATTCAACATTCGCATACAAGTGAATATTTGGATTATCAAGCGTTTTAGCCAAAGCATCTGCAATGAATTTTATGCTCGGATGGTCTGGCGCAACTCCATATCGAACCAGCCCGAATGGAACTGGTAGTTTTTCAAATAAATCGATTCTAGCGCTCGTACCTAATCCCATTTCGTCACCCAATTTTTTAAGCTGACGAAGAAAAATATCTGACGAGTATATTCCAGCAGGCCCCGCGCCAATAACTGCGATTCGCAATTCGCTCGCATCCGCATTATAATTCGTTTCCATAAAATTTCCCCATATTGAGTATTTCAAGCATTCTTAAGCATTTTTGAACTCTTTTGTAAACTGTTTTATAAGTCGCTTCCTTAAATGCTCCACTACTTAGACTAGCGCCTTGACTCATTCAAGAAAAGACCAAAGTGAATATTGTCACTTATATACATTTTGCTTATGCGTGCTTGTAACTTGTGACTTATGCACATATGCACATTTACTCTTACGCGCGCTTTCCTTTCAACGCTGTAAGCGCCCATAAAATTGACACAACATCAATCATCTCTTGCATCATAGCTCCAAGAACCGCAGGAATCAGCCCAAAAGCCGCCGCAATCATGCTTATAACAGCTAATCCAATTCCCAACATAACAGCTTGAACCATAACACGCTTCGTGTGTTTTGCAACACTTACAGCGTTTGCTACAGCATAAATGTTGTTGTTCATAATCACAACTTGCGCGCACTCCGAAGCCGCTGTATCGGTGCCATCAGTCAAAGCCACACCAATGTTTGCTGCAGCCAAAACTGGTGCATCGTTTACGCCATCTCCAACCATCATCGTTATGCTACATTTTTGTGTTTTTCCGCCAGAAAAGTCGAAAGCATCCGTGCTCAGTAAGCTTGTGCTACCTTCCGAATACTTATTATCCGCATTAACACTATCCGTATTCTTATAGTGCTGTTTTACGCACTCAAGCTTGTCTTCTGGAAGCAAATTCGCTTTCACATGCTCGATTCCAACGCTTTTTGCTATTGTTTGAGCCGCTTGCAGACCATCTCCAGTAAGCATGCTTATTGAACGAACACCAAACTCCTTTAGTTTTTGAATCGTAGATTTTGCATTTTCTCGAGGCACGTCTTTTAGAACGATTCGCCCAACAAGTTTGCCATCAAAAGAAACGTATGTCGCCATTTCGTCGGCAGAAAGCTCTTCAAAATTGCTTTCTATTTTTGATATATTTTCTACATTTGCACGTTTGGCTTTATCTTCGGTTGCTTGCGACTCATCCTCGGGATTGCCAGCTGACGCCTGCAAAACGTATTTTTTGCGACCTACTCTAACGTTTACACCATCCACACTTGCACATATACCTTGACCAGCAGTTTCTTTAACACCGCTTATAACTGGGTATTCACGCACGCTCGGAAGTTGCGGAACGGCAGATGGATGCGTGTTTTGCCAAAGATCCGATCCAGCTTTTGCAATTCCTCCTGCAAGAATGTGCTGTGAGTATGTTTCCAGGACACCAGCAAACATTAGTATCCTATTTTGCAACCCACTATTTTCTTGATTTTCCTGATTTTCGCTATCTTGATGATTCGCTAAATCCACTCTAACAACTTGAGGCTGTTTAACAGTAAGCGTTCCCGTTTTGTCAAAGAACACATCTGTTACTCGGCTTAGCTGCTCTAAAACATCTTGGCTTTTTACCACAATACCAAGTTTTGCAAGTCTTCCTGTTCCTGCCATAAACGCCACTGGAACAGCTATCAAGAGCGGGCAAGGAGTAGCTAGCACCAAAACTTGCGCAAATCTTAAAGCCTGACCAGATGCAGCCCAAGCAACGCCTGCAATAACAAATGAAAGCACAGTAAAAGGCACAGAAAGCATATCCGCAAATCGCACTACTGCAGCTTTAGAAGATCTTGCAGATTCAACCAACTTCATGATTTTTTGATATTGCGAATTTTGCGATAACTTAGTTACGCGCATAATCAACACAACACCGCCATTTACGCATCCAGACAACACTTGCGCGCCAGCAAACACTTCACGCGGAAGCGACTCGCCATTTATTGCGCTTGTGTCTAGAACAGCGGAACCGCTTAAAAGCTCACCGTCTACAGGAACTGTTTCTCCTGGAAGAACAACTATTACATTGCCGATTTTTAGATCTTCAACTGGAACTGTTTTGTATCTTTGTAATTGGCTAGAAGACTTTACCTCTTGCAATATTGGGCATTCTTTAGAGTTATTGTGACATTTTTTACACGATTCACAACTAGTAAAATCTTTATGTTCTTGCAATGCCTCTAGCGAAGATTCATCGCTGACTTTTCTAAAATGACTATGATCAAGCAGAGCACATTGCTCACAAGATTCACCGCACACTATTCCAGGAAGTGTCATTAAATGTGCGGTTTGAGGAGACGCATTTACTAAAAGAGATAGATTTTTCTGCGCTGCATCTTGCGCAAAGTCTTCGATTGCTTCGCCTGTAAACACCATTACAACAATCAAATAACTTGCCCAAAATTCGCCTATACAAAGCGTTGCAAGCAATGCAACAAACGCAAGCAAGTCAATTCCAAGTGTGCCATGCGCCAAATCATCAATCATACTTAAAAGCGACTTAACGCATGTATATAAAACTAAACATGTTATTATACTTTGCCCGATTGTAAGGCTTATTTGCACATTAAAATCAAAATTTATTAACGAAAGTAGGAAAGTAAACGTCTTGCTTATAACTTTGCAAAAATCGAGTATAAAAGTCAGATTTCTAGAATAAAACACCGCAATAAACGGGAACAAAACTAAAACTATTACTAATTGAGGAGCACGACGGCAATACGATAAAAGTTTACGCATACACTTTCCTTACGCTGATCAGGCTAACCGCTTAAGACGCTGCTAACACACGATTTCACGCCTTGTTAACCCATTGAGCATCCACTTAAGCATGCGCAATACACGGCGTAAAGATATCTATATTCATTTATTGGTATTCAGTTTAGCAAAACACCTTGATGAGAAACATTCTCATATAACAAAATGCGCGCAAGAACAAGAAACACACGAAAGAAGACGATAATACGAATATATGAAAAAAGGTTTCTAGCGATTGGCTAGAAACCCTATTTGTGGAGCTAAGGAGACTCGAACTCCTGACCCTCTGCTTGCAAAGCAGATGCGCTACCAGCTGCGCCATAGCCCCATTGGAGAAAAAGAACAAAATGCTCAATTTCGTGGGCCCGGGAGGACTTGAACCTCCGACCTCATCCTTATCAGGGATGCGCTCTAACCACCTGAGCTACGGGCCCAACTTGTATGTCGAAAACATACAAGTAGTTAGATTAGCACATGAAACAAAAATGTCAAATAGCAAATCTAAGCGTGTCGCAAAATTATTCTACAAAATTACTCTAAATGACTGCGCATAAACCACTGGAACTTTTCAAGCTGCTGAACATGATCTTGAATAATATTAGAGCTAACAATATCAAGATCATCAAGCTGAGAAATTGCCTTACGATCATCTGCAATCATATCGTTGTAATACTCAATTAATGCTTGCAAATACTCTTTGGTGGACTTTCTACCGCTAAGAGCAAAACGCTTCCAAGTGCGCGAAGCTACAACATCGTCTGCGCGACCAAGTGGAGATCCACCAAGCGTTGCAATTCGCTCAGCTGTTTCATCGGCTTGAGCTAAAACTTCTGCAACCTGAGGATCAAGCATTTCATGAACCGCAATAAAGTCTGGACCCGTAACATTCCAATGTGCATGCTTTAAGACTAAAGCAGCTTCCTGCTCATGGCTTAAGCGATTCTGCAAAATATCGATTGCTTTCTCACTAGCCGATTCGTCAAGACCTGGCACAATATGAGTTAAAGCCATATTAGTATCCTCCATTTTTTGTTTATTTTTGTTTAATTTTATTCAAATCTTTAATTTACTTCGGTTTTTCTGACTTCAATCGTAGCTATTCTACGCCCATCAACCTCCGTAACTGTCATATCGTAGCCATCCGCATCGTGCAAAATAGCTCCAACCTTGCCCATTGAGCCAGTGTGAGCAAGGAAATAGCCTGCAACAGTTTCATAAGGTCCATCCTCTAGCTCAATTCCAGTCACATCTGCGAAATCTTCTATAGTCATTCCACCGTCAACTGTAGCAACCCCGTTTACAAACACAGTAGCTTTACTATCACGCTTCAAATCTGACTCGTCTGGCAAATCGTATTCATCTCTAATATCTCCAACCAATTCCTCGGTCATGTCTTCAAGAGTCACGATGCCATCCGTTCCGCCATACTCGTCAATAACAACAGCAAGATGTATTCCGCGTTTTCTAAGCAGCTCCAAGCTTGGAAGCAATTTAGACGTTCCAGGAAGACTTATTCCTTCTCGAGTTACATCTGCAACTGTTTTAGCATTAGGATCTCTAACATCTAACAAATCGCGTACATGCACAAATCCAATAACATCGTCAAAATCTTTGCCTGTTACAGGATATCTAGAATATGGCAATTCTCTAATTTTTGCAGCAGCTTCTTCAAGACTTAAAGATCCGTCCAAAAACTCAACGTCTGCACGAGGACGCATAACTTCGGCAACAATCGTTTCAGAAGCATCAAAAACATCGTCTAAAATTGTTCGCTCATCTTGGCTAAGCTTTTTATTCGAGTTAACTAAAACACGTAGCTCTTCGTCGGAAACTTCACTTTCCTTTTCGTTTGGATCGAATCCAAGAAGTCTCACAAAACCGTTGGTGTTCTTAGCAATCAACCATATTAAAGGCTTGCATATTTTGGAGAATATATCTACTGCTGGAACAACTGCTCGAGCGATTTGCTCAGAGCGCTGCATTGCTATTCTCTTTGGCACAAGTTCAGAAATTACTATTGAAAAATACGATATTATAAGCGTTAAAACAATAGTCGTTAATGGTCCAGCAACATGATCTGGAACTCCCCAAGACTTTACAATTGGCACAATATGAGGCGCGATTGCAGATTCGCCAAAAGACGCCGAAAGAAATCCCGAAAGCGTAACTCCGATTTGAAGAGTGGAAAGAAAAGTGTTTGGATCTCGAGCTATTTTTGCAACTCTTTTCCCACGAGCATCCTGCGTTTCCATGCGGTCTAATTGCGACGATCGCAAATTAACAAGCGCAAGTTCGGTTGCTGCAAATATGGAACCAAACAAAAGGAACACAACAATGAGTGCAATGTTAAAACCCAACGACATACTTGCTATCTTAGTTGAATTTAACATATATAAAAAGCTTTGTGCTTAATATCGGAATAATATACACAATCAGGTTCTATAAAAATAACCGGATGGAGCTTTACTTATCTCTTTAATGGATTCAACTTTAAGAACCACACCTTTGTGTGAATATCCACTAACACCAATATTCCCAAGTGAGATATTAGCTTTTACAATCACCCATTGGTGATTTTTAAATCGTAAGTTTTTAGAAAAATCTGCAACAAACCCAAACGGAGACATATCTAGAATGCAGCAAGACATAAATTGTCTAGATATGCGAACCTGATTTTTAGAAAGCGTGTTTTCTCGACTTATAAAACCTTTTACCACAATTTCATATCCCTGGTATTTCTCTAAATTATGGTCAATTTCGTCATACCAATTTCCAAAATCATCGTCTGAAATAATAATTTTTTTATTAGCTACGTCTAGTCCTCTTAAAGTTTTTTTATTATTTTTACGATTAGACGCGATTGCTATTGCGCGCCCAGAGGCGTACTCGTCAAAACCTGCAGACTTTGTAAAACCTTGATCTAATGCTGATTTTGACATTTGAAGTGGAATTAAAATCACGAGCATTGGAATTATTAGGGAAACAAGAATGCGTTTAGAATCTTTTGCAAAAACTGGAATAATACCAAAAAGCGAGCAAATTCCCAAAACAAAAAGCAAAATCGCAGCAAAAATAAGGTATACGAATGCGCGCGGAGTGGTAAGGATTGTGTAGCATCCGCTTAATGCGCTCCACATTAGTGTGGCTGAAAAGCAAATCAAACACAACGATTGCGCAATATGAGCAAAAGTAATTTTATGCTTAGTTTGCTTGCAATCTGCATTATTACAATCAACATTGCATACAACATTTACACTACTCATAGCATCACACCCCATGCAAGGTGAACAAGAAGCGCTGCGAGTAAGCAAATAACAACAATAGTTGCTGTTAGACGTATCACAAATTTCCCTTTAAAATCTTCAATAAGCATAAGAGTGTTTTTTATGTCTAGCATTGGCCCAAAAAGCAGAAAAACAATTACTGAACTCATTGGAAGAGAAGCAGCCAAAGAGCGCGCAATTACTGCGTCGGAGCTTGAACATAAGGAGCTTGCGTATGCTATTAGCATCATTGCTGGAATCGCCACAAAAACTGTTGTTGTGTTTATTTTTGATGCAGGATCTGCGCCAAGCCAAACGCGAATAATCGAAGCTACAGTTGTTCCAAACAATATTATTGGCATTAATCGCATAAAATCCGCATAGACGTGATGAGCATAAATTTTTAAATGATCTTTAAAACTTATTAAAGGCCCAACATTATTGTCAAAATCACATGAATCACATGTTGATCCACATGATTTTATGAAAAATTTTTCCCTTAAAACTTGTGATTTTACAGGAAAAATCACAAAACTAATTCCCACTAAAAGAGCCACACCAACACCCAAAGCCACTCGAGTCACAGCAACTGCTGGAACGTCCGCAAATGCGTACCAAGTAGCCCAAATAGAAACAGGATTTACCACTGGCACAGCGCATAGAAATGTCACAGCACAAGGCAATGGCAGCTTTCGCGCAACAAGACGAGAAAACGTTGGAACAACAACACAATCACATACTGGC
The DNA here is from genome assembly GCF_001042655.1 of Gardnerella vaginalis ATCC 14018 = JCM 11026. Classification (NCBI taxonomy): domain Bacteria; kingdom Bacillati; phylum Actinomycetota; class Actinomycetes; order Bifidobacteriales; family Bifidobacteriaceae; genus Gardnerella; species Gardnerella vaginalis. The sequence goes on along the minus strand of NZ_AP012332.1, from coordinate 37,059 downwards.
ACACAGACTCCAGCAAGAATTGCAGCCAAAAAGCCGTTTGCAATAGACTTTGGAGCGTGTTTTTCAATAAAATCTGCCGTAATCCACGTTTCTACAGCAGCAGAAACAAGCACGCCAATTAGCGTAAAAGGAACAGCTTGTAAAAGCAGCCCAGCAACACCCATAATAATAGTGTTTACAGGCATCCAAGGGTTGCGCGCTTGCAACGCTGGAAACATTGCAATAATCAAAGAAATAAAAGGAATCCCTATAATCAAATATAGATAGTTTGCAGAATTTGCTTGTTCTGCTTTACTTGCTTTTTCTACTTGGCTCGTTGTTTTTGCTTCGGTTTCTGTTTTTAGCATGACAACACTTCCACCAAGCCGTCACTCATTCGATACCTTGCTCCAACAAGCATCAAAGCGTCTTTGAAAACAGCTTCGCGAATTATTTGTGATTTTTCACAAATTTCAGCCAAAATATTAGACACGTGAATACGTTCAATATCATCTGTATCTAAATTTTCCTCAACACCTGCGAGCACAGCAGGCCCTAAAGAACGCAGCAATATTAACTCGCTCGACTCAATTATTTCGCTTGTTTTATCTTCGCCGTATTCAGAAACCAGCTTTTGCACGTTCGGCAAAACAGCCTTTACGGCGCCGCAATGCTCATGCCCAAGCACAACCAACACTTTTACTCCCAAATCACTTACAGCGTATTCTAGCGAAGCTATTACGGCATCATCCAACACTTCTCCAGCTGTGCGAACAGAAAAAATAACGCCCAAACCGGCGTCGAATATAAATTCTGGAGCAACTCGCGAATCTGCGCACGAAAGCACAACAGCTCCAGGATGCTGACCGTCAATAAGTTTCATGCGCGATTCTGAATTTACGCCTGCATGCGCTGAATTGCCGTCTGCAAATTTGCGATTCCCTGCAAGCATTGCGCTTAATACCGATGTAGCTAAAACTGAATCTTCATTAGCAAAATCTTCGCTGACTTCTTCTTGCATTATTATCTCCTACACTGGCATTGGCAATATTTTCAGTTGCTTAAAGTTTAAAATTTTTGACTTAGAATATATTGTATCTTTCGTAGTAAATAAGAATTTTGTTTAAGAATATAAGCCTATTATCAAAAAAGCTCCCGTATTGCAATTCGCAAATACGAGAGCCTTCTTGATTCAGTAATTTATTAAAATCATCCAGTGTTTTGCAAGCCTGCAGCAACACCGGAAACAGTGCAGAGAATCAGGTAGATGAACTCTGCTTGCTGGCTTTCGCTCAATTCTTCCTTATCCACCTTGTTGCGAAGCTTATGCAAAGCAAGTGACTGAATTACAGAAAGCGCGTCCACGTAAGGCGAGCGCACGCGAATCGCTTGACCAAGCACATGACGATGTTGCAGCGGCCACTTGTCACCAACAATTTGCAAAACCCACTTGCGCGTAAGCTGCATTTCCGAAAGCACTTTATCGCTTAAATCTTCGCGATCTCCAAGGCTTAGATACATGCGAGCAATTCGCTCGTCTGTTTTAGCCAAAGACATCTCAATATTGTCAATAAAAGTACTAAACAGCGGCCATTCTTCGTAAGCTCTGCGCAAAGTTTCCAAGTCGCCAAACTTTTCGCAAGCTGTACCCAAGCCGTACCACGCTGCCAAGTTGATTCGAGCTTGCGCCCAAGAGAAAACCCACGGGATTGTGCGCAAATCGTCCAAAGACTTTGCACCAAGACCGCGCTTTGCAGGGCGAGATCCGATTGGGAGCAAACCAATCTCACTAAGCGGAGTAACGGTTGAGAACCAAGGCGTAAAGTCATCTGTTTGAAGCAAATCAATAAAACGATTATGCGCTGCAACATCAAGCTTTTGAGCCATATCCGCATACTTATGAGTCATTTCCGTGTTGGTTTTCTCAACGCTTGGAGCAGATTGAAGCAAAGTTGCTGCAGCTACTGATTCCAAGTGACGAATGGCAAGAATTGGGTTTCCGTAGCGAGCAAAAATAACCTCACCTTGTTCAGTAAGCTTAAATCGGCAATTTACTGAACCAACTGGTTGAGCAAGAACAGCACGGTTTGCAGGACCACCGCCTCGTCCAACAGCTCCTCCTCTGCCGTGGAATAGTGTCAAATCAATGTCATGATCTTTAGCCCACTGTGCAATACGTTCTTGAGCAGAATGTAATGCAAGTGTTGCAGAAGTAGGACCTGCGTCTTTGGAAGAATCGGAGTAGCCGAGCATAACTTCCATCTTGCGACCAGTAGCCTTCAGTCTAGCCTGAACTTCTGGAATCTTAATGATTTCCTCAAGAACATTAACCGAATTCTGCAAATCTTCTAGCTGCTCAAAAAGTGGTATTACGTCAATTGTTGGAGCATCCTGTGGATGCGCAAACGCAAGGCGATTAAGCTCAAATACATCGCGAACATGCTGAGCAGACTTTGCAAACGAAATAATGTAGCGGCGAGCTGCACGCATACCGTTGCGCTTTTGAATTGCTCCCAAAGCGCGGAAAGTGTCAAGAACTTCACGAGTCATCGGTTGCAGAGGGCCACGCTCCCCGTGTAATCCATGCTCACGAATATCTTCCAATGCGCGCGAATGCACGAGCGAATGCTGACGGAACTCCATCTCCACCATGTGGAATCCAAAGGTTTGCGCCTGCCAGATCAAATCCTGCAATGGTCCATATGCTGCTCGAGCATCTCCAGCCTCAGCAAGCGAACGTTGCACTATCCGCAAATCTTCAATGAACTCTTCGCAAGAATGATACATCAAGTCTGTATTGCGGCTAATCGTGTGGTGTAGTCGATCTGCCATCACAAGCATAACGGCTCTATGCGGCTCGCTGTTAGATACGTCGGACGCGTTTTCAGTGAGCTGCTCGCTCATTTCCCTCTGGCGGTTCCAAAGTTCCAGCAGTTCAACGCTTGGAGGCGTTGTGCGTGTTTCCATAGTCAGGCATTTGCCAACTTCGCGCGTGCGTTCTTCCAGCGCTTTCAAAACGTGGTTGCTAAACTTGCTCGCAACCTGCCTACTTACCTTTGCTGTAACGTTTGGATTTCCGTCTCTATCGGATCCAATCCAGCTTCCTGGGTGGAAGAATGCTGGGCAGCGCGGTGGCACTAATCCAGCTTTTTTGCCCAAAAGCCAATCGTCAAATCTGCGATAAACCAACGGAATTGTGTTGAATAATGTTGCGTCGAATATATCTAGTATTGTGTCTGCTTCTTCAACTGGTGTTGGTTTTTTAAGAGCAATAGGCGATGTGCGGAGCAATGCGTCTATCTCGTTGTATAGACGCCTGTAGTTTTCGCGCTTGTCTGATCCTCCTAGCCTATTGTGTTTGCTTAGAAGCTTTGATATTCTGCGGATTTTACCAGCTACAGCTTTTCGTCTCGCTTCGGTTGGATGCGCTGTGAAAACTGGATGGAATTCAAGTTTATTTAGCAGTTCCTTAGCTTGCGCAGGGCTCATTTCCGTGAGCAACTTGTGGTATGCGCATGTTAGCTCGTTAACTGGGTCTACGGGATTAGATTCTTCTACTTCGCATTCGCGTTGGTGCAGCACGGAGACCCTGTAGTTTTCTTCGCACAGGTTTGCTAAGTGGAAGTATGTAGCAAACGCACGCGCAAGAAGCTGCATATCTGGCAAATCCATGCCGTTGATTTTTTCTACAGCTTTGTTTAGCCCGTCGTCTTCTGTTCCTTGTGCATCAACCATTTGTGCGAAGTGTGCTGTGCTTGCGTTTACCGCGTTTAATCGCACTTCGTCGAATACGGTTAATAGTTTTTCATCAAATTCGCCTAATACATCGCGCAGAATATGTAAGCATAAATCCATGTCTTGCTTAAGCGATGCTGGCAGTTCGCGCTCTTCAGGTCCTTTTCGTCCTAGTCCAGACGTAACTATTGTTGCGTCTGCTGGAGTCACCTGTTGATTTTGAGTTGTCATCAGACCTCCTTGTGCTAGTCATAAGGTTGCTTGGTCATTTGACTTCCGCGGCTCCTCCGCGGTTATTTAGGTCAAAAGTTGCAAGCCCACAGCCTTTGTTCCCAGCGAGATTCCAAAATAATTGTGAACCGACCTTAGGACTGATTTTTTCTATAAATTTCTTATAGGCTACGCGCTGCGTATACTAAAAATTGTGAGCATAGAAGAGAATAACGCTGATAGTAATTCAAACAGTAATATAGGCAATACTCCACAAATACTTCCGACTGGTCATATAGTAGGAAAACCTTCTGGAAGATTCCAAACGCACGCGATTCCGCTAGATATGGAAGATGTTGAGCGCGATTGGGATAAACCAGTTACGGAAGCTGGGATTGCAGCAAAATCCAGCATTATTATTCGAGTTGGTGCTCTTGGCTTAGGCGCAGGAACTGGAAGCTACCGCGTTCGCGAGCTTATGCACCGCGTTGGCGAACCTATGGGTGTAAATGTTCGTGCAGACGTTAATTTAACCGATATTGAGGCTACTTGCACAGATAAGCATGAGCGCATTACCGAAGTTGTTGATCTGCCTACTACTGGCGTAAATACGGAGAGAATTTGGCTTCTCGAACATTTTGCAGATTGGTTTAATGTTAAACTTGGAAATGATTCCTTATATCATTCAAAGGCAGCTGTTTCTAAGGAGTTGGTGGACACTCTTCAAGCTAGCAGCAATGAGAATGCGATTGTTCAAACAGCTAAGCAGTCGGAGGAGCACGCTGCAAAAGTCGAAGAAAAAATGGCAATTCAAGAGGCGATTCGCAAAGAAAAACCTCGCGGGATTTTTGCGCTTCAACCAGAAAGAACGTATGCTGAGCATTTTTCTCACGTTCAAAATGTCAAAAATGTTCAAAATTCTCAAAATAATTTGAATTTAGATCTTAAAAACAATTCCGCCGCTTTATCTAATCAAAATCCCGCTTGCGATTCTTCCGCGCCGCTTACTGTTCGTCAAGTTCACGACCGTCTCGATTTAATTAAAAATCGTAAGCCTCTTTATAAGCCTTGGTTTGCGGGTCTTGCGTCTGCTGTGGCGTGCGCGTCCTTCGCATTTTTGCTCGGCGGCGGCGCTTACGATATGCTTGGTGCTTTTATTGGAGCTGGCATTGGTCATTATGTTAGAAGACGCATGTTTATGCATCATCTAAACCAATTTGTTGTAACGTTTATTGCTGTTGCTGTTGGCGCTTTGAGTTGCATTGCTTCTCTTCGACTTGTTGGATGTTTTGATCCTGCTGCTTTGCATCATAATACAGCTTATATTGGGTCTGTTTTGTTTGTAATTCCAGGTTTTCCTCTTATTACAGGCGGCTTAGATATTGCTAAGATTGATTTTCCTTCTGGCATTCAGCGACTTTGCTACACAATGGCGATTATTCTAATGGGTACTCTTGCTGGCTGGATGGTTGCAAGCCTTGTTCAACTTAATCCCCAAGGCTTTACTCCACTGGGCTTAAATCCTTGGCTTAATGCTGTTCTTAGAATGATTACAGCGTTTGCAGGCGTGTGGGGATTCTCCGTTCTGTTTAATTCTCCTCAAAGAATGTGTTTCGTTGCTGGAATAATCGGCGCGATTACCGATACTTTGCGCTTAACTATGGCTGATTTTGGTATTGCTGCAGAAATCGCAGCATTTACTGGCGCTTTGCTTGCTGGTCTTTTGGCTTCTGCTTGGCGATCTGTAGTTCATAGGGGTTGGGCGCCTCAATATTTGGGCTATCCGCGTATTGGTCTTACTGTTCCATCTATTGTGATTATGGTTCCTGGACTTTATATGTATCGCGCAATGTTTTATCTTGGACAGTTTAATACTCTTCCTGCTTTAGATTGGACTTTCCGCGCGTTTATGGTGATTATTTGCTTGCCATTAGGACTTGCTGTTGCGCGAGTTATAACAGATAAAAGCTGGCGATACGACATTTAGTAATATCGAAAATAAACAAAATAGTATAAACCTAAACAAAAACGCCCAGCGACTACTGGGCGTTTTATTTGTATGCAATCAAGCAAGAATTAATCAGATTTAATTATTGCTAATCAATATTGCTAATCAGTACTTCATGTTCATTGCTTCGCGTACTTGATCAAGTGTTTCTTGCGCAATCGCAGCAGCTCTTGCATTTCCATCGTGCAAAATATCTCTCACAGCGTCCATATCTTTTGCCAATTCCGCACGACGCTCGCGGTGTGGAGCAAGGAAGTTGTTTACAGATTCAATAACATACGCTTTTAATGCTCCTGCGCCAGCGTTGCCAATTTCTTGCGCAATATCTTTTGGATCTCTGCCTGTAACCAATCCAGCGGTAGTTAAAAGAGCAGAAACCTGTGGGCGAGCCACTGGGTCGAATGTAATTGTGCGCTCAGAATCAGTTGGGCTTTTCTTAATCAGCTTCGCTGTTTCTTCTGCAGTTGCGCCCAGCATAATCGAGTTTCCGTAAGACTTACTCATTTTGCGTCCGTCTAATCCTGGGATTTCTGGCGTATCCGAAAGAATCGCAGCTGGCTCTGGGAAAACAGGATTCTTCTTTGCATAACGCTCGTTAAATCTGCGAGCAATCGTACGCGTAATCTCAATATGTGGCAAATTATCTTTTCCAATTGGCACAACATTTGCTTTGCAGAACAAAATATCGCAAGCTTGATGCACTGGGTACGTAAGCAAAAGTCCTGTTAAAGCATGACCCGAAGCCTCCATTTCGGCTTTAACAGTAGGATTTCTATGCAATTCGGCTTCTGTAACTAAAGACAAAAATGGCAGCATAAGCTGATTTTCTGCAGGAACAGCGGAGTGTGTAAAAATCATTGTTTTCTTAGGATCAATTCCAGCAGCCATATAATCAAGAACAAGATTTAGTACATTATCTTCTACGTGTTCAACAGTGTCTCTATCTGTAATCACCTGATAGTCTGCAATAATCACGTTTGTGTTTACGCCAAGATTTTGCATTGCGACACGCTCGCGAATCGAACCAAAATAATGACCTAAGTGAAGTCTTCCTGTTGGCCTATCTCCCGTAAGCATTGTAAAGGAGCTAGGATTTGCTTTTAGCTTCTCAAGCGTTGCGTCTGAACGTTTTTGAGCTGCTACAAAGCTTGCGCTTATCTCGTTTCCAGCAGCCGTAACTTGTGCTTCTTCTGACATTTCTAACTCCTTACGCACGCGATTTTTCTTGCGATTTTTAAGCCTAAAAATATGGCTTTTATGGTAAAAGTTCACTCAGACAATATACTCGGTTGCGGCACAGTGGTACGCTCTTGTGTGATGAATTGATTGTTTCGGTAAATATGAGGGGGTCAGATGGGCCGCGGACGACAGAAGGCAAAGCAACAGAAAATTGCCCGTAAGCTCAAATACCTGACGACCGATACGGATTATGACGAGCTTGCTAAGGAGCTTAATACTCACGAGCCTGGTCAGGGATCCTTCGATCCGTTTGAATCTGATAATTATGATGAATCTAAAGATTATCTTGATAAGGAAGAAGATTCGTCTGATTTTGCTGATGATAGCGATTCTAAAGACGCTAATGAAGAGCAAGACTCGTGCGATTCTGTTCCTTGCAACGATGACGATTTAGACGATTACGCTAAGTGGGCTGCTGAAGCAGCTGCGTCTGCAGCTAACAAAGATAAATCGTCCGGCAATTCTGGCACGGTCCACCACCATATTCCTATGCCTATGCCGAATTTTATGCATAAGAAGTAATTTAAAAATAATAAACAAGTAATTGTTGAATTAAATTGTTGAATTAAATTATTCTCATGCAAGAGATTTTGTGAGTTCGGGCAGCAGATTGCTTAGGTTATCTCGCTCTCCAATTGCACTTATGTTGCCAATTTGCTGCTCGTAATTCCATTTTGTTATTCCACAGGAAAGCCGCAACCAAACATCTGGGTCTAGTTCTATAACATCAGGCGGCGTTAGATTGTGTGGATCTGATTGTGGACCTTCTAGGATTTTTATAGCTCCCCAGGGCGCTACTCTTACCTCTACAGCAAATCCAGGCGCTATTGATTCCAAAACATAAAGAGAATACCTAACAGCCATTGCTTCATCATCTCTACTAACTTCAAGAGTTTTGCTGTTAATACATGTGAAATTTTCCTTATCTTGCAAAGATTTCACATACGCCTTCGCCTTATTTTCCCATAATTTAAATGATTCTTTAGCGCGATTTATATCTTTTTCTCTTATAACTGTCATATTTGAATTATCTCATGAATTACATGACTATTATCTGTATTTTTAGTAGCGTTTTATTAAAGCTAAATCAAAGCTAGATAAAAGTTTAATAAAAGTCATATTGTGAATAATTCTTAATAAGTGTTTGGGGTTGTGATATCATCAACAATGAAAACGTGTGCATTGCCGCGTACCGTCTTGTTAAGTGCAATTTGGCGCGGCTACAACCAACATAATCAGGGGTTGCTATTCGCACATTTTAGGTAAATATATTATTCACGGCACAAGGAGTCAAATATGACTAAACACGTCGCGCCGAAAGCCAAGACAACTGCGGCGACATTTGCCAAAGAACTTCAAGAACATCTGAAGTACACTCAAGGTGTCACGCCAGAACAGGCCACTACGGCTGATGTGTATGTTGCCGCTGCTACCGCGGTCCGTCGCCACTTGATGGACTCTTGGATGCAGACCCAGCATGACATGATTAACGGCAACACCAAGGCTGTGGGCTATTTGAGCGCAGAGTTCTTGATGGGCAAGCAGCTTGAGAACGCTTTGCTTAACGCTGGTCTTACTGACCAGTTCAACAAGGCTGTAACTAAGCTTGGTTTCGATCCAAAAGCTGTTATCGATGCTGAGTATGAGCCAGGTTTAGGTAACGGCGGTTTGGGTCGTCTCGCAGCCTGCTTCATCGATTCGCTCGCCTCTATCGGCGTGCCAGCATTTGGCTACGGCATCCAGTATCGTTACGGAATTTTTAAGCAGCGCTTCGACGAAGATGGTAAGCAGGTAGAAACCCCTGATTACTGGCTTAGCAACGAAGAGCCATGGGGTCACATCGATTACGGTCGAGATCAGCGCGTTAACTTCGGCGGCGAAGTTGTTGAAGAAAACGGTAAGCGCGTTTGGAAACCAGCTTGGTCTGTTCGCGCAGTTCCAGTTGATTACATGGTTCCAGGATACAACTCTGGTCGCGTAAACACTCTTCGCTTGTGGACTGCAAAGTCTTACGACGAATTTGATTTGCTCACCTTCAACAAGTCTGAGTACTTGGATGCTGTTAAGCCACAGGTTGCAGCAGAAAACATTTCTAAGATTCTTTACCCAGAAGATTCCACTCCAGAAGGCAAGGCTTTGCGTCTTGAGCAGCAGTACTTCTTCGTAGCTGCTTCTATTCATGATGCTATCCGCGTATTCTATCCAGGTCAGGATAAGCCGGATCTCACCACCTTCCCAAGCAAAATCAACTTCCAGTTGAACGATACTCACCCAGTTATCGGTATTCCAGAGCTTATGCGCGTTCTTATGGACGAGTACGGCTACGATTGGAACACCGCTTGGGGCATTACCACCAAGACCTTCAACTACACTTGCCACACGCTTCTTCCAGAAGCTTTGGAAGTTTGGCCAGCAAAGCTTATTGGCGAACTTTTGCCACGCCACCTTGAGATTATTCAAGGCATTAGCGAGCAGTTCCGCAATGAGCTTCGCGGTAAAGGCGTTGCTGAGGATCAGGTTGAGCGCATGCGTATCGCTACCGACGCCGACGAAAATGGCGAAGGTGCTGTAGTTCGCATGGCTTACTTGGCTACCTACGGTGGTTCTTATGTTAACGGTGTTGCTGAGCTTCACTCTGAGTTGTTGAAGGATGTCACTTTGAAGGACTTCTCCAACGTTTACCCAGATAAGTTCAAGAACGTTACTAACGGCGTAACTCCTCGTCGCTTCGTGCGCTTGAGCAACCCACGCATGTCTGCTCTTATTACTGAGGGCTTGGGCACTGACGCATGGCAGGGTGATTTGGAGCTTCTTGAAGGTTTGAAGCCATTGGCTGACGATCCAGCATTCGTTAAGAAGTTTGCTGAAGTTAAGAAGCAGAATAAGCTTGCCTTTGTTGATTTTGCAAAGCACAAGTATGGCTTTGAAATCAACCCAGACACTATGTTTAACACCATTGTTAAGCGTTTGCACGAGTACAAGCGCCAGTCCATGAAGATCCTCCAGGTTATCTCCACATACGCTGGAATCAAGAATGGCACAATCGACGTAGACAAGATGCTTCCACGCACCGTGTTCTTCGGCGCTAAGTCCGCTCCAGGCTATGCTATGGCAAAGCTTACGATTCAGCTCATCAACAATGTTGCTCGCGTTGTGAACAACGATCCAGCATGCAAGGGCAAGCTCGCAGTGTTCTTCCCAGAGAACTACAACATTGAACTTGCTATGAACTTGATTCCTGCAACCGATTTGGATGAGCAGATTTCTCAGGCCGGTAAGGAAGCTTCCGGTACTGGTAACATGAAGTTCGCTTTGAACGGTGCTTTGACTGTTGGTACTCTCGACGGTGCAAACGTTGAGATTCGTGAACGCGTTGGCGCTGAGAACTTCTTCCTCTTTGGTATGACTGTTGACGAGGTTGAGAAGCTCTATGCTGAAGGCTACGATCACGGCGACTCCCGCAAGTACTACGAGTCTGATCCTCGATTGAAGACTGCTGTAGACATGGTTGCTGACGGCACATTCTCCAATGGTGACAAGAGCGCGTATGAGCCACTCGTTAATGATTGGCTTACTCACGATTACTTCATGGCAATGGCTGACTTTAGCTCTTACATGGATATTCAAGCTCAAATTGAGGAAACTTACCGCGATCCTATGAAGTGGGCTCGCATGGCAGTTTTGAACGTAGCCAACTCTGGTTACTTCTCTTCTGATCGCTCTATCGAAGATTACCTCGATCGCATTTGGCACACTGGCGCTCTTCCAACTGCTGAATAATTATGTAAAAGCATTTTAAAAATTGCTTTAATAAAAAAGGCTGTGACTAGCGTTTGTTGGTCACAGCCTTTTTTATTTATAAAAATAATTAAAAATAAATATCAAAATAAAAAAAAAATAAGGTGTGAAACTATGCACTATAAGTGCAGAACTTCACACCTTATATAGCTAAAAATCTGAGTATAAGAATTTTAATTCTATCTAAGCCTCAACTGGCTTAGCTACTTCAGATTCTTCCTTATCTGTTTTTTCAGCACCTAAATCGATTGGTGAAGAGCTGTTCTCCCATGGCTGCTCCCATGGATCATAATCAGGATTATGCTGCTTGTATACATACAATGCTGCAATACCTGCGAGCAGTGCTCCAAAGAGCAGTGCAAAGAACTTCCAACCGCCAGAGGACCTGTTCTCCATGATGGCTCCTTTCGTCAAGCTGACCTGCTCGTCCAAGTCAACAATTTATATCGAGTTTCACTCGCGTACTCACTATCATAGTGATTTTTTTCAATACTCGCATCTTTTTTATCATATAGATTGGTTACAAATATTTAAACTTTGTGTATGCGATTAGATAATGTTATTTTATGAACAATTTTGATGTAAAAAATATTATTAGGCGTTTTAAGATTAATTGTAAAAGCGCTACATATTCACTCATTTATATTTGTGTGTTTGTTTGGCTTGTTGAAATTATTCTTCATACTTTTTCGCCAAACTTGTATCAAGTACTTATTGAGAATACAGCATTTTCTCCATTTTTGATTAAAAAATCTATTTGGACTTGGTTTACATCTATGTTTGTCCATTCTCCTGGATTTAGCCACATATTTTTCAACATGCTCTGCTTATATTCTCTCGGAATAGAATTAGAGAAATTCTTTGGCAGGTGGAAGTTCTTCTTCCTATATGCCATTTCAGGACTAGGAGGATGCGTTGCAACCCTACTTTACTGCAAAATTACAGGAAACTGGTTCTTGTCGGCTTATGGTGCATCAGGTGCAATTATGGGGCTTATAGGGGCACTTCTTGTAGCTCAATGGAGACTCGGTGAAAATACTCGAGGAACTTTGATATGGATTGCTTTAACTCTAGCTATGCCTATTATTATTCCAAATATTGCTTGGCAGGCTCATGTTGGTGGTCTTATCACTGGAACAATTTTGGCTACTTTGCTTGGAGTTAATAATCCGATTCTTAAAAAAGCATCTTTTAATGAACGTTTTGCTATATATTCTTTACTGATTCTTATTGTGCTCCTATCTATTTGCATGTTATGTATATGCTAATCAACTTTAAATTACACGTATGTAGTTCTCCACAATTGTGGACACAAAAGTGGATAACTTGGGTATAACATGGGAATATCTGCTCACGTTATCCACAATGTTGTACACAAACGTTGATAACTCAGTCTTTTAAAACCTGTTAACAAGTGCATAAAAGTTATCCACATTTTTTATAAATTGTGATTTTCTCCAATCTTAATAAGAAATAAAATTATGCAATCTAAATTCAATCATCCAAAACATCTAAATCCACAAAGCCAAGAAACACTTGATTTTATTAAGGAAAATCAAGATGCTAACCCTGAAGATGCTGCTTTAAAAGCATCTAATAATCCCAAAATCAATGTTTTATTTGCCGTTAATCAAATAAGCGGAAAACAGATTGCAAAAACAAAACTGCCTAATTGGTATATGAATAAACAAGTAATATATCCAGCTCACATTTCGATGGAACAATGTTCATCGCAAGCAACCGCACAATATAAGGCGCAGATAGTTCATAATCTTATAAAAGATAATAACTTAAACAAGTCTAACACTACACTAATTGATTTAACTGGCGGATTTGGCGTAGATTGCGCAATAATGAGCAAAGAATTCAGTGAATCTATTTGCGCAGAAAAACAAGAAGAATTATCTGCTATTAGCCAGCACAATATGATTGTAATGGGATTAAAAAATGTTCATTGCGTAAATTGCACAAGCTCTGAAGTATTAAATAACGTAAATTCAGCTACCATTATTTACATTGATCCCGCAAGACGCGACCAAAAAGGATCCAGAACATACGCTATAGAAGATTGCACTCCGAATGTTATAAACCTAAAGTCACAGATGCTAGATGCTTCAAAATTTGTGATTATAAAACTATCCCCAATGCTTGATTGGAGAAAAGCTATATGTGATTTTAACGGAAACGTTAGTCAGGTACACATAATTTCTCACAACAATGAATGCAAAGAATTACTTTTAGTATTGGACGCAAATTTACATAACATTATTGAGATTCATTGCGTTAACAATGAAAATATTACTGTTTTTTGCGCAAAATATGATTCGTCTTTACACAAGGTTGAAGAATCTTACGAGATTTCAAATAATGTCACAAATGTTATGGAAAATTGGAGAAATTTAGCTAAATATGTTTATGAGCCAAACGCATCTATTATGAAAGCAGGATGTTTCAATCTCTTAATACAAAAATATGGTGTTTATCAAATCGCAAGCAACAGCCACATTTTTATTTCAGAAAATTGTAACTCTGATTTTCCTGGAAAAATTTGGAAAATAGAAGGAGTCTGCAGCATGAATAAAAAAGAAATCAAGCAAATTATTTCAGACTTAGAGTACGCGAATATAGCCACGTACAATTTTCCAATTAGTGTTAATGATTTGAAGAAAAAACTTAAATTAAAAGATGGTGGTACAACTAGAATTCTGGCTACTACGGATAGTAAAAACCAGCACGTAATTATTAGAGCAAGTCAAGTAACAGATAAACAGATAATATACAATAAATAAATTAATGGCTGCGCACTCATGCACGCAGCCATTAATCAAGATTTAAAAAGTTCTATTAACTTTTTATCTCCAGCACATTGTCATTAAGAATCCAGCCATAACCAAGCATGCTGCAATCAAAAGATTAAATGCTCCAATTCCAGGAATTGGTAGAGAAGGATTCAGGTAGTAAACAACCGCCCAGAACAAACCAACAATCATAAGCGTGCAGAAAAGCGGAACAAACCAACCAGCATTAGCCTTTGTTCCTTTAATTGACTCTTCAACTCTACGAGTATTTTCTTCTTGACGCTTCATCATTCGCTGTATCTGCGGAGACAAAGAATCTTTGTCCGCAGTCGCATTCAGCACAGCTTCAACCTGCTCCATAGGCACGCCATACAAATCTTCTTTAGAAGATTCTTTTGCTTCGCCAGCATCGGCAGATGAAGCAGCATTCAATGTGTTTAATTCTTCGTCAGCCATAACAGTAACTCTCCAATCAATCGGCTACACGCTATAATAATAGTTACACTCGAACGCAATAAGAAGACTGGATGCTATGGCTAGACAAACAGGTAAACACAGCGCTAAAAAATCGCTGTTGGGAAGCATTGCTGTGGCATTAGCTATCTCTTTTACAGGATATTTATTTATTACTAACTTGCGTATTAATCGTACAGCGTTTGTTACATCAGACACCGGTCAGATGGTAGAAAGAAATTCTCAAAGAGCAAAAAGCTTAAGAGAAGATGTTAAAGAGCTAGATTCACAGGTAAATCTTCTAAACAAAACTTTAACGAATAATACAAATGATGCAGATTCTTCCGACGATACTGGTGCTAGCACAATACTCCCAGCAATACAGGGACCTGGAATTAGTGTTACACTAAACGATTCACCACTGTGGAAAACAGCCGTAAACGGGTCTGGAAGCTCCGCAAACATAAATGACTACGTAATACACCAACAAGACATAGAAGCGGTGGTAAATGCCCTTTGGAGAGGCGGAGCAGAGGCAATAACAATCCAAGACCAACGCATACTATTCAATTCTGCTGTTGTTTGTATCGGAAATGTGCTTATGCTACAAGGTCATCAGTACTCGCCACCGTATAGAATATCTGCTATTGGCTCAATCGAAGACATGGTAGATGCGCTGGATGACTCTCCAGCAATTCGAACATATAAAGACTATGTCAGCGGTTTTGGGTTGGGATGGAAAGTGGAAAAAAAGAGTAATCTAAAATTCGCAGAATCTTCTGCACTTTTACAGCCGCTACGATATGCTTCGGTTCCAAAAGATGCCGATTTTATTAGTAGTAATATTTCGCCACAACACCATTCCAACAGGCAATAAAGGAGTAACATGAAGCGTTCTAACAATATGCACGAACGTAGCGAAACTAAACACGGCAAAACCAGTATTATCTGGCAAGCAGTTGGTGTTGTAGGAGAACTTCTTATTTCTTTCGCTGTTATTTGTGCACTGTATATTGTCTGGCAGATGTGGTGGACGGGTGCACAAGCTGAACATATACAAGTTGAAACACGTCAATCTGTTTCTTGGACAAACCCTGCTGCTGGTCCTAAAACAAAAATTGCTCTTCCTCAAGTAGACAATCCTCCTAAATTACAGGGCGTTAAACATGGAGATCTTCTAGCACGAATCTATATTCCACGCTTCGGTGATCAATGGGAGCGTAATGTTATTGAAGGTGTAGATATGGAGATACTTAATCGTCGAGGATTAGGTCATTATCCTAAAACTGAGTTGCCTGGAGAAATCGGAAACATTACAATTATTGGTCACCGCAATGGTTATGGTCAGCCTCTTGCGGATGTTGATAGGTTCCAAAAGGGAGATTCTATTATTCTTCGAACTAAAGATTATTGGTTCGTTTACAAATACATTACTCACAAGATTGTTAGACCAGAACAGGTTGAGGTTCTTGACCCAGATCCAATAAACCATAGTAAAGAGCCAAAGAAACGCATGATCACCATTATTACATGCGAACCTAAGTTCTCTACACCTAAGTTCCGCTTTGTTAGCTTTGGAGAGCTTGACTATTGGGCTAAAGTTTCTGACGGTATTCCAAAAGAGCTTTCTACTTTAGATGAAAACGGAAAAGTTAAGTTTGTTAATAACGAGCAACAATCTTTGATCTCTCATCTCGATTCGCTTGTTCCGCTTATGATTGGCGCGCTGATAGTTTATTTGATTATCTTTGCTGCTGGAGCTATTGCATGGCAGTGGCCATTAAGACGCGAGATTAAAGCAGGTCTAAAGCCAAAGCCTGAATTCAGCATCTTTGGCGGACTCATGAGGCTACAGCCTGGAATTCTTCCAGTGAGATTAATTCTCTCCTTAATTATCTACCTAATATGCATTATGATACTTATGCAATGGGTATACCCGTTTGTTTCGGCAAATATACCATTCTTAAGAGAAATGTCTGCATACACAGCAACGCCTTACTAAGGGGTAAGTAGATAATAAGTAAGTAGATAAGATTAATAAATAATAAAAATCAGGGTTAGGATGATTTCTTAACCCTGATTTTTTCGTATAAGATTAGATAATCTACTTTTGGTTTATGTACAAGAACTAACTAAAACACGTGGACATTAAGCATGCACTTAATTAACATATGCATTTAATTAATATAAAAAGCCAGTAAGCTTATTAAACTTACTGGCTTTATGCTTTGCTTTTTACAAACCTGTATCTGTTGTTGTAGTAGATGTAGATGGGGCTTCAGTAGAAGGTTTATTCAAATCTAATCCCGTACCTGGCTTTGTAAGGTCCGATGGAGGAGTAGCAGATTTCACAGTCAAAGTGATTGTTGAACCTTTGTCAATCTTTGCTCCTTCTTTTTCAGACATTCCAGTAACTATGTCATCATCTTTAGCTGATGCATCAGATGCAACAACCTTAAAGCCTTTTGCTTCCAATACTTGTTTAGCCTGCTTGAAAGTTACAGTGCCAACAGCCAAACGAGGAACTTCAACTTTAGGCTTTCCTTTAGAAACATATACTGTTACAGAGCTATGAGGCTTTACTGCAGCACCAGAAGATGGGTTCATCTTGGTCACAGTTCCTTCAGATGCAGTATCAGATTCTTCCTCAACAACATTTACAGTAAAACCAAGATTTTGCAATTCGCTTGTTACAACATCCTTAGATTGTCCAACTAAACCATCAGGGATCTTTGTAAGACCAGAAGAAATGTATAAGGTAACCATAGACCCCTTGTCTGCAAACGAATCTGCAGAAGGATCTGTACGAGTAACATGATTCTTCTTAACTTCCGTGCTATCTTCTACACGAACATTAGATATCTTAAATCCAGCACGTTCAAGAGCTTTACGTGCTACATCTTGCGATTTACCAGTAACATCTGGAATCTTAGTAGACTGTGGACCTACAGAGAACCATACGCTTACTCTAGATCCTGAAGAAACTTTAGCTCCACCTTTAGGAAGCTGTTTTGTAAAAGTTCCTTCTGGTTGAGAAGATTTATCATCTTCCAAAATATCTGGGATAAGACCAAGAGCTCGCAACTTTTCGCGAGCGGCATCCTGCGTTGTTGTTTCTGTAAATGTAGGAACTACAACTTCTCCAGCAAGTTTACTGCGATTCAAAACAAATAAAATTCCAGCAACAATAATTGCGCAAACTACAGCAGATATAACGGAAGTAATAACAATTCTCTTGCTTCTTTTTGCTCTATTAGCTGCAAGCTGCGCTGCTCTAGTGTTATAACCAGTATTTTGAGTATAAGGCTCAAATTGACCTGTAATAGCACCAAAGCTTTGAGTTGATGCGGTATCAGCATTGTTCATTGCTTGTGTTGCAGCATTCTGCTCAGCCTGCTTTCTAGCACGCATATTAGCCAAATCCGTCAGAGGATTAAATGCTGCAGCAACAGGAACACCACCATTCATAAAAGCCAATATGTCATTTTTAAATTCTGCGGCAGTTGCATACCTATTCTGACGGTCCTTCGCCATTGCTTTGGCACAAATCTTATCCCACATAACAGGAAGACCAGGAACAAGCGTACTTAATGGCGTTGCAACCTCAGACACATGCTGATACGCAATTGCAACAGCTGAATCACCTGTAAAAGGAGGTCTACCAGTTAGCATCTCATATAAAACACAGCCAGCAGAATATAAGTCAGATCTCATATCTACTTGTTCTCCACGAGCCTGTTCAGGAGACAAGTATTGAGCAGTTCCAACCACACCCTGTGATTGTGTCATTGTTGTTGCAGAATCGTCCAATGCCCTAGCGATTCCAAAATCCATAACTTTAACAATGCCCTGCTCGGAAATCATAATATTTCCAGGCTTAATATCCCTATGAATTACACCCATTCTGTGCGAATACTCAAGAGCATTAAGAACTCCGAGCATAACTTGTTCAGAATCTCTTTGACTCAAAGCACCATTCATTTTAAGAATATCGCGTAAAGTTTTACCCTTAACATATTCCATAACAAGATATGGCAGATGCTCTTCTACACCATTGTCATCTTCTACAGATTCTTCTCCAGAATCATAAATATTAACTATGTTAGGATTGTTCATCTGAGCAATTGAATGTGCCTCTCTGCGGAATCTAGATAAGAAAATCTCATCATTTGCCAGATCAGAACGCATAATTTTAACCGCAACAGTACGACCAAGACGTTTATCTTCTGCGATTCTCACCTCGGCCATTCCGCCACGACCAATTAATTCACCTAATTGATACCGTCCATTCGCTAATGAGGTAGGCATTGTGTTACTCATTGCTGCTCCTTGCGGTTGTTATTGTTTAAAATGTTAATAATATTCACTTGAGTTTTTGGAACACTTCTCACGCTACGAGCAGGACGCTGAACAGCGGAAGAAGGTACTGAGTTTTTATTATTAAATGCTGTTTGTTGATCTAAAAGTCTTCTTTCTATTTTCGAAAGAACTTTTGACACTACTAGAGCATCTTTAGGTCTGTCTTTTGGATTTTTAGAAAGCATTGACATTACAAACTGTCTTAATTGGATATCAACACTATCTGGAAGAGGTGGAACAGGATCGTTAACATGAGCTGCTGCAATATCTACAGGCGTAGCTCCAGTAAATGGTCTGTGTCCACAAAGTCCTTCGTAAGCAACAACTCCGAGAGAATATATGTCAGATTGAGCAGTAGCTTGTTCTCCTTGAGCTTGTTCTGGAGAAATATATTGAGCCGTTCCTACTACCATTCCATCCTGAGTTATTTGTTCTTGATCACTAGAATAAGAAACACCAAAATCTGTTATTTTTACACTTCCAGTATCAGAAACCATAATGTTTGCTGGTTTAACGTCTCTGTGTATAACACCATGAGAATGAGCTACAAAAAGACCTCTAGCTGTTTGAATAAGAATAGGAAGCAAACGAGTTGGTTCCACAGTTTTTTCTTTATGATACAAATCTGCTAAAGATTTACTAGGCACATACTCCATAATCAGGAAGCCAATACCATCATGCTCATAATAATCAAATAATGCCGCAATATTAGGATGCGCTAAATTGGCTGAATTATGTGCTTCTGCGCGAAGTCTACGCAATTTAGCTTCAACATTGTTAGTGTCTGTTCTAAGAGCTTTAATTGCTACAATTCTGCCAAGCTGTATGTCAAAACCTTTCCATACTTCGCCCATACCGCCTTGTGCAAGACGTCTATCTAACCTATATCGATGATGAACTAACTGTCCTTCAACAAGTTTCATTGCTTAAGAGCCTCCTTCATCACCTGCTTCATAATAGGTCCTGCAGTATAAGTTCCATATGTGTTCGCATTATGAACTACTACTGCTATAGCTATTTTAGGGTCTTCTGCTGGGGCAAATCCAATTACCCACCCATTTGCAGACTGATTTTTTACACCAATCTGCGCTGTTCCAGTTTTTGCTGCAACATGGATATTTGGTAGAGAAAGATTTGAATTTTCTTTAACTACTACACTTTGCATCATACTATTAAGTTTTGCAGCTGTCTGTGCACTAATAGATTGGCTCATAACAGTAGGACTTGTTTGCGATATAACAGACAAATCACTAGATCTTACGCAATCAACCAAAGTTGGTTTCATAAGAGTTCCATTATTAGCTATAGCCGACGCAATCATAGCATTTTGAAGCGTAGTAATCTTTGCATCTCCTTGACCTATAGATTCTAGAGCTAATTTATCTTGAGATGGTTTAGTAGAAAGTAATGATGTTACTACTCTCATAGGGAAACCAGTTGAATCTGATCCATCTAAAGTAAATGAGCTAAAGAATCCAAATTTCTTAGCTTGCTTTATTATTGCGTCAGACCCTAACGATATTCCTAACTGCGCAAAAGCAGTATTTGAAGAATAAGCTAAGGCATCTTCAAATGATATTTGTCCGTTAACTCCATTTGCGGGAACAACAACATTTGTTAAATGTGTTCGAGTTCCAGGAAGAGTGTAGCTTGATCCAGCTGGAATCTGAGTATTTAAATCATATTTTCCAGATTCTAACGCTGCAGCAGCAATAAGTGTTTTTAAAGTAGATCCCGGTGCATACAGTTCAGAAATGGAACGATTAAGCATCGGATTATAAATATTAGATATAAGATCCTTGTAAGACCTATTTACAGAAGCAACATTGTGAGAAGCAAGAAGAGAAGGATTGTAACTTGGAGTGCTAACCATTGCTAGTATTCGTCCAGTTTTTGGCTCTATAGCAACTAAAGCGCCTTCTTTATTTTTTAGTAGATTATATGCAAGAGTCTGAAGCTTAGTGTTAATAGATGTTTCTATTGAAGCACCCCTATTTTCTGCTCCAGTAAACAATGACTTAAACTTTTGAAGGAATAAAGCATCTGACTGTCCACTTAAAAGCTCATTCCTTGACGCTTCTATTCCTCTATCAGCTCTTTGACTTATTGAATAATATCCTGTAATCGGAGCATAAACTTCACCATTGAAATATGAGCGCTGATAAACAAAAGCATCTTTAGATGGATCAGATTTTGCTAATACTGTTCCATCAGACGCAAGTATTGCTCCTCTAGGAGACCCAAATTCATGGTATAGTGCTCGTCTATTTCTAGGGTCTGAATTTAACTCGTTTGATTTTATAGAAGTTATGTAAGTACTAGAAACACAAAGTATTACGAATAATATTATTACTGCAGTAAAAAGCTCTTTTAAACATTTATTCATAACTTTCACCTCCATCTTCTTTAAGATCAGAGGCTTTATTTTCTCTCTCCCTAAGTTCTCGTTCTCTTAATGCAGCTAAAGCTTCGTATTGGAAAGTATCAGACATAACAGCAGTTTCAGGCTTATTTGCAGCATTAGAGATAACAATCAAAATAGCAGCAAGCAAATAATTTGCCACTAATGATGATCCTCCAGCAGCCATATATGGCATTGTTAAACCAGTTAAAGGAATTACAAGAGTAATACCTCCAACAACAGTAAAAACTTGGAAAGCCATTGTAAAAACTAAACCAGATGCAAGGAGTTTTCCAAAACCATCCTTGATTTTCATTGCCGTTATCATACCAGAAGCAATAATAATCAAGTAAAGCATTAATACTATGAACAACCCAGTCAATCCTAATTCTTCACCCACTGAAGCGTAAATAAAATCAGAATTAGCAAGAGGTGTCAAAGATGGGTGACCTTGCCCTAATCCTGTTCCTGTAACACCACCAGCTGCCAATCCAAATAATCCTGTAACAATCTGAGCAGAACCACCTGGGAATCTATTGTAAATAACTGGGTCATACGGATTAAGCCAAGCATCTACTCTATACTGCACGTGAGCAAATAATTTAACAGCTACAAAGCATCCAATCATGAATGCTATAAATCCAATTGCAAGCCAACCTTTTCTGCCTGTAGCAACATACAACATAGAAACAAACATTGCAAAGAACATTAAAGATGTTCCTAAATCATGTTGTACAACAAGAACGCACATTGATGCAGCCCAAACAAGTGCAATAGGACCCATGTCTTTAAATCGCGGAAGATGCACGCCTAAAATCTTTTTTCCGCCAACAGCAAGCCTGTCTCTATGGTCAAACAAATATGCTGCAAAGAAGAATGCTAAGAATAACTTTGCAAATTCTCCAGGTTGAAGAGTGTGGTTACCAAAACCAATCCATATTCTTGCTCCGCCAATTTCCTTACCAACTATAGGAAGCATTGGAGATAGTAACAATATAAAACCTATTATCATGCTTACATACGAGAAACGTCTAAGTATTCTGTAATCTTCAAGAACGAGCACAAAAATTATTGACAAAACAAGAGCAACACAAACCCATATAAGCTGTTTCATAGCAATATCTGTATTGTGCTGTTTATCTATCCTAGCAATCATTACTGTGCCGATAGTTGTAAGCAGAAGCATACATGGCAATATAACTTGACTACAATAAGGTTTTTTTACTATTAAAACTCCCCATAGAACCAAGTATAAGGCTGTTGTAAAAGTAAGCATTCCAATATAATCTGCTGGAATATATCCATTAATCCTCAAAAACATCTGCAAAAATGCTAATGAAGATATAATTATGGAAAACAGAAGTAGAGAAATTTGTTTAATTCTAATACTCAACATATTCATGAGGTTTTACCCCCTGAATCAGAGTCTGAATTTACAACTCCACTATTATTGCCATCTTTATCGTCTAAACTAGATTTAGCGCTTTTTTGTTTATTACTGTGTTTTTCAATTTCTCTAGCACGCATTTCACGTCTTATTAATTTTGCGTGTCCTCTAGCTTCTTTAAGACTGCTAAAACTTATTCCTTCATCGAGTTGATCTTGCCAAGATTTATCTAGTTTTTTTACTCTAATATCTGTTTCTTCGATCTGATGAGAAAGTTCTAAACCAAAAATATTTGTAGGAACACCTTGGTAAATAACTACTCTATCGTTACCTTTACCAATGTAATACTGCTTTTGAGTCCACGAATATACAAGATATGCTCCAGAAGCAACAATAGAGCATATTACAAGTATTGCGAAAGCAACTCCTATTCTCATCCATCTTTTTCTAATCTTATTTGCTTTGTGCGCTTCAGCTTGTTCTCTTTTTACAGCTCTAGCAACATCTGGATCTCTAGGATCAGTTGAGATTCTTCCATTCTTCTTTTTTACAATAGGAATCTCATTTGTATCTGTAGACCTAAGTTCTTCTTCATTTCTTAAGTGAGAAGGCTGAACTAAACGAGTTGTTTCAACTTTTTCAACATCTTTTTCACTCGACTTTTCACCATCTTGTATAAGAGCAGCGGCTCTTTGAGCAGGTGAATTTTTACCTTCTCGCAACACTGGTGTGGAAGATACTGCTTTATTAACAATATCTGCTATCGATTCCAAATCCTTACTTGCAGCACCGCCAATCAATGGTGTTTGGTGAGGTAAATCAAAAGCATCTGCGTCTAGTGCCAAAGTCGCATCTGCAATAACAGCTGTGGCATTATCGGTACTTCCAGCTTTAAGAGCCATTGAAACAAGTTTTTGAGCACATTCTTCTTGATTAGATACACTGCTCATAACTTCTTGAATAGTGGAATCTTCTAATACTCCACATACTCCATCTGAACAAAGCAACCAGCGATCTGAAGGATGAGCTAATCGAATTGCCATATCTGGGCGTGGATCAATATCAAAATCACCTAATACTCGCATAACAACATTGCGTTGCGGATGATTTCTTGCTTCTTCTGGAGTAATATGACCAGTATCAATTAAATGTTGAACATAACTATGGTCACAAGTCATTCTTATAAGATGATTATCTCGCAACAAGTAGGCTCTAGAATCACCTAAATGTGCAAGAACCCAGTATCCGTTTACTAAAGAAACAGCTGTTACTGTCGTTCCCATGCCAGCAAGTCGTCTTTCACGCTTAGCTTTTCCAACAATCGCGTCGTGAGCTGCCATAATTGACGTTTCCATCATAGAAGAAACAGCTTTTACATCATTTGGTCTTGAATCCTGCTCAATATGAGCTAAAGATCTTATTGCAATAGTGGACGCCGTATCTCCACCAGCATGGCCACCCATACCGTCACAAATAGATGCTAAACGCTCTCCTGCGAACGCTGAGTCTTGATTATTACTACGAACTGTACCAACATCACTAACAGCCGTGGAATACATAAACAACGCTTTATCAATAAATGAAGCTTTATTAAAATTATTTTCTTTATCTCGATTAGTGTTTTTATTATTTAAAGAATTATATACAGTATCGGAATTTCTACTATCAATGTCTGAATCTAATTGTGTCATATAATCACCTCAATTCAAACATTGTTGCGCCAATTCGCACAGAAGTGCGTGGTTGCAAAACGACTGGTTCATTAACTCTATTATGACCAATCATAGTTCCATTAGTACTGCCCAAATCTTCGAGTACCCAAGATTTTACAGATTGATTAAAATAAACACGAGCATGATGAGACGATACAAATTCGTCATTTAAAACTACAGTATTGTTTGCTGATCTTCCAAGAGTTACACCAGATGGTTCAAGAGGGAAGGATGATCCAGCCAAAGGACCATCAATAATAACAAGTAAAGTAGGATTTTCTGAAAGTTTATTAGATTCTTCATTCCTAGAAACTATATTATTTTGATTATTTTCACTACTTGAATTATTTGGCTTACGACGATACTTAGTCTTAAAAGAACGAGACTTTTTAGGACTAAAAATCTCAATATCTCTACGAAGAGAACGAACAGCAAACCACACGAATACCCACAAAAGTACTAAGAAACTGTACTTAAGTATAGCAAAAGTTAACTCGGTTAATATCATGCGCGTACTCGTATCTCTTTATGTATTCGTCTATTACTCCTGATCCTGTGATGAAGCCCAATAGAAAATACGAGTACGTCCGATAGTTATAGTATTTCCATCTAAAAGTGTTGCTGCTGGAGTCTGATGTCCTTCAACATAAGTTCCATTAGTAGAACCAAGATCTCTAGCAATAACACCATCAGGCGTAATATCTATTCCAAGATGTCGACGAGAAATACCAGGATCGTCAATAACAATATCGCAGCCAGATCCTCTGCCTAATATCGTGCGATCTTTTGTTAACAAATATCTATTTCCATTAATTTCAAGCATTGGATGATTTTCTGACTGTTCTTGAGTTGTTACAGGAACAGCATTTCCTGGAACAGAGTCAGAAATCAAATTGAAATTACCTTTAGCAAGATCTGTGTCTTCTTCAAAAATAACTGCAACAGGTCCAACAAATGCATAATGCTGACTTTTTGCATATTGTGTAAGATTATCTGCAAGCTCGTTAGCTAACGCTTCACTACCAAGCTGATCAAAATCTGGCGTACTCAGTTTAAAGTGATATTCATTCGGAGCAACTGTACGATCGCGATCAATTGGCATAGATTGATTATCAATCTCTCGCTCTAATGCACTGGAAAGATCAACAAGCTGCAAGTCTTTAGAGCCGAATTTTGCGAAGACCCCGTTCATTGCACCTTCAACGCTCTTCTCAAGTCGGTCAAGCATGCTCATTGTAAACCCTTTCTATCTTTTCCTCATATTACTCGTCACCTCGTACGGTGTTCAACTTATTACATTCGTATGTTAATACTTGTTTTAATCAATATTCTTTTATATTACAAAATCATCCATCAAATCATCCATTTAAATAAATAAACACGCATACTCATAATACATATTTATCATATATATTTCTAAGTGTAATCTTTAACTATGAATCAAAAAAATCAGTTTTATGACTTTTGGCAAAAAATAGTAGATAATAAAAAGTCTTCTATTGTTTTACTTCTTGCCATTTTAATCCCTTGCATTGGTAAAGGGGTGCTTGTTATGAGTGAGGAAAGATCTTTAGAAACAGGCATAGTTGCATTTTTCCACAATTATTCCCCATCTTTCATAATGTCTATTTCAAAGATTCTCGCAATAATTTTTTCTACAAAATGTTGCATAGTCATACTTCTTGTTTTATCTATTATTTCTTACTTTATTAAAAGAAATTGGCGTATAACTCTTACACAACTTGTTATTTCTCTTTTGCCTATGGTTTATATTTTTGCAATTAAATTCATAGTTCATAGACCTAGGCCTTTTATTGGAGTAAAGGTTAAACTTCCACCAGATCCAAGTTTTCCAAGTGGTCATACTGCAGCAGCTGTTGCGATTTGCGCTATGATTCTTATGATTCTTTATGTATCTAATAAATCATTGTTAAAACTTGGCTTGATAATAAGCATTGTTGTTGTTGTAATAGTGGCTCTTTCTAGGCTTGTTGTTGCAGCTCACTTCCCTACTGACGTTATAACTTCTGCAATAATGTATCCAATATTAGTTATGTATAATCTTGATTTCTTTAAAAACAGTAGTTTTATTAATAGAAAAATATTAAAAAGATAAAGGTAAATAAACAATGTTTAATGGTTTTAAAAAATTTATTGCTCGTGGCAGCGTTATCGACATGGCAGTCGGTGTTGTTATGGGCGGTGCTGTTACAGCAGTTGTTAATTCAATAGTTAAAAATATTATTAATCCTCTTATAGCAATAATTTGTGGAAAACCAGATTTAGATGGTGTTCTAACAATAACAATAAATGGTGCAACTATTTCGTTTGGTGCTGTTATTGTATCTGTATTAAATTTCCTTATTATTGCTGTAGCTGTTTACTTTTTCATAGTTTTGCCTATTAATAAATTGAGAGAAATGGGTGTTAATTTCTTAAATATTGAAAAAGAAAAAACAGATGAAGAAAAACGCAAGGAACGTGAAGAAAAAATGATTAAAGTATTGGAAGATATTAGAGATTCTGTTTCTAAGTAAAAATGCTTTGATTTTAATTTAAAAATTCCCCCGCTAGTCTAAATAAGATTAACGGGGGAATTTTTGATTATTTTATTTTAAATCACTTATTTTAATCATCGCCAAGAGTTAGATGGATTCCACCAACTAATGAACCAACAACGTTATATAGCAAAGCACCAATTGCAGAAAGTAGTGTTAAAATAACTATTTCCACAACAGAAAGAATTGTTACAGCACTTAAAATTGTTGGAAGAGAGAATACATCAGCAAGATTAAAACCGTTGCTATTCAAACCTGTTGACGAAACAATCTGAGTTACTTGATCAAAGACACCAACCATGTTTAGAAATAGCCAAACTAATCCTGCTGCAATTACTTGAATTATTCCTCCAGCTACGCTAAGAAGAAAAGTAACTTTTGCAACAGACCACGCATCTACCCTAACTAAGGAAAGACTCATTCTTCTAGCACGCGGCTGACTAGTTTTTCTCTTGGTATAACCATTAGATTCAAAACTAGCTGTTCCACCAATTGTTCTTGGAAAATTAGTGTTAGGTTCGCCATTAACTTTGCTATTGGATGTTTCAAAATCCTCACTCATCTAAGTTCCTTCTGCTAGTATTTTCTTCTACTTCTTCATTCTTATTGTCACTTTCATCATCTCTTTCCTCATTACGAGCTATAGAGATGATTTCGTCACCCTTATCTGGCTTAGCTAAAGTCACGCCTTGAGTTGTTCTACCAGTACGCTTAACCTCGTTAACATCAGAGCGAATTACCTTACCAGACTTCATAATTGCCATTACTTGATCTGTTTCTTCAACAATCAAGGCACCAACCAAAGAACCGCGACCTTCTGCAAGTTGAACAGCTTTAACACCGTATCCGTTTCTTCCTTGCAAACGATACTCTTCAATAGCAGTTCGCTTAGCAAATCCTTCGTTTGTAACAACGAGAAGATCTTTACTTGTTTCTACAGATACAACATCCATATCAAGTAATTCATCGTCTTCTCTAAATCGCATGCCTTGAACGCCTGCAGTTTGGCGACCCATTGGTCGAAGTTGCTCATCATCTGCTCTAAACTTCAAGCTCATTCCAAGCTTAGAAACAAGAATAATGTCATCTTCTGAATTGCACAAAGCTGCACCAATCAACTCATCAGCAGGTTCGCCTGTTTCTTCATTAGTCATTAGTCGAACAGCAATCAAACCACCTTGACGTGGAGAATCATATTCTTGTAAAGCAGTTTTCTTAACTTTTCCAGAACGAGTTGCCAAAACCAAATATTTAGCAACATCATAATTTGGAATCGATAACACTGCTTGAATTGTTTCTCCAGGAGTAAACTGAAGCAAATTAGCAACATGCTGTCCTTTAGAATCTCTTGATCCTTCTGGAAGTTCATAAGCTTTAATGCGATAAACTCGTCCGCGATTAGTAAAGAACAACAACCAATTGTGTGTAGAAGTTAAGAAGAAGTGATCAACTACATCATCTTCACGCAATTTAGCGCCTTTAATTCCTTTACCACCGCGATGCTGAGCACGATACTCGTCTGCCTTAGTACGCTTAATATAGCCTGCGCGAGTTACTGTAACAACAACATTTTCTTCGGCAATAAGATCTTCAACATTCATTTCACCAGAGAATGGAAGAATTCTAGTTCTGCGCTCATCGCCATATTTAGCAACAATTTCATCAAGCTCATCGCCAACAATCTTGCGCTGACGTTCTGGGCTTGCAAGAATATCATTGTAATCTTCAATCTTGCGCATTAATTCTTCATGTTCGTCGAGAATCTTCTGACGTTCCAAAGCTGCAAGTCTACGAAGCTGCATTGCAAGAATAGCATCTGCTTGAACATCATCAACATCAAGCAAATTCATCAAACCAGTGCGAGCAGTATCAACATCTTTAGATGAACGAATTAAAGCAACAACTTCATCAATCATATCCAAAGCTTTTAAGTAGCCTTGCAAAATATGATCTCGCTCTTCAGCCTCTCGCTTTAAGTAGCGTGTACGCCTATCAATTACTTCAAGCTGATGACTTACCCAATGACGAATAAACGCATCCAAACTCAAAGTGCGCGGCACACCATCAACAAGCGCAAGCATGTTAGCGCCGAAAGTTTGCTGCAATTGCGAATGCTTATACAAGTTGTTCAAAACAACTTTTGGAACAGCATCTCTTTTAAGAACAAGCACTAAACGCTGACCAGTACGACCAGACGTTTCATCGCGCATATCTGCAATGCCTTGAATCTTTCCATCTCGCACAGCTTCCCTAATAGAGGCAGCTAAGCGATCAGGATTAACTTGGTATGGAAGCTCGGTGACCACCAAGCACATACGTCCCTTAATTTCTTCGGTATTAACAACAGCGCGCATTGTAATTAAGCCGCGACCAGTGCGGTACGCTTGCTCAATTCCCTTGTGACCTAAGATTGTTGCTCCAGTAGGAAAATCAGGACCTTTAATTCGCTGAATTAAAGCTTCAAGAAGCTCAGAATTACTAGCATCTGGGTGGTCCAAAGCCCAATGTACACCATCGGCAACCTCACGCATATTATGAGGTGGAATATTTGTTGCCATACCAACAGCAATACCAGCAGAACCATTAACTAAAAGATTCGGGAAACGAGCTGGCAAAACTGTTGGCTCTTGAGTTTTACCATCGTAGTTTGGCAAGAAATCAACAGTATCTTTGTCAATATCTCGAACCATTTCCATAGCAAGAGGCGCCATACGGCATTCCGTATAACGCATTGCTGCTGCAGGATCATCACCTGGGGAACCAAAGTTTCCTTGACCATCAACAAGCATGTATCTCATTGACCAAGATTGAGCCATACGAACCAAAGTGTCATAGATAGCAGAATCACCATGAGGATGATACTTACCCATAACGTCGCCAACAACGCGAGAGCACTTGTTATACCCTCTATCTGGCCTATAGCCGCCATCATACATAGCGTAAATAACACGACGATGCACTGGTTTTAAGCCATCTCGAACATCTGGTAAAGCGCGCTCAACAATAACAGAAAGTGCATAAGCAAGATATGATTCGCGCATTTCCTGCTGCAAATCCATGTGTTTTACGCGAGCACCTTTCATTAAGCCGTAATCAGTATTATCTGATTCTTGCGGACTTTGTGGTTCCATAGACCCATCAGGCAACTGATCTCTATATTCACCATCATTAGCGGCGTTTATTTCGTCTACCACTGCTATTCCTTCTTATTTATATTTTAAAGTTTATTTTGCTTTATTTTTACGTTGATTTATTAACTATTTTTAAGCATCAATAAATCTTGCATCATGAGCATTACGTTGAATAAAGAGCCTACGAGGTTCCACTTCGTCTCCCATAAGCATTGAGAATGTCTCATCAGCTCGAGCAGCATCTTCAATATGAATTTGCTTTAAGATTCTGTGTTCAGGGTCCATCGTTGTTTCCCACAGCTCCTGATAGCTCATCTCACCCAAGCCCTTGTATCGCTGAATACCTTCGCCTTTAGGAAGTTGTCTGCCTGCAGCTTTACCTTCTGCAAGAACTCGATCACGCTCAGCATCGGTATAAACAAAGTCATGTGCTCCCTTGCTCCACTTCAAACGGTAAAGAGGCGGCATAGCAACGTAAATGTATCCTGCTGTAATCATTGGACGCATATAACGGAAGAACAGTGTTAAATTCAATGTAGCAATATGAGCGCCGTCAACATCAGCATCAGCCATAATAATGACTTTGTGATATCGAACCTTACTTAAATCGAAGTCTTCACCATAACCGCCTCCAACAGCAGTTATTAAGGATTCAATAGTTTCCGACTTCATCATTCGATCAATTGAAGCGCGCTCAGTATTCAAAATCTTACCGCGCAAAGGCAAAATCGCTTGAGTAATAGGATCTCGTCCTTGAATTGCGGAGCCACCTGCGGAATCACCCTCAACTATAAACAGCTCGCATTCTTCTGGATTATTAGACTGGCAATCCTTCAATTTATCTGGCATTCCAGCAGTTTCAAAGATTGACTTTCTACGCGTATTTTCGCGAGCTTTCTTAGCTGCAATACGCGCACGCGATGCTTCAATTGCTTTTTGAATAATGTTCTTTGCTTCACTTGGATGAGCGTCGAACCAATCTCCAAGCTTTTCAGTCATTACTCGCTGAACAAAGGTTTTAGCTTCAGAATTGCCAAGCTTGGTTTTAGTCTGACCTTCAAACTGTGGAGTTGTAAGCTTTACTGAAACAACTGCTGTTAAGCCTTCTCGAACATCGTCACCAGAAAGATTAGTATCTTTTTCTTTTAAGATATTCTTTTCTCGAGCATAACGATTTACAAGAGATGTAAGTGCAGCTCGGAATCCTTCTTCGTGAGTACCACCTTCAGTAGTTGAAATAGTGTTAGCAAAAGTGTGAACTGCTTCCGAATATGCAACAGTCCATTGCATAGCAATTTCGGCAGAAATACCAATTTCAAGATCTTCCGCCTCAAAATCAATAACATCTGGCTCTACAGGAACAGCTTTTCGAGATTTAACCAAGTAGTCAACGTAATCTTTAATTCCGTGATCATACTTGTAGCTAACGCTTTGATGCTTTTCTTCACTAGTTGATTCATTTTCTCCTGTGACTTCGTCCCCTGCTTCATCAGGCTTGCGCAAATCAGTTAAAGAGATCTTCAATCCTTTGTTTAAGAAAGCCATCTGCTGGAATCTAGATCGCAAAGTTTCAAAATCGTATGTAGTTGTTTCAAAAATAGCACCATCTGGCCAGAATGTTACGGATGTACCAGTAGATTCACCTTCTTCCATTGGCTTTCCTTTTTCCAATGGTGCTGTTGGATGCTGATCTACATACGTTTGAGTCCAATGGAACCCTTGACGACGAACTTCAATTTCTACGCGTGTAGAAAGTGCGTTAACAACGGATATACCAACGCCATGCAAACCACCAGAAACGGCGTATCCGCCGCCGCCAAACTTTCCACCAGCATGAAGCTTAGTCATAACCGTTTCAACACCAGAAACGCCTTCTCCTGGTACTTCGTCAACTGGAATGCCTCTACCATCATCTACAACTTTTATTGCATTGTCTGGCAATATTGTCACTTCAATGTGAGAAGCATAACCAGCCAAAGCCTCATCAACCGAATTATCTACAATCTCGTATACAAGGTGGTGTAAGCCTCTTGGACCAGTTGAACCAATGTACATACCTGGTCTGATTCGGACTGCTTCTAATCCTTCGAGAACGCGAAGATCGCTAGCATCATAATGTTCAGGAGAAAGTGAATCATCAAGCTGAGCGTCATCGAGTTTATGTTCTTCAACAGAATTTTCCATTGAATTATCTTCAGTGTTTAACACTTTAGATCCCTTCCCGTATTACCTCATGCCAAGAGGCATTTACGAGGTCGATACACGCTAGAAAGCACAAAAAAGGGGTTTCTAGCGATTTAACTATATTACATAACATTCTACACATGCATAATGACCGCTCTTTATTAAGAGCCGTTATTAGTGATTCTTAATATTAAACCTACTATTTATTGATTTTTTGCCTGTTTTTTGCAAAGATGGACCAACTATTTTGACTTCTTTAATATTAATATTTTTTGAATATTCAAATATTTTTTTCTCAAGCATAGGTTTGCAGTAGCTAAGTTGTGTATACCAAACGTTTGATTTTGTTCTAACTATTAAAATACCGTCTTTTATTTGATCTATATAACAATTTAAAGATGCACTTTTACCAACTATTTTCCACCAATCTTCTCGCATTCTTGCTATAGCAAGCGGCTCATTCCAATGTTTTTTATTAGCAAAATTACCTAGCAACGAATAAAGATTTTGTGGATCCCTACCAGGTTTTCCAAAACTTTCCCAAGCTTTATAAGCGTTTTGCTCGTTTATTGTTTTCTTTTCTCCCCTTTTTTCTATAGGAGAAAAAACAATCTCAGGAAGCTTTCTAGTGTCTAATTTTAATAATTTATTTACGGGAATTTTCATTATTTTCCCCTTAACTATTAGAATTATTCTCGATATTATTTTTTCGATTATTAATAATATCTTTTAGTAGATCTTTATGATTAGAGTCAAGATTATTATTAAAGAAATTTTCATCTTGATTATTATTTTTTTCTACTATTTTAGATATATCAATAAATGATTCTTCTGAAAGATTATCATCTTTTGGTATATCACTTAAGGATGCAACTGTAATAAAAACTTGTTCTTGTTCTTTTGCAAACTCTAAAATTTGTTTTCTTCTAGATTCATCTAATTGTGAAAAAACATCATCCAAAATAACTATTGGTTTTTGATTATTTTTTTCTTCTAAAGTCTTAAATAAAGCCATTTTTAAAGCTAATGCTAGAGTCCATGCTTCACCATTAGAAGCAAATTCTTTTGCAGGATGATTATTTATTAATATTGTAAAATCATCTCTATGAGGACCTATTAGGTTGTATCCTCTAGCAACTTCCCCAGCATAAATTCGTTGAAAATGCTCGCTTATAGCCGTTTGCGGAAAATAATCTTCTTTTGATTCAACTTCTAACTCTTCAAAAGACGGATTATATTGTATCGAAGCAAAATTAGAAGATCGGGAAAGTTTATCTACTATTTTAGGAAAAATTTCATTTAACAAATTTATTATTTTTTTTCGATTTTTTGTAAGAATTATTCCTGATTCAATGAATTTACCCGTCCATATTTCCAAATCAGATATAGGATTATATCCATTTGTTGAACTAGCTAAATTATTATTAGATAGACTTTTAAGAAGATATGCACGTTGTTTTGCAATATGATTATATTCTTGTAAAACTTGTAAATAATTTGGTATTAATAGTGCTCCAGCTTGATCTATGAAAGTCCTACGAATATTAGGATCTGAAAAAATCAAATTTTGATCTCTTGGAGTGAAAGAAATGGATTTAACTAATCCAATTATGTCCTTCATATACAATGATTTTCCACTATTAATTCTTGCTCTGTTAGCTCCTTTTGAATTAATCGTAAGCTCATATGTAGTTTCATCTAAATCATTATTATCAAAATTTTTAGTATTAAGTCGTATGGTAGCACAACTGTTATTGCACTCTATCAGTGGCATCAAAGATGATATTCTATGACTTGTTCCAGTAGATATAACTTCTATAGCTTCAACAATATTAGTTTTACCTAAACCATTTGAGCCAAATAGAACATTAATTTTTGGAGAAAAGTCTAATACACAACTACTCCAAGAACGAAAATGATCTAGTACAAGTCTTGAAACATACATTTATTTATCTTTAAGGATGCATTGGAACAACAAGATATCTGTAATTCATAGACTCATCGCCATCAGCTTCCTGCTGACCATTAAATTCAACAGGCTTAACTGCAGATGTGATTTTTGCATGAACAAATGGCTCGCTTATAGCGCTTAAACCTTCAATTAAATAATTAGGATTAAAAGCAACTATAATATCTTGACCGTCCATGTCTATATCGATAAGTTCTTTTGCTTGAGATTCTGAATCATTTCCAGCACTTAAAGTTAATTCATCCCCAGAGAAAGACATGTAAATAGGAGCATCTTTTTCTGCAACAAGTGCAACTCGCTTAATAGCATTAATAAGCATTGTTCGATTAATAATTGCATGAATAGGATATTCATCAACAAAAAGTCGATCTACAGAAGGAAATTCTCCATCAATTAGTTGAGAAGTACTTACTCTACCAGAATTTTCAAAACCAAGAATAGATGGTTCTTTATCATTTAGGTTTACAATAACATTTTGATGTTCATCTATTGATCGAGAAATATCTCTAAGAATGCTTCCTTTGATTAGAGTAGAAGTATTTATGTCAAAATGTTCTGGTGTCCACTTAAAAGTTGATCTTGCAAGACGATATCTGTCTGTAGCAGTGAAAGTAACAGAATCATCTTCAAAATGAGCATGAATTCCAGTCAAAACAGGTCTATCTTCTTCTCTTGAAACAGCCACAGAAGCTTGTACTACTGCCTGAACAAAAGTAGGAGCATCTACCTGACCAAGTTTTTCAGGAATTTGTGGTAAATCAGGATATTCTCCTTCAGGCATTAGTTGGAGTGTGAAAGTTGATTTTCCAGAAGAAATAGTAAGAGTAGTTTCATTAGAGGATAAATAGGTTTTTTCTGATGGTAAAGATTTAGTTATATCTGCCATCAATTTGCCTAATACGAGTACACTACCCTGCTCATCTATTCCAGCTTCAACATGATGTCTGCTAGAGAGCTGATAGTTAAAAGCAGAAAGTTGAAGAATTCCATCTTTTGCTTCTAGTTTTAGTCCTGCAAGAATAGGATTAGCTGGTCTAGAATCTATGACTCTAGTTGTCCAAGCTACTGCATCAGCAAAAGAAGCGGAATTAACTTCAACTTTCATTTTTCCTCATTTCTGTTTAAATCTGTGTTTTATTCTATATCATGCTGCCAATTAAAAATCATATTTTATGAAAGTTAGTTGAGTAAGTAATTAAATATGAATATTAGATAAAAATAAAATAGTAAAAGTAATAAAGGTTGTTAACATGTGGATAAAGTTAAAGAACTGCTGATTTAGAGCCTTTATCCACAATTTAAAAATGTTGACAACACAAAGAGAAGTATGTGCATAAATGCTGAAGTTATCCACATAATTTTCTAATTTTTAGATTATTAACATTTTTACCGTAGTTAAAAACAGTTTATTCACTTTTTAAACGGCGTTTTCCACCAGTTATTCGCAGCTTTTGCCCACATTTGTTACTAACTATGTGGATAACTTTATTTACTTTAATAAACAAATTATGAATAAACTTGTGCAAAACTCTATTTTTTGGAAGGATTTTGTTTCAAACGAACAGTCAATTCCATAACATAGTTATAAATTTCTTGCTTTTCCTGCATTTCGCCACTAATTCTGGTATAAGCATGCATAACAGTGGTATGATCTCTTCCACCAAAAACTTCTCCAATATCAACCAAGCTCATGCTAGTCATTTCTCTAGCTAAATACATTGCAATTTGACGAGCTAAAGCAACATTTTTAGTTCTTGATCTTCCAACCATCTCATCAAAAGTCATATGGAAATATTGAGCAACCTGACCGATAATATCTGTTGGTCTAACTTCAATATCGGATGCAAAAAAGTCCTGTAAAGCTTGCTCAGCTAAAGCCTTACTAACTGGTTGGTTACTAAGAGAAGCAACCGCCGTAACACGAGTTAAAGCGCCTTCAAGTTCGCGAATATTTTCAGTAAAACGTTCCGCAATAAGATCCAAAACATCACTAGGAACATTGGACCCATTCATAGAAGCCATCATTCGTAAAATAGCAATACGAGTTTCTAAATCAGGCGGTTTAATATCTACTGTTAAACCAGATTCAAATCTAGAAATAAGTCTAGATTCAAATCCTCTAAGATTTTTAGGAGCAACATCAGAAGCTATTACGATTCTTTTATTAGCCTGATATAAAGCGTTAAAAGTATGGAAAAATTGTTCAAGAGTTGCTTCTTTACCACCTAAAAATTGAATATCATCGATTAGTAGAACGTCAACTTCGCGGTATCTTCTATTAAAGTTAGCAATCTGACCTTGATTTTGACTTGTATTTTGTAAAGCCTCAATAAATTCATTAGTAAACTCTTCGCTTGTAATATATCGAACTTTAAGGGAAGAATCTTTAACAAGCGCATAATTTCCAATTGCGTTAAGCAAATGTGTTTTGCCAAGACCAGATCCACCGTAAATACACAAAGGATTAAAATCGCGTCCTGAGCCTTCTGCAACTGCCAATGCTACTGTGCGAGCAAAACGATTGGAATCGCCAGGAACAAACGTGTCAAAAGTGGCATAAGTATTCAAATGAGTTGTTGGATCTCTATTAACTGATGCAGGTATATTTGTCTGCTTTTGATTAATAGATTGCACATTGAGATTTGTATTTTGCATGGTTTTCAAACCAGTTGCGTAATCAAAATCTTTCTGTACAGGAATTGAATCATAAGAATCGTCCAAAAAAGATTCAACTTTTTTAGGATCAGAAGAATCATTAGAATCTGACGAATCAGAATTATTATTTGTAGTATTATCTAGCGATTGAGAAGTTTTTGAAGTATTACTTACATTTTGTAAAGTATTGTTATTCTCTTTCTCACTATTTTGGATAATTTTAAATGCTGGAAACATGTCTTTTCCAGTACAAATTTTCAAAGAAGTTAGCAGAGCAGAACTAAGTTCGTTTTGCAGAGCTTGCTGAGTCTCAATATTAGAAACGCATAAAACAATTGTTGTTCCAAAAATAGCTTCAGGTTTTACACTCTCAAACCAACTTTTATCCC
Source organism: Gardnerella vaginalis ATCC 14018 = JCM 11026 (assembly GCF_001042655.1). Lineage (NCBI taxonomy): Bacteria > Bacillati > Actinomycetota > Actinomycetes > Bifidobacteriales > Bifidobacteriaceae > Gardnerella > Gardnerella vaginalis. Next base: position 94 of record NZ_AP012332.1, on the reverse strand, counting down.
GATTGCTTAGAAGTGCATTATGGCGCAACACGGCGAGAGTATTAGACCATACTATGGCGGCTTGAGCACTAGGATCCTCAAAGGCTTCAGACAT